>CAJLCS010000034.1 GCA_905205195.1 uncultured Eubacteriales bacterium
CGCCCATTATCGGTAGTACGTTCTGGACCGGCCCGAGATGGAGGATTACGAATACGACCGCCTGCTGCGGGAGTTGGAGGATCTGGAAAAGGCCAACCCGGCGCTGGCAAAGCCGGATTCCCCCACCAAGCGGGTGGGCGGGCAGGCTCTGAGCCAGTTTCAGAAGGTGACACACAGCGTGCCGCTGATGAGCCTGCAGGACGTGTTTTCTCTGGAGGAGCTGGGGGAGTTCCTGCATCGGATCTGGGCGGAGCATCCGGAGGCAGCCTTCTCCGTGGAGCCGAAAATCGACGGCCTGTCCGTGGCGCTGGAATATGTGGACGGCCGGTTCGTCCGGGGCGCCACCCGGGGCGACGGCGTCGTGGGTGAGGATGTGACGGAGAATCTGAAAACCATCCGCTCCATTCCGCTGACGATTCCGGACGCGCCGCCCCATCTGATCGTCCGGGGCGAGGTGTATATGCCGAAAAAGAGCTTTGCCCGGCTCAACGAGCTTCAGGAGCAGGAGGGCAAGCCGCTGTTCGCCAATCCCCGGAATGCGGCGGCAGGCTCCCTGCGGCAGCTGGACCCGAAAATCGCCGCCCGCCGGGGACTGGACATCCTGATTTTCAACATTCAGCTGGCGGAGGGCGTGACCTTCCGGCGGCACAGCCAGTCGTTGGACTATCTCCGGCAGCGTCAGTTCAAGGTGATTCCCTACACGCTGCTTTCGGACGAAGGGACCATTGACGACCGCATCGCGGAAATCAACGACCGGCGGGGGGAATTGGCCTGCGACATTGACGGCGCCGTGGTGAAGGCGGACGATCTTGCGTTGCGGGAGCGTCTGGGCGTCACAGCCAAATTCCCCAAATGGGCGGTGGCTTACAAATACCCGCCGGAAATCAAGCAGACGGTGGTGGAGGACATTGTGGTGCAGGTGGGGCGCACCGGCGTGCTGACCCCCAAGGCGGTGGTCCGGCCGGTGCGGCTGGCGGGCACCATGGTAACCAGCGCCACGCTCCATAATCAGGACTTTATCGATCAGCGGGACATCCGGATCGGCGACACGGTGCGGATCCGCAAGGCCGGAGAGATCATCCCGGAGATTCTGGACGTGGACGTATCCAAGCGCCCGGCGAAGGCGGAGCCGTATCATCTGCCGTCCCACTGTCCGGTCTGCGGCGCACCGGTCCAGCGGGACGAGGACGGGGCCTTCCTGCGCTGCACCGGCGCCGAATGTCCGGCCCAGCTGTCCCGGAACATCGCCCACTTCGTCAGCCGGGACGCCATGGACATCGACGGCTTCGGTACGGCCATTGTGGACAGTCTCATCGAAAAGGGATACCTCAAATCCCCGGCGGACCTGTATTACCTGACGCCGGAGGAGCTGCAGAGCCTGTGGCAAAGCGGCACGGTGGCGGCGTCCAAGCTGCTGGCTGCGATCGATGCCAGCAAGCGGCAGGATCTGGGCCGTCTGATTTACGCTCTGGGCATCCGGCAGGTGGGCGCCAAAACCGGCAAGGTGCTGGCTGCGGCTTTCGGCAGTCTGGATGCGTTGATGGCCGCCGACGCGGAAACGCTGACCCAGGTGCCGGACGTGGGCGCCGTGACGGCGGAAAACATTGTTTCCTGGTTTGCTCAGCCCCAGTCCCGCCATCTGGTGGAGCGGCTGCGGCAGGCAGGGGTGAATTTCCAAAGCACCCGGATGGTCACCGACAGCCGGTTTGCAGGCAAGACCTTTGTCCTCACCGGGGCGCTGGAAAAGTTCACCCGGGAAGAGGCCGGGGAAAAAATCGAGAATCTGGGCGGCAAGGTGTCCGGCTCCGTTTCCAAAAAGACCAGCTTCGTGGTCGCCGGAGAGAATGCCGGTTCCAAGCTGCGAAAGGCCCAGGAACTGGGCATCCCGGTGCTGACGGAGGACGAATTTTTAGATCTTCTGAAGTAAAGAAAAATCGCACGGAGTCATTTCCGTGCGATTTTTTCAGCCTTTGGTCAGATACGCTTTCAGATAGCGGACGGCCTGCCGGTAACCCTCCAGGCCCTGCCCTTTGATCGTATGGATGCAGGCCATTCCGGCGTAGGAGATTTGCCGGAACGGTTCCCGGGCGTCCACGTCGGAAATGTGGACCTCCACGGCGGGAATGGCTACCGCCTTCAGCGCGTCCAGAATGGCCACCGACGTATGGGTGTAGGCGGCAGGGTTGATGACGATGCCGTCATAGACGCCGTAGGCCGCCTGAATCCGGTCCACCAGATCGCCTTCGTGATTGGACTGGTATTGGGTGATTTCCACCCCTTCCTCGTCGGCGGTCCGGTCCAGCAGCGCCAGCAGATCCCGGAAGCTGCGGGTGCCGTAGATGCCCGGCTCCCGGATGCCGAGCAGATTCAGATTCGGCCCGTTGAGCACCAGAATTTTCATGTTTCTTCCTCCCAATGCTTCAGAATTTGCCGGACGCTGTCCTCCGGCGTCCCGTTGTTGTCAATGAAAACGTCTGCCGCCCGCCGGTACATGGGCTTGCGGATTTCATACAGCCGGACGGGGTCCGTTTTCTGGGACAGCGGCCGTCCGTCCGTGGGGAGCGCCTCCGGGCGGCGATTCAGGCAGAAGACGGTGCCGTTCTGGCGGAGCAGATCGTCGTTTTCCGGCCGGGTGACGCAGCCGCCGCCGGTGGCCAGAATCAGACCGGAGCGCATGGCGTGATTCGCCAGCACCGATGTCTCCAGCTTGCGGAAGGCGTCCTCGCCGTAGGCGGCAAAATAGGCGGGAATGGACATTCCGGCGGCTTTTTCGATTTCCTCGTCGGCGTCCACCACCGGACGGCCGGTTGCGGCAGCCAGAAGTCGGGCCACGGTGGTTTTGCCGCTGCCGGGCATTCCGATGAGAATCATATTTTCCATTTCCCGGCGGAGGGCGGCATGGATCGGGGCAATCCGGTCGTCGGAAATGGGCTGCCCGGTGAACCATTCGGCGGATTCCTTGGCCTGCGCCACCAGCATCCACAGCCCGTTGGCGCAGGTCAGCCCCCGCTGCGCCGCATCCATCAGGAGCCGGGTCCGGCAGGGGTTATAAATCATGTCCAGCACACCCTCCAGCCGGGGAAACCGCCCCAAATCTACCGGGGAAACGCCGGGATGGGGGTACATTCCCACCGGAGTGGCGTTGACCAGCAGAGACGCATCGGCGTGGCGGTCCAGATTGCCGTAATGATTCTCCCCGGAGCGGGAAATGACCACCACCTGCGCGCCCATGGCCTTCAGCACGGCCACGGCGGTGTTGGAAGCGCCGCCGCTGCCCAGCACCAGCGCCTTTTTTCCGGCAGGGTCCAGCCCGGCCTTCCGGACCAACGATGCAAAGCCGAAATAGTCCGTGTTGTGGCCAACGAGGCTGCCGTCCTCACGCCGGACGATGGTATTGACGGCGCCCAGCGCCCGGGCACGGGGCGACAGGACGTCGCAGAAGGGGAGAACGGTTTTTTTATAGGGAATCGTCACGTTCAGCCCGGTAAAGGGGCCGCTGCGGAGAAAATCCTCCACCTTCTCCGGCTCCTTTTCAAAGAGCGTATAGGTATAATCCCCCAGCATGGCGTGAATCTGGGGGGAATAGCTGTGGCCCAGCTTCCGTCCCAACAGTCCGCAGTTCATCAGCTCACCCCGCAGTAGCTGCCGAGATACTTGAATTCCTCGCACAGGCCGTCCAGCTCACAGATCAGCTGGGCGAATTCCTCCGAATAGATGGAGGTTTCCAGATCGAAATAGAACATGAATTCAAAATCCCGGTCGGGAATCGGGCGGGATTCCAGCTTGGTCACGTTGATGCCCAGCGTATACAGCCTGGCCAGCACCTTGTACAGAGAGCCGGGCTGGTGGGGCAGAATCATCATGACGCTGGTCTTGTCGGCGCCGGGGTAGATTTCCAGATTGCGGCTGATGCAGATAAACCGTGTGTAATTGTTGCCCTGATCCTGAATGGAGGAGGCCAGGCAGCTCAGGCCGTACAGTCCGGCGCAGTTCCGGCTGGAAAGGGCCGCCACGTCGCTGCGGTCGGAGGCGGCCACCATCTGGGCGGCCACGGCGGTGTTTTCCACCGGAATGATTTTCACGCCGGTCAGGTTGTGCAGGAAATCGCCGCACTGGTTGATGGCCTGCTCGTGGGAGTAGATTTCCCGGATGTCCTCCAGCCGGGTGCCGGGCTTGGCCAGCAGATTGTGGTCGATCTTCATCCGATAGGTGCGGACGATGGAAAACCGGTACTGAATCATCAGATCATAGACCTTTTTGACGGAACCGGCCGTGGAGTTTTCCAGCGGCAGGATGCCGTAGTTGCAAAGCCCCTGCTCGATGGCCTGGAATACCCCTTCAAAATTCTTGAAATACATAATCATGGGGGATTTGAAGATTTTTTCGCAGGCAATCTGGGAATACGCCCCTTCCACGCCCTGGCAGGCCACCATGGGGGACCGGGGGAACAGCTTGGGGGTGCTGGCAATGGCGTCCATAATCTGCTCATACAGCGGCGAGCGGATGGCGTTCTGGCGGCTTTGGTAGCTGCGGCTCAGCTCAAAGAGCATGGAGTAGAGCACCCGGGCGTAGCCCGCCATGTCCGGCCCGGCCTTCTGGGCCACGTCCCGGAGCTTTTCCCGCTCCCGTGCCGGGACCAGAATGGGAAGATTGTTTTCCTTTTTGTAGGCGGCAATCTGTGCCGCCACATCCATCCGCTGGCAGAACAGCTTGACCAGCTCATCGTCGATGCCGTCAATCTGATGGCGCAGCTCACTGATTTCTTTCATCTTGTTACCTCCTTGCGGCCGGATCGGCCAGATACGCGTCAAACAGGGCGATGGCCACGGCGGCTTCCGCTACCGGGACCGCCCGGGGAACGATACAGGGGTCATGACGGCCCTGCACCGTCAGAGTTTCCGGCTCCATCTGGCTCAGCCGGACGCTTTGCTGGGGCCGGGCAATGGACGGCGTGGGCTTCACCGCCAGCCGGACGATCAGCGGCATTCCGTCCGTGATGCCGCCGAGAATGCCGCCTGCGTTGTTGGTCACGGTTTCCACCCGGCCGCCGCGGACGGTAAAGGCGTCGTTGTTTTCGCTGCCCCGGCGTGCGGCGACGCCGAATCCGGCGCCGAATTCCACGCCCTTGACGGCGGGAATGCCGTAGGCAATGGCGGCGATCCGGCTTTCCATCCCGCCGAACATGGGGTCGCCCCATCCGGCAGGCAGTCCGGTGACGGCACATTCGATGATGCCGCCGACGCTGTCGCCGTCGCCTTTTGCTGCGGCGATGACCTGCCGCATGGCCGCTCCCGCCTCCGGATTGAGGACGGGAAAATCCTCCCGGACCCGCTCCAGCGCCGGGGCGACGGGGTCGAAGAGGTCGTCCCGGATTCCGGCGATGGACGCAATATGCGCGCCGACGGAAACGCCCATCTCCGCCAGCCACTGTTTGCACAGCCCGCCGGCAATGCACAGCGGCGCGGTGAGACGGCCGGAGAAATGGCCACCGCCGGCGGCATCCTGCCAGCCGCCGTATTTGATCTGGGCGGTGTAGTCCGCGTGGCCCGGGCGTGGGCAGTCCAGCAGGTTCCGGTAGTCGCCGGAACGGGTGTTGCGATTATAAATCACGGCGGAAAGGGGAGCGCCGCAGGTTTTTCCGTTCAGCAGGCCGGAAAGAAATTCCGGCCGGTCCTCCTCCTTCCGGGGGGTGGAATAGTCGTTCTGCCCGGGGGCGCGGCGGCCCAGAAACCGCTGCAGCGCTTCCTGGTCCACCGGAAGCCCGGCGGGAATGCCGTCCAGCGTCATGCCCACGGCGGGGCCGTGGGACTGGCCGAAAATCGACAGCTTCAGAATTTCACCGTAGGTGCTGCTCATGAAGGATACCTCCCAATTGCTGATAAACCTCCCAGAAACGGGGATAGGATTTGGCCACGGCTTCGGCACCGCGGACGGTGACCGGTTCCCGGCAGACCGTGGCGGCGACGGCGGCGGCCATGGCGATGCGGTGATCCCGGGCGGCGTCCACGGTTCCGCCCCGGAAACCGGTGCCGAGGACCGTCAGTGTCGTCCGGGAGGCAAAGGCGATGCCGCCCAGGCTGCGGATCATGTTCACAACGGAGGCGACCCGGTCCGATTCCTTCAGCCGCAGACGTCCGATCTCCGTGAAGACGGCGCCCCGGCAGGCTCCGGCGGCCACCGCCAGGACGGGAACAAGATCGGGGATATCCGCTGCGGAGATCCGGCAGCATCCGTCCCGGAGCCGGGGCAGTAGCACGGCGGCCGCCTGGTCCCCCTGTACGGAGTCCGGCGACAGGCCGCTTACCTGCACCGGACTTCCCAGCGCCTCCGCCGCCAGAAAGAAGGCGGCGTTGCTCCAGTCGCCCTCGACCCGGACGGTGCCGGGGGAGCGGTAGGGCCGTCCGCCGGGAATCCGGTCCGTGGAGGCAAAGACGCCGAAGCGGGCCATGGTTTGCAGCGTCAGCTCCACATAGGGCCGGGATTCCAGTCGCCCGAGAATCCGGATGCGGCTGGTGCCGTCCAGCAGGGGCAGGGCCAGCAGCAGGCCGGTGATGAACTGGCTGGAAACGCCGCCGCTGAGGGCGTAGGTTCCGCTTTGCAGCCTGCCCTGACAGCGGACGGTGTCCGGCGTGGGCCGGGACAGGGTGCAGCCCATCCGGTTCATTTCCTCCCACAGCGGCGAGAGGGGGCGGTTGGGCAGCCGTCCGGCCAGCCGGAACGTGGCGTCCACGCCGAGGGCGCCCACCACGGGCAGCAGAAACCGCAGCGTAGAGCCGCTTTCCCTGCAGTCCAACCGGGCCTGCTTCGGCGGCGTCCGGACCGGCGTGACGGCATAGCCGCCTTCGTCGGCGCGGATGTCGGCGCCCAGGGCACGGAGGCATTCGGCGGTGGCGTCCATGTCCTCGTTCGTTTCGCCGCACAGGATCCGGGTTTCCTCCCGGGCAAAGGCGGCGCAGATCAGCAGCCGGTGGGCCTGGGATTTGGAGGGGAGAATGGTCATCGCGCCGGAAAGGCGATGGGGAAGGATCGTCATCTCCATGGTCACAGCCCCGCCTGAATCCAGTCTTCCAGCTGGGCGACGGGCACCGGCTCGATGCCGCATTCCCCGACGGTCCGGGGGACAATCAGCCGGACCGTGCCGCCGGTGCGCTTTTTGTCGGACAGGGCGGCGTCCGCCAGCGCGGCGGCGGGCTCTTCCGTCCGGGTCGGCAGTCCGAAGGTACGGAGGACCTCCTCGATTTGGCGCCGGGTGTCGGCGGTACAGAAGCCCTTCTTTTCCGCGGCCCGGGCGATGACCGCCATGCCGATGGCCACCGCCTTGCCGTGGCTGACCGTGAAACCGCTGCGGGCTTCTACGCCGTGGCCCACGGTGTGGCCCAGATTCAGCTTCATGCGCACGCCGGTGTCGAATTCGTCCTGGGCCACCACGTCCCGCTTCAATTCCACGCAGCGGGCAATGACCGCTTCCCGGTCAAAGTGCAGCGTGCGGGCGGCAAGGTGGGCAAACAGTGCCGGATCGTACAGGACGCCGTATTTGATGACCTCGGCGCAGCCGTCCCGGAAGATATCCTCCGGCAGGGTGGTCAATGTATCCAGATCGCACAGCACCAGACTGGGCTGCCAGAACGCACCGGCCAGATTTTTTCCGGCGGGCAGGTCCACGGCGGTTTTCCCGCCGACGGAGGAATCCACGGCGGCCAGCAGCGTGGTGGGAATCTGCACGAACCGGATGCCACGCAGATAGACGGCGGCGGCAAAGCCCGCCAGATCGCCTACGACGCCGCCGCCCAGCGCTACCACCAGATCGGACCGGGTCAGCCGGTTTTCCGCCAGAGAATTCAGCACTTCCAGCAGCGTGGCGCCGTTTTTGCTTGCTTCCCCGGCGGGGAAGACAAAGTCGGCGGTTTCCAGCCCTGCGTCGGACAGGCTCTGCATCACACGCTGCCCGTACAGAGGGAACACGGTGCTGTCGCTGATGACCGCCGCCTTGCGGATGCCGCCCAGAGCGGCCACCTCCGCGCCGAGGCCGGACAGCAGACCGGTCCCGATTTTTACTTCATAGGTGCGCGATGCACGGACGGTTACGGTTTTCATCCGTCCACCTCCTCCTTCCGGATCCGGCCTTCGTCCAGCAGCGCCGTCAGGCGGGGCAGGTCCCCGTCCCGCAGCGCATCCCGGTAGCTTTCCAGACTTTTAAGATAGGTTTCCAGCTCAAAAAGCACGTTTTCCCGGTTATCCATGCACAGCTCCGCCCACATGGGAGCGTTCAGCCATGCCACCCGGGTCATGTCCCGATAGCTTCCGGCGGAAAAACCGGCGTGCCGCAGGGCGGTGGGGGACTTGATATAGGCATTGCTCACCAGATGGGGCATCTGGGAGGTGAAGGCTATGACGCGGTCGTGCTCTTCGGCGGTGGTTACCGGGAAGGAGCCGAAATGGCATGGCTCCAGCGCCACGGTGGCCCGCTCCAGCAGGGAGGCGTCGTCAAACCGGGGCGGCACCAGCACCATGGGCGCCCCCTGAAACAGGTTGGAGCGGCTGTATTTGAAGCCGGAGAAGTGAGAACCGGCCATGGGGTGGCCGCCGATGAAGGTAAAGCCGTATCGCTCTGCCAGCGGGAAGCCGCAGGCGCAGATTTCCCGCTTGATGCCGCAGCAGTCCATCACCAGCGCCGTTCTGGCAATCTGCGGCGCGTTAGCCTCCAGCCATGCGGCGCTGCCGCCGGGGTAAATGGCCAGCAGAATCAGATCGCAGGAGCCCACGTTGTCCCGGTCCAGCCGGTCCGCTACGGCACCGGCCAGCATGGCAAAGGAGAAGACCGCTTCGTCCTGCTCGCAGGCCAGTACCGTATGACCCGCTTTGGAAAAGGCCCGGGCCATGCTGCCGCCGATGAGGCCCAGCCCCAGAATGCCGACGGTCATTTACAGGACCTCCCGGATGCGCTGTACCGTCCGGCAGACCTCGTCGTACTGGGCGGGGGTGAGGGACTGGGCGCCGTCACAGAGGGCCTTGGGCGGATTGTTGTGGACCTCGATCATGATGCCGTCGGCACCGCAGGCGGCGGCTGCTGCCGCCATGGGGGGCACCAGCCGGGATTTGCCCGTGGCGTGGCTGGGGTCCACCACCACCGGCAGGTGGCTCAGCTCATGGAGCACCGGCACGGCGGACAGGTCCAGCGTGTTGCGGGTGTAGGTCTCAAAGGTCCGGACGCCCCGCTCACAGAGGATGACGTTGCTGTTGCCTTCGCTCATGATGTATTCGGCGCTCATCAGCAGCTCCTGCAGGGTATTGGCCAGCCCCCGCTTGAGCAGGATGGGCTTGTCCGTTTTGCCCAGCTCCTTGAGCAGGTCGAAGTTCTGCATATTCCGGGCGCCGACCTGAATGATATCCACGTCGGCAAACAGGTCCAGCGTGTTGATGTTCATGATTTCTGTCACAATGGGCAGGCCTGTGGCGGCCTTGGCCTTCAGCAGCAGCCGGATGCCCTCGTCCTTCATGCCCTGAAAGGCGTAGGGGGAGGTGCGGGGCTTGAAAGCGCCGCCCCGGAGAATGGTAGCACCGGAGGCCTTGACAGCGGTGGCCACCTCGATGATCTGGTCCTCGTTTTCCACGGAGCAGGGACCGGCGATCATGGCAAAATTTCCGCCGCCGATCCGGGCGGTGCCTGCCTCCACAATGGTGTCGTTGGGATGAAATTTCCGGTTGGCCTGCTTGAACGGCTCGGAAACCCGCTTGACGGTTTCCACAATATCCAGGCTGCTCAGCAGGTCCATATCCACCCGGCTGGTATCGCCGATCAGGCCGAGGACCGTTACCTCGTCGCCCTTGGAAATGTGGACGTCCAGATTCATATGCTTCAGCCAGTCCACCAGATGCTGGGTCTGCTGGGGTGTAGTGCCGCTTTTTAACACTGCGATCATGTTCTTGTTCCTCCTGTTTCCTTCATGAAAAAAGCGCCGCACAGATGCGAATCTGTGCGGCGCGAACCTTCTGAAACTCCCTGCTGATTGCAGCACAAAATCGCTATTACCTTTTTTCCTTAAAAAAGTAATAGCTAAAATACACTGCAAAGGACGCAGAAATCATTTTGAAAAGGCCTCCATGAGTTTTTTATTATCTTAGCACGGGAATTCCCGAAATGCAAGAGGGGAAACGGGAAATTTTACGCTTTTTTTGCGTCCTCCGGCGAAAGAAGGCAGGCGGCCTTCACTTCAAAGTCCTCTTGGTCGGAAAAAGCCGCAATTTCTGCCACCCAGCGCTTCATGGTGTTCGGGTCATAGGCGGGGTGACCGTGGAGGTAGTGATTCGTGTACCGTTTGCCGCCGATTTCCCACTCGATCAGGTAGAGCTTCTGCTCGGCGTAGGAAATCCGCAGCTGATCCACGCCGACGGCGCCGTTGGCCGGAAGATCGACGGCGCCCTCCAGGCAGACCCGGCGGGTATCCCCGTCCACCACACGGTAGACGGCCCGCAGCGCCCGGCGGGTATCGTTGGAGGCAAACAGGCGGATATTCCACTTGTACGGCTCGCCGAAGGAAAACAGCACGGGGCGGGAGGACTGACGGATGTAGTAGTAGGCCAGCTTTTTCAGCCCGTCGTAGCTGACTACCGCGTCGGAAAACTGGGGCCAGCCGTCGGCCAGATTCCACCAGAGAATGCCGCAACAGGCTCCTTTGCGCTGGCGGGACGATTCGATGAAGAATTTGTCCGCCTCCGCCTGGGACACCTGAGAGGCAAAGACGAAGTCCTCCAGCCGTTCCGGCTGCTGCCCGAACAGCTCGTAAACCTGATCGGCCATCAGCTTGATCCGGTAGGCATAGGGACCGTCGGGGCCGTTCATTTCGGCGGCATGGGTCAGCCACTGGTCGTTACCCTGCCACGGCCAGAGTTTGTCCGGGGAGAGAAACGTTTTCATGGACGCCGGATCGCTGCAGCCGTGATAGCCGATTTCGCTGAGGAAGGCGCAGCGCAGACCGGCATAGGCACTGTTTTTGAAATAGTCCCGGGCACCCCAGGGATGATCCTCCGGCAGCAGCGGCTTGTAAGGCTCCATCGGCGGCCAGGCTTCCGTTTCCGGCGTTTTCCGGAGCCGGGCGGCCCGCTCCAGAACGGCTTTGCCGGAGTAGGGCGAGGAGGGCAGATAGGGCCGCTGGGGGTCCGTCCGGCGCAGGACGCCGGGCAGAACCTGCCGGGTCAGTATATTCTCGTTGGGATCCCGGCCTGCAATGGCGTAAAGATGACCGTCACATTCGTTGTCGCCGCACCACAGCACCAGCGACGGATGATTCCGCAGCCGCCGGGTTACGGCCTCCGCTTCCTTCCGGATGGTGTCGCAGAATGCCTCGTCCTGGGGGTAAAAGGCACAGGCCATGGCAAAATCCTGCCAGACCATGATTCCCGCCCGGTCGCACAGCTCGAAAAAGGCGTCGTCCTCATACACCCCGCCGCCCCAGCAGCGCAGCATATTGCAGCCCAGATCCCTGGCCATTCCGATCAGCGATTCGTACCGGTCCGCATTGCGGGAGGGGAAAGCATCAGGCGGCACCCAGTTGGTGCCCCGGCAGAAAATCCGTTCGCCGTTGACCTCGAAGGCAAATTCGCCGCCGTATTCGTCGCAGACCTCGTCCCGCAGCAGCTTCACGGTCCGGATGCCGAAGGCGGTTTCGTAAGCGGCAATGGGCTTGCCCTGCCGCAGAAGCTCCGCCCGGACGGTATAGACCGCCGCGTCGGCCACCGAGTCGTCGCCGTAGCCCCGGGGCCACCAGAGGGCGGGATGCTCCACGGTGAAGGTGTAGCTGCTGCGGACAAACCGGAGGGGACGCTGGTCCCGGAACCCGATTTTCCCGTCCAGCCATCCGGTGAGCCGCACCGTCAGTCCCTCCAGCCGGGGCGTGTCGGTGGTCACCTGAAAGGAACACAGCAGCGTGGCCCGGTTCCGGTCCGCCCGGAGCGTGGCCAGATAGAAATCGGTAAATTCGTTGGGCGACAGCACCACCGCCCGGACATTGCGCCAGATGCCTGCGGTGACGGCCCGGGGCATGATGTCCCAGCCGTACTGGGAGGGAGCCTTGCGGACCCGGAGGGCCTCGTGATTGCTGCCATAAGCCCACTGCCCGGCGTCGTACTGCATCCGGGCGGCACGGAGCAGGGGAGAATGAAGCGTGACCTCCAGCAGGTTCCGGCCGGGCCGGTAGAGGTCCGTGACGTCGAAGCCGTGGGGGATCAGCGCGTTTTCCGAGTGGGCAAAGCAGACGCCGTTCAGGCTGTAGTCGGCAAAGCAGTCCACCCCGTCGAATTCCAGCCGGAGACGCTCTCCCGGGCTGCAGACCGGCAGGTCAATTTCCATGGCATAGCGCCAGCCGTACCATTCGTAGGGCCGCAGCAATCGGATGTTATTGCCGAAAAACACGTCCGGAAGAATTCCAGCGCGCATCAGGTCCAGCTCCACGTTGCCGGGAACCACGGCATCAATGGTGCGGCAGTCCGGGGCGTCGCATCCGGGGGTTTCATCGAAGAAGGTCAGGCGGCAGGGACCGCCCAGGGGGTACGTTTTCATTTCGGTCCATCCTTTCGTTTTGTAATGGTGCTATTGTAGCGGAAGCGCGGGAAAATGTCCCGCCTCTTTTTCGGAAGACCTTGCATTTTTTTGGCCGATGGCTTAGAATAAAGAAAAAACGCAGGAGGCGGTCCCATGGAACGCTGCCAACGATTCGATTACGATCTTTCCGGAAGCCACGGCGGCATCCGGGCCAACGAGGCCCGGCTGACGGCGTCCTATCCGCTTCACCGCCACGATTATCCGGAGGTGGAGATTGTGGTGAGCGGCCGGGGGATTCACTGGCTCAACGGCCGGGCTATACCGGTTTCCGCCGGGGATTTCTGGGGGCTGGGCACCGACGATTTTCATAAAGTGGACCTGGCGGAGGACGGCAAGCCGCTGGTTGTGGACTCGCTGAAGCTGGCTCGCAGCGAAATCGGCCTGGCGCTGTTCGAACTGACCGCCCCCGCTGCCTTTCCCTTTACCGGGCATCTGGATGGGACGCTGCTGGAACGGGTGCAGCAGATATTTCGCATTCTTTTCGATACTGCGGCCCAGCGCACACCCTTTGCGGACGCCCGGTTTACCGGCTGCGCCATGATGATTCTCAGCGATCTTTTGGATCACGCCGGGACGCTGCTGCCTGCGGCGGAGCAAGGCTCCGCCATGGCCTATGTCCGCCGCACCATCGCCTATCTGACGGACCACTTCCGGGAACCGGTGACGCTGGCGGATGCGGCGGAAGCGGTGGGCGTTTCACCCTGCTATCTCAGCGACGTGTTCGCCCGGCAGGCCGGGTGCAGCGTGACGGCCTACCGCAATCGGCTGCGGGCCGACCATGCCCGGCGGCTTCTGGCCGCGACGGACTGCACCGTAACGGAGGCCGCCAACGAAAGCGGTTTCGGCAGCCTTTCCGCCATGAACCGGCGCTTTTTGCAGGAATTCGGCGCGGCACCCCGGGAGCTGCGGCGGCTGGACCGGGAGAAAAACGGCTGAGCATGGATTCTTACCCGCTCATTTGGACCGAACGTATGCTACAATGGCCCAAACACCGGGGAGGAATCGACATGGAAGATTATCTGGAAGAACTCAACGAGGACCAGCGCCGGGCGGCCACCGCTACGGAGGGCTATCTGCGGGTGGTGGCCGGTGCCGGGTCCGGCAAAACCAAAACACTGACGGCCCGGTACCTGTATCTGGTGGAAATGCTGGGGATTTCCACGGCCAATCTGCTGTGCGTCACCTTTACCAACAAGGCGGCGGCCGAAATGAAAAAGCGGATCCGTCGGCGGCTGCCGGATCAGGATCTGGGGCGGATTACCACCTTCCACGGCTTCTGCGTGAGCCTGCTGAAGGAGGACTGCCATGTGGTGGGCTATCCGACCACCTTCATCGTGCTGGACGAGGAGGACAAGGAGGCCATGCTGCGGACGGTGTTCGAGGATCTGGGCATTTCCGGCCGGGATCTTACCATCAAGGAGGCCATCGACCATATCAGCTGGCGCAAGGGCGGCCGGGGCTATGTAATGACGCTGATTGCCCCCGACCCGGAGCGGCTGCTGGCGCTGCAGCAATCGGCCACGACGCTGAAGGACAAGGTCCTGTACCGCTATTTTTACGAGCAGCGCAAATGCTACGGGCTTGATTTTGACGATCTCATCTACTTTGCACTGCATATTCTGCAAACCAGCCGGGAAACCAGGGAGAAATGGCAGCAGCGGCTGGAATACATCATGGTGGACGAGTTTCAGGACATTGACAAGGACCAGTATGAGCTGGCGGACATCCTGTCCGGCTATCACCGGAACCTGTTCGTGGTGGGGGATCCGGACCAGACCATCTACACCTGGCGGGGCGCCGACGTGAAGTTCATTCTGGAATTTGAAAGCCGTCACCCCGGCACTCGGACTGTCTATCTCAATACCAACTACCGTTCCACGCCCCAGATTCTGGCGGCGTCCAACGCCCTGATTGACAAGAACCGGGACCGGCTGAAAAAGACGCTGACGGCGGTGCGGCCGGATCAGCCCAAGCCTCTGTATTTCCACGCCAGAACCGGCCAGCTGGAGGCGGACTGGGTGACGGCCCAGATGCGCGCCCTGCGCGAGGGCGGCCGGTCCTATGCGGACATGGGGGTGCTGTACCGGGCCCACTATGTATCCCGGGCGCTGGAGGAATCGCTGATCCGCAACCGGATTCCCTATGTGCTGTACTCCGGCGTGGAATTCTACAAGCGGAAGGAAATCAAGGATATCCTCTGCTATCTGCGGATGGTTTATTCCGGCGACGACGTGAGCTTTCTGCGGACGGTGAACGAGCCTCGCCGGGGCATCGGCCGGACCCGGATCGGCGCACTGAAAAGCTATGCCGAGCTGAACCGGTGCAGCCTGTACGAAGCGCTGATGGCCAATCTGGAAACGGAGTTGTTCCGCCGGAGCCGGGCCAGAGACTATGTCCGGCTCATCGAAAAATACCGGGCGATCTTTGACAACATGGACCTGACGGACCTGCTGTCCGGCATTCTCGGCGACAGCGGCTACGAAGAAGCCCTGCGTTCCTGCGGCGAGGAGGAGCGGCTGGACAATCTGGCGGAGCTGAAGCAGGCGGTGTACGATTTCCAGCGGAAAGCCGGTGAATCGGTGAGCCTCGGCAATTATCTGGACCACGCGGCCCTGTTCACCAACATGGATCAGACGGAAAAGGCCCGGGCGGTGAAGCTGATGACCGTTCACGCGGCCAAGGGGCTGGAATTCCCGGTGGTATTCGTGTGCGGCCTGTCGGAGGGCATTTTCCCCGGGAAGCGGGCGGATACCCGGGAAAAGCTGGAGGAGGAGCGGCGGCTGTGCTATGTGGCATTCACCCGGGCGCGGGACCGGCTGTTTCTGTCCGATGCGGCGGGGAACAACTACGACGGTTCCTTCCGCTACCCCAGCCGGTTTGTCTTTAATGCGGAGAAGGAAAATCTGGAGTTTGCCGTGCCGCTGGACCCGGAGCTGGAAGAGAAAACCATGGGGCAGAGCCGAAGGACGGAGCAAACCGGCCCGTGGCCCGCTGCCGCGTCGGACCTTGTCGGCAGGCGGGTGCTCCATCCGGTGTTCGGGGAAGGGAAGATCATCGGCCTTCCTCGGGACCGGGAGGGCTGGATCATCCAGTTCGACACCACGGCCACACCCCGGACCTTCGGTCCCGGCGCCAGAATCACGCTGCTGGACGGGGGCCATGCAGCCGTATAATCCGGCCCCGGCACAGCGGATTTCCGCCGCTGCGCCGGGGCGTTTTCCTGCGGTTCTTAAGAAATCTGAATTCCCGAAAAAAATGTCGAAGGACCACTTGACTTGACGTGCAAAGTCGAATATAATTTTTATGTCAACTTTTTGATGCGCGATTTTTGTGTTGCAAAAATGATACAATGATTACAAAATGTGACAAAGCGGGAACATTTTTCCTCTTTTCCTGAAAAGAGGAAAAAGGCGTCCGGAAAAGCGGTGGAAACGGGGCAAATTGGCCGCGTCTCCGCTTTTTTGCGGCGCCGCGGGGGAAGACGGACGGGCAAGCGGAAGCAAACGGCGGGAAGATGGCAGGGTGGATATGCAGCTGAACAGTTTGGAATTTATTTTTTATTTTTTGCCGGTATTTTTTCTGGTGTATTATCTGGTGCCGCGGCAGGGACGCAGTGTGGTCCTGCTGGCGGCCAGTCTGGCCTATTATGGCCTGAACTGCTGGAAAAAGCCGTGGATGCTGGCGGTACTCGTCGGCATGACCTGTTTGACCTATCTGGCCGGAAAGCGGATCGCCCGGAAGGGCGGAAAAGGGCGGCTGGCCTTCTGGCTGATTGCCATGACCGGCCTTCTGGCCTTCTTCAAGCTGTATCGGGGCGGCACACTGCTGCCGCCGGGCATGAGCTTCTACCTGTTCCAGATGGCGGCGTTCCTGATTGACGTGAGCCGGGAGGGACGGCTGCGGGAGACGGGCTTCGTGGACTATGCGTCCAAAATGACCATGTTCCCCAAGCTCCTCAGCGGCCCGCTGGTGGCGCCGGAAACGCTGGAGCAGCAGAACGCCTGTCGGTCCCGGCCCTATCCGTTCTATCATTGGGGCATTCAGCAGTTCATTCTGGGCCTCGGCATGAAGGTACTGGTGGCCGACCGCCTGGGCGGCGTGTGGAGTCAGGCGGCGGTGATCGGCTTTGAAAGCCTGTCCACCTTCGGCGCGTGGATGGCGCTGCTGGCCTACAGCCTGCGGCTGTATCTGGACTTCTGGGGTTACAGCCTGATGGCCCTGGGCCTGGGCAAGCTCATCGGCTTCCGCCTTCCGGAAAACTTCGACGATCCCTATGCGGCCAAGTCCGTTTCCGAGTTCTACCGCCGCTGGCACATCACCCTGGGCAACTGGTTCCGGGAATATGTGTACATCCCCATGGGCGGCAACCGGAAGGGAACGCTGCGGACGCTGCTGAACCTGAGCTTCGTGTGGCTTCTGACCGGCCTGTGGCACGGCACCGGCGCGAATTATCTGCTCTGGGCCGCGATTCTGCTGTTTTTCATCCTCAACGAGCGGCTCTGGCTGGGGAAGGTGCTGAAAAAGGTGCCGGTACTGGCCCACGTCTACACGGTGTTCGTGGTGCTGCTCAGCTGGGTGCCCTTTGCCATCGGCGACAAGCGCAGCATGATGCTGTTTCTGGCCCGGCTGTTCGGCACCGGCGCCCATCGGGCCACGCTCCACAGCTTCTTCGTCTGGGGCAAGCAGTATGTGCCGTATCTGATCGCGGGAATCGCGCTGGCCACGCCGCTTCCCGGCCTGGTGTGGAAGAAATTCCGGAGAACCGCGCTGGCGGATGTGCTGCTGTTTTTGCTCTTCTGGGTCATCATGTACTGCCTTGCAACGGCGGATCAAAGTCCGTTCCTATATTTTAAGTATTGAGGTGTCCTATGAAAAAAAATCGATTTTTCGCTCTGGTCTGCGCCTTTGCGGCGGCGGCGCTTCTGCTGCTGGTCACCGGCGCCTACCTGAAGTATCGGGTTCTGCGGCCGTTGAACAAATACCAGAATAAACCGGCGGTTGCCATGCCGTTTCTGTATCTCAGCGATGCGGGAATGCGGGCGCTGGTCCTGGGCGGCGGCAGTACGACGCCGCCGGTGACGACCAAACCGGTCACTGTGTCCACCGCGCCTACGGTGACCACGGCTCCCACCGAGGGCACGACTGTCCCCACCACAGAGGCAACCACCCTGCCGCCTCCTCCCACCTATGCCGTGGACATCGAGGACGACGGCGACAGCGTGACCTATCGCTTCACCGGCGAACGGGCCGACGACAGCTGGTTTGACGACGTATTGTTCATCGGCGACTCCCGGACGGTGGGCCTGCGGGACTACGCCCGCTCCGGCGCCGCAGACTATTTCTGCGACGTGGGCATGACCATCTACAGCGTGACCGACAAGAGCTGCTCCGACGAGAATTTCGGGGAGCAGACCCTCGGCTCTCTGCTGGATTCCAAAACCTACGGCAAAATCTTCATCTGCCTCGGCCTGAACGAAGCCGGATCGGATTTCGATTCGCTGATGAGCACCTATCAGGACGTGGTGGAGATGATCGAACAGCGGCAGCCGGGGGCATCCGTCATTGTGGAAGGGCTGATGACCGTAGGCTGGGGGAAGGCCCAGGAATCCGAAGCGTTCTCCATCGGCAATATTGAGAAGATCAACCGTGGGCTGGAGCACCTGACCCTGGGCCACCCGAACCGGTATTTCATCGACTGCAATGAAGTGTTTGCCGACGGCGACGGCTATCTCCGCAGTGCCGTTTCCTCGGACGGCTGCCACCTTTACGCCAAGTATGACGATATCTGGCAGGAGTGGATCCGCTATAAGGTCCTGTCGCTGGGACTGTAACAGAAAAAAGACGGAGCGTATCGAAACCGATACGCTCCGCTTTTAGACTGTCGGAAAATCCCTTCGGGCTTTTCCGACAAAAGGTTTGCAGTCTGCTGCGCGTACTTCGTCGCAGCACCTGTCACTATGTTCCGTTTCCCGCAGGCGGAAAACTCCACCAGTGTCAGGACTGCTCCTCTCCCCGCAAGGCGG
>CAJLCS010000035.1 GCA_905205195.1 uncultured Eubacteriales bacterium
TTGTTTTCGGTCAAAAAAAGAAGGGACTAAGCCAGAATGCCTTGATTTTCAAGGCCTTTCTGATTTAGTCCTCCCTTTGCCTTACAGCGTAGGAAATTGGTGATTTTCGACCCTTAGATGTACAAAAACAGGCGACACTCAACCGAAGCTGAGTGCCTGTTTTGTTGTCCAATCCTGCTTAGCAGATGCCGATTTTGTAGTTTTCTTAAATTACTGTCTTATCGGCACACGCCTAAGCGCCGGCTTTTCCTAGAAAAGGGATTGACAGCCCATGATCGGAAAGGGTATAATCCGGACAGAGACGGACGAAGGTCCGGGGAGGCGCAGCAATGACGGAAACAACGGTTCTGATGGACGAGGCCACCGTGCAGCGGACGCTGATGCGGATGGCCCACGAAATTGTGGAAAAAAACAAGGGCACGGAGAATCTGGTGCTGGTGGGCATTGCCCGGCGGGGGGCCACGCTGGCCTGGCTGCTCCGGGACAACATTGCCCGGATCGAGAACGTCACGCTGCCCTGCGGGGCGCTGGACATCCGGTTTTACCGGGACGATCTGACCCGGGCATCGGAGGCGCCGGTAGTGCGGGAAACGGGACTGCCCTTTGACGTGACCGGCAAGCGGGTGGTGCTGGTGGACGACGTGCTGTTCACCGGCCGGACGGTCCGGGCGGCCATCGAGGCGCTGTTCGCCCAGGGGCGGCCCCAATGTATCGAGCTGGCCATCCTCATCGACCGGGGCCACCGGGAGCTGCCCATCCGGGCGGATTTTGTGGGGAAGAACATTCCCACTTCGCTGCTGGAAAAGGTGGCGGTGCAGGTGCCGGAATACGACGGCGCCATGGGCGTGGCGCTGCATCGCGGCGTGGCCGCTTCCGGGGAGGAAACAAAATGAAATACAAGGGCAGCTATTTTAATATGTGGGATGCCTAGTACCTGAATCACGGGGAAACCGTCCACGCCTTTCATCTGAAGTTCCATGCCGGGGACAACTGGAACGTGGGCCACGTTTACACGAAGGATCTGCTCCATTTCCACAAAATGCGGGATGTGCTGGAAACGCTGCCGGAGGAGCAGTACCCGACGACTGCCTCGGCAAGTTCACCGGCTGCGCGGTGGAAAAGGACGGCACTTACTACCTGTTTTACACCATGCGGGACCGGTTCCGTTCGGAAAAAATCGGCCTGGCCCTGTCGGAGGATCTGGAGCATTTTACGGAGTATCCGGGCAATCCGGTGCTGACGCCGGACCCGGCGCTGTTTGTGGTGCGGGAAAAGGGGAACGTGACGGACTGCCGGGACCTACATGTGGTCTATGACCCGGAATCGGCCCGGTACTACGGCTATTTTGCCGCCATGGCCGATCTTCCCGGCCGGGGAGCGCTGGGCACGGTGGGCGTGGCGGAAAGCACGGACCTGATCCACTGGGAAAATCAGCGGATCGCCTTTGTTCCGCCCTTCAACGGCATGGTGGAGGTGCCCAACGTGTTCCGGCTGGACGGCCGGTGGTACCTGACGCTGCTGACCGGCGGATGGTACGGCGGAAAAGGAGTCACGTCGGACCCGGATCTGAGCAATGTGACCATTCTGGCATCGGCCCCGTCGCCGACGGGCCCGTTCGTCTGCGGCCCGGACCCGGTGTTTCTGGGCGGCAGCACGGAAAGCGGCTATACCTGCCGATGCTTCCCCTTCCGGGACAAAACCTATGTGATGTACATCGACCGGAGCCGATACGGCGCGGCCATTTCTCTGCCGAAGGAGGTCCTCCTGGTGGACGGGACGCCGAAGCCCTGCTACACCCCCATTCTCCGGCAGCTGCGGACCGGAAAAGCCTGGCCGCTGCCGACGCCGGTTCCCATGCCGACGGCCTGGCCCTGGCCGGGTATCTCGGCAGGGGAGGCGGCGGTGACGGAGGGCAGCGTCCGGGTCCGGACGGCGCCCTACAGCCTGCAGGCCTTCCGGTTCCCGGAAACGGCATCGCCGTCGCTGGAAATCGAAACGGAGCTGTGCGTCAGCGCCGCCGAGGCGGGGCTGGTTCTGCTGTGTCACCCGCAGGAGGAGCAGGTCTGGGGCCGGAGCGCGGAAAGCGAGTACTTCCTGTCCTTCCTGCCCCGAGAAAACGCGGTGATTCTGTACGAAAACGAGAATCAGTTCCACCCGATCTGCCGCCGGAAAATGACGGCACCGGGCCGGTTTTCCCTCCGGGTACTGGCCATGGAGGGCCAGCTGGAGGTTTATGTCAACGACACGCTGTTTTTGCAGTACGGCATCCGGACCGAAGCGAAGATCGAAGCGGGCGTTTTTGCCATGAACGGCCAGGCGGAATTCCGGAATCTGACGGTTTACGAGCTGGAAAAATAAAAAATCGGCGCGATTTTCCAAATGCGGAAAATCGCGCCGCGCTTTTTTCAGAAGCACTTTTCCTTCCGCTCCTTGCGGCAGTCCTCCTGCCGGTTGCAGCGGTAGCAGACCTCGGTGTCCGGGTTCGGCTCGCCCCGGAAGTACCGGAGCACGTTGTCCACGGTGGTCTGGGCGATGTTGCCCAGGGCCTCCTCCGTCAGGAAGGCCTGATGGGAGGTTACCAGCACGTTGGGCATGGCGATGAGCCGGACCAGCTTGTCGTCCTGGACGATGTGGCCGGAGAAATCCTCGTAGAACAGGTCCCCTTCCTCCTCGTACACGTCCAGGCAGGCGGCGCCGACCTTCTTTTCCTTGATGCCGTCGATGAGGGCCTCCGTGTCGATCAGACCGCCCCGGGAGGTGTTGACGATGACTACGCCCTTCTTCATCCGGGCGATGGAGTCCGCGCCCACCAGATAGCGGGTTTCCTCCGTCAGGGGGCAGTGGAGGGAGATGATGTCCGACTGGGCCAGCAGCTCCGGCAGGGGAACGTAGGTCAGCCCGGCGTCGGGGTTGGGGAATTTGTCGTAGGCCAGCACCTTCATGCCGAAGCCCTTGCAGATGTCGGCGAACACCCGGCCGATTTTGCCGGTGCCCACCACGCCGACGGTTTTGCCGTGGAGGTCAAAGCCCACCAGGCCGGACAGGCTGAAATTGAATTCCCGGGTCCGGTTGTAGGCCTTGTGGGTCCGGCGGACGATGGTCAGCAGCATGGCCATGGCATGCTCGGCCACGGCGTAGGGGGAATAGGCGGGGACACGGAAGACGTGGAGCTTGCCGAAGCAGGCCCGGGTGTCCACGTTGTTGAAGCCCGCGCAGCGTAGGGCGATCATTTTCACGCCCAGCTCGTAAAGCCGGTCCACCACGGCCTTGTTGACGGTGTCGTTGACAAAGACGCACACGGCGTCGAACCCGGCAGCCAGCGAGACGGTGTCCTCGTTGAGCTTGGTTTCAAAATATTTGATTTGCAGATCGCTGCCTTCCAGGCAGCGGTCAAAGCCGGTCCGGTCATAGGGCTTCGTGTCAAAAAATGCAAGCTTCATACTGAATTCCTCCTTTATTTATCGATAATATTATATCGATAAATTAGCACCAAATCAAGTGGGGATTCCGACAAAGTTCCAGGATCAGGATCCCCACATTTGTGCAAACCATACAAGCCGGCCTGCCATCCTTTTGTCGAAAAAGCCGGAAGGGCTTTTTCGACAGTTTAAGCCGTCGATTCTCATCGGCGGCTTGCGTATGATTCAGGATTCCAGCGAAATGGCGGGGCCTACCGCGTACGCGCCGCCGAACAGGGCGGCGATTTCGTTTCCGTAGGCATCGTCCACCGTCAGCCCGGCGGAATTCAGGGTGTCCGGCGGGACGGTTTCGGCGTCGCCGGACAGCAGGAAGCACAGGGGCGTTCCGCCGCCGTCCTTCCAGACGGCGATTTGCAGTCCTGCGGCGGTATCCAGCCCGAAGGTCTTCGGGTAGGACGCCTGCAGCGCGGCAAGATCACCGTCCGCCTTCCCGCCGCAGGCGGTCAGGGCGCCCAGCACCAAAAGAAGGGCCAGAATCAGTGGAAAAATCCGTTTGAAATTCATGAAATGACCTCCTTTTTATTTCATTTTATTATGGAAGAAAAAGGAGGTCAAGGAAAAAAGTATTAAATTTCCAATTCCGCGTCGAACAAATTCTTGGTGGTCTGATCGGGCACGGGCATGGGGTACTTGCCGGAGAAGCAGCCGTCGCAGAAGCTCAGATGACATCCCACGGCGATTTTCTGCACCGCTTCCAGCGACAGGAAGCCCAGCGAGTCGGCGCCGATGATCTGCCGCATTTCCTCCACGGTCCGGTTGTGGGCCATCAGCTGCTCCCGGTCGGGGATATCCGTGCCGAAGAAGCAGGGGTGCCGGAAGGGGGGCGCGGAAATCCGCAGGTGGACCTCGGTGGCCCCGGCGTCCCGGACCAGCTGAATCAGCCGGGCGCAGGTGGTACCCCGGACGATGGAGTCGTCCACCAGAACCACCCGTTTGCCCCGGACGGCTTCCTGCAGCGCGTTGAGCTTCAGCCGGACGGACCGCTCCCGCCGGTCCTGACCGGGCTGGATGAAGGTCCGGCCGATGTAGCGGTTTTTGATCAGGCCCACGCCGTAGGGAATGCCGGAATGCCGGGCGTAGCCGATGGCGGCGGGAATGCCGGAGTCCGGCACGCCCATGACCATGTCCGCCTCCACGGGATGCTCCTCGGACAGGTACCGCCCCGCCTCCTGGCGGGCCAGCTCCACGGAGGAACCGTCGATGATGGAATCCGGACGGGCAAAATAGATGTATTCAAAGACGCAGATGGCGGATTTTTTCTTCAGGGGGGACCGGAGGGACCGAGGCTTGCCGGAAGCATCCACCACAATGACCTCGCCCGGCTCCACGTCCCGGTCGAAGGTGGCGCCCAGGGCGTCCAGCGCGCAGGACTCGGAGGCAAAGACGATGGCGTCGCCCACATGGCCCATGCACAGCGGGCGCATTCCCCGGGGGTCCCGGGCGGCAATCAGCTTCCGGGAGGACATGATGCACAGCGAGTAGGAGCCTTCGATGACGTTCATGGTGTTGACCACGGCTTCCTCAATGGACGCGGCCTTCAGCCGCTGCTGCACCAGCGTGTACACCAGCACCTCCGTGTCGGAGGAGGAGCGGAAGATGGCGCCGCCCAGCTCCAGCTGACGGCGCAGTTCCCCGGCGTTGACCAGATTACCGTTGTGGGCCAGAGCCAGATTGCCCTTGACGTGGGTGATGGCCAGAGGCTGGGCGTTTTCCCGATGGGGGTCGCCGGTGGTGGAGTAGCGGACGTGGCCGATGGCCATATGGCCCTCCAGCGCGTCCAGCTGTTCCTGATCGAAGACCTCGCCCACCAGACCCACGTCCTTATGACAGTGGATCACGCCCCGCCGGTTCACGGCGATGCCGCAGGCCTCCTGCCCCCGATGCTGCAGGGCGAACAGGGCGGCGTAGGTTTCGTGGGCCGGGCTGAGGGACGAGCCTTCCGGCGTCCAGATGCCGAATACGCCGCACTCCTCATGAAGCGCATCCGGAAAAAGGGTATTGTTCATGAAGCATAATCCTTTCGGCCTGCGTCCCTGCCGGGACGCAGGAAAGTGGAAAAAACGAACCTTATTTGCCCATCAGGCGGCGCATGACCTCCTGATATGCGTCCTCCACGCCGCCCAGATCACGGCGGAAGCGGTCCTTGTCCAGCTTTTCATGGGTGGTGCTGTCCCACAGGCGGCAGGTGTCCGGGGAGATTTCGTCGGCCAGCACCACGGTGCCGTCGGCCAGACGGCCGAACTCCAGCTTGAAGTCCACCAGATCGATGTTCAGCGCCTTGAAATAGGCCTTGAGCAGATCGTTGATCTTGAAGGCCAGCGTCTTGATGGTCTCGATTTCCTCCCGGGTGGCCAGTTTCAGCGCCAGCGCGTGGTAGGCGTTGCACAGGGGGTCGCCCAGCTCGTCGTTCTTGTAGGAGAATTCGATGGTGGGCGCGTCAAACACGATGCCCTCCTCCACGCCGTAGCGCTTTGCAAAGGAACCGGCGGAAATGTTACGGATAATCACTTCCAGCGGCACAATCTGCACCTTTTTCACCAGCGTTTCCCGGTCATTCAGCTCCTTGACGAAATGGGTGGGGACGCCGTTGGGCTCCAGCAGGGTGCCCATCAGGTAGTTGCTCATCTTGTTGTTGATGACGCCCTTGCCGGAAATGGTGCCCTTTTTCAGGCCGTTGAAGGCGGTAGCGTCGTCCTTGTAGGAGACGATCAGCAGCGCGGGGTCGTCGGTGGCGTAGACCTTCTTGGCCTTGCCTTCATAGAGCTGTTCACGTTTTTCCATGGTACGGTTCCTCCTGAATAATATAAGAATGAAAGCGGGACGGTGCAGCCGCCCGCCGGTCAGACGAAAAGAAAAGCCCGGATTGCCCCTTCCCGAAAGCAAAATGGGCGCACCAAACCGCAGGAATCCCTGCAATTTGTGCGCCCAGACGGTCGGCAATACAAGGCCGGACTGCTCCCCCGTGGTTCCCCACAATTCCGTCAGTTACAGCGGCCGGATTCAATTTGCCGGAGAAGGTCTTCGGCGCTTTTGAAGCATAGTTATTATAGCATATCGGCGGACTGCCGTCAAATCCCGCCGGATTAAAAATCCGCTGAAATTTGGCGGAAAACGGCGGCCGGTTCTGTGACCTTTGCCGCCCCGGCGGCCTGCCGGGGCGGCAAAACGGTTATTTCAGCAGAAGCACGCTGTGAATTTCCAGCTTCGGCAGGTGAATGACGGTGTCGCCGCCGGAAACCTCCCAGGTGAAGGTCTCGCCCAGCGGCATGGTCACCTCCCGGCAGACCCGGTGCAGCCGCAGCTCCACGTTTTCCGCCGGGGGCACCGTCCGGAACACCGGCGCTTCCAGACTGTGCCGGTCCTGCCGGAGGTTGATGAGGTTCACCACCGTCTCCCCGTCGCCCTGCTGGAAGGTGATGTCGATATCGCTGCGGTTCAGCTCCGCCCAGGGGGTGCAGAGGGTGCCCAGAATGCGGCGGAGGTACTCCGTCAGGAAGAAGGATCGGTTGGGCAGGTACGCCGTGCCCAGATCGAAGGGCAGGAAGGTGACGCTGCCCCGTTCCAGCACTTCCGTGCGGTAGGCGGGCAGCTGGCCGTCCCGCAGGTCCTTGTTGCGGTACAGGGCACCCTCGCCGGTCTGCAAATCCAGAAAATCGGTATAGAAGCGGCAGAACAGCCCGTCCTCCGTGCAGAGGGCCTTGGCGCCGGTTTCCGTTTCGCCGAAGATCAGCCCCATGTCCGCGCCGAAGGCGCGGCAGGTCTCGGGACCCAGCACCACCAGCTTGCCGCCGTTTCTGGCGTAGGTCAGCAGGCCCTGCCGGTGGGTCTGGGGAATGGCGGTCCAGGCGGGGACCACCACCACGTCATACCGGCCCAGCGTATCGCGCTGATGCTCCAGAACACAGTTGACGGTGTACTGCCCGTCCAGCAGGCAGTGGATCGTGCCGATCAGCGAGTCGCTGACGTGGGGCGGATTGAAGGCGCTGGGGTCTGCGGCGGTTTCGTGATACCGGGACTGGGCGGAGTAATACAGCCCGATCTGGGCCAGCGGCGGCTTTTGGAAGTTCAGGGCACGGCGGGGGGCGACGAAATCGTGGATTTCCCGCAGCCGGGTGCTGCGAAGGCGCGGGGCGCTGCCGTCGGCGTTCTGGGAGATGTACACCTGAAAGCCGCCGCCCAGGGACAGCACCACCGCCGCCTCCTGGCACAGCTGGGCCGCGGGCTTGTCGCAGTTCAGGTCCTGATGCGCCCGGTCCTTGGAGAAGCCCCAGGCCATCAGGTCCCATGGCTTGCCCTGCAGGGCCATACACCGGGCCTCAAACCGGGCGGCGTGGGCCGAATCGTTGGGGGTAAAGTCGCCGGACAGAAAATCCACGCCGATTTCCGGCTTTTCCGGCACCTGAGAGCTGTAGAGCCAGTTGCTGATGACCTTGAAATCGGGGCGGTAGGCGTGCAGCGCGTCGGTGTAGTGCCGGACATAGGCCAGGTACCCCTCCCGCATGATCCGGTTGTGTTCCTCCTGGGACAGGCCCGGACGGAGATGGGGCCGGGCGCGTGCGGAGTCATCCCGCCGGACGGCCCAGCAGTCGCCGTCAATCCAGACGCCGTCGATGCCGTAGCGGTCCATGACCTCCTCCAGCTGGGGGATCAGCAGCCGGTCGGCATAGTCGCCGAAGACACTGACGGCGTCGGTGCGTTGACCGTTTTCGTCCACGGCTGCCTGATCGGGGTGGGCGGCGGTGTAGGCGGCGTCATAGACGCCGGAGTAGTGGACGAACAGGGGCAGCCCCCGGCCGTGGACCGTGTCGCTCCAGATTTTCAGGTTGTCGGCGTCCAGATGAGCGGCGGCGTTGCCCAGGGCCGTGGGGTAGCTGGCGTTGCCGGGGTGGCCCTTGCAGTCGCACTGGACAAAGTCCGGCTGAGCCTGCTCCAGATACCAGGCGATGTCCGCCGGGTCGGTCCGGCTGCCGATGTGGGCCTCGTTCCCGGCGTGAAAGTCGAAATGCAGTCCGAAATAGCGTTCCATGATGTAACCTTCCTTTTATTATAATGTATACAGGGCCGTTGCGGCAACGACCAGAAGCGCGGAAATCAGCTGGGACAGGCCGGGTTTCTCCCGGAACACCAGCACCGACAGGCAGAAGGTGGCGGCCATGCTCACCGAGGTGCTGAGGATGTTGTAGCCCGACAGGGCCATCCGGGCCAGCAGGGTGATGCTGATGACGGAGCCGAGATTGGAGGCCAGCGTCATTCCGGCCATGTTGGCCAGCTGCACCGGCCGGAAAAGCCGGAAAATCCGGCACACCGGCGTCCGGCTGCGGAGAAGATGACCCGCCGTTGCCAGCGCGCTCAGCAGCAGGATCAGCAGATTGGTCATGAGAAAGTACTGATTGCTGGGGCTGGTGCCCGGGGTGACGGTGTAGAGCTTGCTGAGAATGGAGCCGAGACCGGCGGTGCAGAACACGGCGGCGCAGAGCAGCACCTGCCGCTTCCCGAGCCGCTGATGCTTCCGCAGCACCGCCGCCCAGGGCAGCAGCACGGCGGCGAGAACGGCGGCCATGGCGAAAAAGACGAAAACCGTGGCCTTTTCCCGCAGGAACAGAATGCCGAACAGCGAGGAGGTCAGCAGTCCGCCGGCGGAGGAGGTGACGGCGTACATGGGAATGGTCAGCACCTCCAGCGCCAGAATGTGCAGGCACAGCGACAGCATCACCACCAGCGCGAAAACGGCGGAGAAGCCCAGCGTCACGGCGGTGCAGGAAATCCGACCGCCTACGGCAAGAAAAAAGTTGACGGACGCCATCAGGGCATTTATCATATTGTAGACGAGAAAATGCAGCGGATCCGGCGTGAACGTCAGCTGAAACCGTTTGTTCAGCAGGGTATTCGTGCCGCCGACCAAGAACTGCGCGGCGAACAGAAGCGCGGTTTCCATGGAATCACCTCGGCGGTATTGTAGCAAATCGGACGGAGAAAAGCTAGCCAAAAACCGCAGGAATATCGGACAAAAGGAGCATCCCCATCATGAAACGACTGGAAGAAAAGCTGACCCTGCGGGGCCCGGACGTGACCTGCCTGCGGCACATCAACCCGGAGCTGGAGGTGCTGTACGTCTTGCAGGGTACGGTGACGGCGGAGCGGGACGGGCAGCGGTATACCCTGACGGCGGGGCAGGCGTTGCTGATTCCGCCCTACCACCTCCACGTTTTTCAGCCCGGGCCGGGGACCCGGGCGCGGGTTTACATGATGGCGGAGTCGGTGTACCGGGACGCCATGGACCGGGGCGGCTGCCCGGAAGGCCCGGCGGTGACGGTGCCCCCGGCGGCGGGGGCTTATCTGGAGGAGCTGGAGGCCGGGCGCAGCCGCTGGCGGCCGGACACCTATGCCGGGACGGTGCTGGCCCTGTTCCGGAACCTGTTTGCGGAGACGGCCACCCGGGTGTTCCCGGCGGATACGGAGGACTGGGACCGGGTGCTGCTCGACTATCTGGCGGATCATCTGGCAGAGGGACCCACGGTGGCGGAGCTGGCGGCCCGGGTGGGCCGCAGCCCCCGGCAGCTGGGGCAGGCCTTCCGGGCGCGGTACGGCATCCGCCTGCCGGAGCTGATCCGCAATATGCAGGTGGACCGGGCGGTGACCATGCTGGAAACCGGCACGAAAACGGTGACGGAAATCGCGGCGGAGTGCGGCTTTTCGTCCCTGCGGAGCTTCAACCGGGTGTTTTACGAGGCTATGGGCGAGACACCCACCCAGTGCCGCCGCAGAGTCAGAAATGAGGAACGAAAATAGGAGCAATCATTTTTTGTAAAAACTGGAAATGGAATGGAAGCTGTGCTATGATAGGGAAAACGGCGCCGCTGCCGGAGCCTGTGGAAGCGTTTCTGGCCGACTGCCGCCGACTCTGGCTGCAAAAAAACAAGCCCAGCGAGCTGGCGGAAATCGAGCGGATGTTCCGTGTGCTGGCCGGAGCGGCCGGGGCCTGAAATGTTTTGTGGAAAATGGCGGGAAAACGGAGGAAAAAACCGCGGACGCCTTGCATTTACAGGTAAACTGTGCTACCATAGAGACATCAAATCACCTGACCGGGCTTTTGCCCGTCAGAGCGCATAGAGGATCAGGCGGTCTGCCCCCGTGCGGGGCAGGCGGAATGGGGTGCAAAGCCCCGCGAGTGGGTCACTGTGAAGCCGGCATCGTCCGGATGAGTCAGATACGTTGACCGTCGGATCCGGCACCTGCCGTCACCGGGTTTGCCGCTTTCTGAAGTCCACGGAGTCCGTGGGCCTTGTACTGCTGCGCCGGTACGGGCCCGCGGATTCTTTTTTGCGGGCCGCTCTGGCCGGAAGGCCCGGAAGGGGAACAACAGAAAGGAATGGAAGCCATGAAAAAACGCATGATTTCTCTGGCGCTGGCCATCATCATGGTGCTTGGCCTGTTTCCACTGTCCGTCTTTGCGGCCGGCAGGAGCGTGGACGACTATTTTAACGGGCTGCCGATTGCCGCCGATCCCGGCACCGGCACCACGGCGTGGAAGGTCAGCACCAAGGACGGTCAGGAGGTTCTTCAGTCCGGTAGCGCCGGAAAGAGCTATTCGACCAGCACGCTGACGCTGACCTTCACGGAGGATACCCACCTGACCTTTGAGTACAAGGTATCCAGCGAGGCAAAATACGACAAGTGCAACATCACGCTGGGCAGCACCTCCCTTGTCAAGGACGCCAGCGGTGAGGTGGACTGGACGGGCCTTGAGGCGGACGCCAAGCAGGGCGACAAGCTCACCGTGACGTACAAGAAGGACAGCTCCGGTGACGATGGCGACGACTGCGTCTATCTGCGGAATTTCTCCGCCGGTGCGGCGCTGATTGTGACGTTCCACGCCAACAACGGCACGGACGACACCGTCACCCAGAAGATTTTCGGCGGCAAGGGCACCCTGAAGGCCAATACCTTCACCTGCGCCGGGAAGATCTTCGCCGGTTGGGCCACCGCCGCAGACGGCGCCGTGGTCTATGAGGACGGCGCCGCCATTACGACGGAAACGGATCTGGACCTGTATGCGGTCTGGGCCGATGCCTACACGGTGACGCTGCAGGACGGCGACAGTGTGTTTGCCACCGTGCGGGTTCCCCAGAACAGCGCCATCGGCAGCCGGATTCCCGCCGACCCCACCAAGAAGGGCTACCTGTTTGAGGGCTGGTTCCGCGGTGAGGAGAAGCTGACGGCGGAGACGGTGATCTCCGGCGACGTGACCTACACCGCTAAGTGGAGCCCCATCACCTACACCATCGCGTTCAGCGCCGGTGAGGGCGAGGGACAGATGGACAGCATTTCCGCCATCTATGATCAGGAGGTCACGCTGCCCAGAAGTACCTTCACCCGTCCCGGCTATACCTTCAGCAGCTGGAGCGCGTCCACCATCGGCAGCTATGCCGACGGCGCTGCGGTGAAGAATCTGACCGCCAAGCAGGGCGATACCGTGACCATGACGGCCAAATGGAGCGGCTTGCCGGTGAACGTGACCCTGCACCTGAACTACGAGGGCGCGGCGGACATCACCCGCACCGGCATCGTGGGCAGCAACTATAATTACATTCTTACCGAGACCGGCTCCAGCAAGCTTGACTCCATTCAGGACCCCGTCCGCACCGGCTATATCTTTGACGGCTGGTTCGATGCGGCGGAGGGCGGCAATGCGGTGGGCCCGTCCTACAAGTTCACCGCCGTGGACGCCGAAAACGGCTTCCATCTGTACGCCCACTGGACCAAGGGCATCACTGTCCACTTCGACGGCAACGGCTATAAGAACACGCTGAAGGACAAGACCGTGACGCCGGATAAGGTATTCTCCAGCCTGCCTTCTCTGAGCAGCTACTACTGCCCCGCCAACAAGGCGCTGGACGGCTGGTACATCAAGAATGCCGACGGCTCCTTCGGTGAGGCCGTCACCAAGGACACCGTGTTCAGCGGCGACGAGGTGACTCTCATCGCCAAGTGGCGTGACTATCAGTACATCATCAAGTATAACGTCAAGTACAGCGACAAGAACACCACCACCGGCACCATGGCCGACCAGCCGGCACCCTTCGGTCAGAATGTGCAGCTGACGCCCTGCGGCTACAGTCGGGAGGGCTATACCTTCGCCGGTTGGGCGGAGAGCAGCTACGGCAGCACCGTCAAGTATGCCGACGGCGCCACCATCAACCGGGAATGGGATGACGACAGCTGGGACGGCAGCACGGACGGCGAGACCTACAATCTCTACGCCAACTGGACCGAGTCCAAGTCCCCCGAGCAGCAGGAAGCGGAGGAAAAGCTGGACGCCGCCGAGAAGGCCATCTCCGGCACCTTCAACCCCGTCTACGGCAAGGACACCAATGCGCTGGAAATGATCCGCGCCAAGCTGACCGCCGCAGGCATCACGGACGTGACCGTCGCCATGAAGGAGGCCACCTACAGCAGCTGGAACTATGTGGGTGTCACCGCCGACGGTACCATCCAGTATAAGTGGAACGAAAACGGCAGCACCACCGCCGCCTCCGGTACGGTCCGGCCGACGCTGGTGCTGACCTACAAGGAAACCTACACCAAGGAATCGACGGAGTGCCTGTTCAACATTCCGCTGGACGAAGCCAAGGCCAAGGCGGCGCTGAACGCCGTGGCGGACCGGATTTCGGTGCCGGAAACCGTGACGCAGGCCTCCGACCTGACCGGCCTGCCCCGCTATCCGCTGAAGGCCGGCGTGGACGGCAGCACCGTGGACTACAATGACGGCACCGATCTGGAACTGTGGACCACGGCCAACTGGACCACCAGCCACCCGGCGGTGATTGCCGTGAAAACGGTGTCCACGCCCTTCTTTGCCCCCTATCAGGTCACGGTGACGCTGCCCAAACAGGATACCGCCGTGACGCTGACCGTAACGCTGGTCTATAACGGCCGGGAGGACCTGTCCGTGACCAGAACGTACACGGTGCAGGTGAAGCGGGACACGACGCCCCGGGCGGTGAACTATCAGGAGCTGCTGGAGCTGACCATGCAGGAAGTCGGCATGACCAACTTCCACACCGGCGCGAAACTCGATCCGGCCAACGTCACCTCCGACATTCAGTTCCCCACCACGACGCAGTTCAGCGTGATTTCCTATCGGGAGTACAATCAGGACTTTGACGGCAAGTATACGCCGATTCTGCTCTGCACGAGCGACGACAACGTGGTGGTCTCCGCCGACCCGGCTACGGTGAACGTGGCCCGGATGATTACCTACCGGCCCCTGCCCGGCCAGAGCGCCAAGACCGTCACCGTGACGGTGAAGATTCTGTCCCGGCCCAGCGGCGAAGGCAAGGACTATGCCTCCATGGAGGTGCTGGCCAGCAAGGACATCACCCTGACGGTCCAGCCGCTGACGCAGGCGGAACTGGACAGTGCGGCGGCCTTTATGGCGAAGGTCTGCACGGAGGACGTGTATTGGGAAGGCGTCCGGCTGGCCAATGCCGACCGGGACCACGTCACCGGCGATATGCGTTCGTTTATCGAGATCGTGCCCAACGGCGACGGCTACAAGTTCATCCGCAGCATGGATGCCTATCAGGTGGTGGGCGTGAAGGCCGACGATATCCCCGGCTGGTACGATGCCCAGCAGTACCGCTGCTTCCGCTCCAGCGTCCAGTCCGTGGTGGCCCACGAGACGCTGCGGGTGACCCAGCCCAGGTACAACACCCATGTGACCATTGACAGCGTGCTGACTTATTCCGAGTACGCCAAGTACTACGAAAAGTTCCGGGATAACCCCGATTACGCACAGTTTGCCAAGTTCTACAAGCAGCCCATTTCCACCACCGTGACCGTCATCGGCACGGAGGGCATCGAGGATCCCGATCTGAAGCCGGTGAACGTTTCCCTCAGCGTGGAGGGCAGCAGCATGGAGCCCGGCTTCCGTGATCTGACCGGCGCGTCCTACCAGAGCACCACCGGCGACCATCGGACGGCGGCGGATGCGCTGCTGAAGGTCCTCGGCGACAACGGCTACACCTACACCGGAACGCCCGGCTACATTACCGGCGTCACGGATCCGGCAGACATCACCCTGTCCTCCGGCGACGAGAAGTTCGGCAGCTGGTCCGGCTGGATGTTTACCGTCAACGGCAAAATGCCGATTCTGGAGGAGGACGAGCAGGGCAATCCCACATACGCCACGCTGGACACTTATGTGCTCCGCGACGGCGACGTGGTTCGCTTCTATTATGTGGCCTGCCCCACGGAAACCGGCCATCACACCTGGGACGAAGGCAAGGTGACCACGGCGGCCACCTGCACGGAGCCGGGCGTCCGGACCTATACCTGCACCATGTGCCACGACACGAAGACGGAGACCATTCCGGCGCTGGGTCATACTTACGGCGAGCCGACCTGGACCTGGCACGCGGATCATACCGCCACCGCTACCTTCGTCTGCGCGCATGACGCCGCCCATACCCAGCTGCTGGAGGCGACGGTGACCGAAGCGCTGACCACCCCCGCAACCTGTGAAACCGACGGCGTCCGGACCTACACGGCCCAGGTGACCTTCCGCGGCACGACGTATACCGACGAGGAGACGGAAGTCATCCCCGCCACGGGCCACGACACGGAGCTGGTAGGCGCGAAAGCGGCGACCTGCACGGAGGACGGCTACACCGGCGACGAGGTCTGCAAGACCTGCGGCCAGACGGTGAAGCAGGGCGAGGTCATTCCCGCCACGGGCCACGATACGGAGCTGGTGGGCGCGAAGGCGGCGACCTGCACAGAGGACGGCTACACCGGCGATGAGGTCTGCAAGACCTGCGGCGAAACGGTGAAGCAGGGCAAGGTCATTCCTGCCACGGGCCATCACTATGTGGACGGCAAATGCACCGACTGCGGCGCGAAAAAGCCGGAAGCCTCCAACGCCCAGACCGGCGACGACAGCCTGCTGGTGCTGTGGACCACGCTGCTGGTGGCATCCGCTGCGGCTGCGGTGATGCTGACCCGCAAGAAGCGGATGTTCTGAGCGCTTTTCTGAACCATTTTGAGTGCGTCGGGACCGGGCAATCTGCCCGGTCCCGATTTTTGGTTGAAATCACCGGAAACGGGAGCCTTCCTTTGACGGAATTGCAACATTGACAGCCCCCGGCCGTACGGCCGCATTTCCTGACCTTTCCCCGGTGGGTTTTCCGTCCCGCCGGGGAAAGTTTTGCTTGACAATCGGCCGGTCGGCCGGTATAATATTCAAGACAAGAGTCTTTAAGCAGGGCGCTGTGACGCCGGTAAGACGGAAAACGGGAGAGACGGTGCGTCTGTCCCGACGTTGCTGTACGCCTGCTTGAAAAAGCAGGTTTTTCTTTTTGTTTTGGGAGATTTTCTATGGGTTTGACGATTCACAACGCATCGGTCTATCGCAGCGGCGCTTTCGTGGGGGAGGAATTTTCTTTTGAATTTGCTCAGCCCGGATGCAAGGGCACCGATGTTTCCTTTTCCGATGTTTCCGTGTTCCCGGCCTTCTGTGATGTGCATGTGCATTTCAGAGAGCCGGGCTTTTCTTATAAAGAGACCATCCGCACCGGCTCTCTGGCGGCGGCCCACGGCGGCTATACCGACGTGTGCACCATGCCGAACCTGAATCCGGTGCCGGACTGCCGGGAGGCCATGGAACTTCAGCTGGCCCGCATCCGGGAAAGCGCGGTGATCCGGGTACATCCCTACGCCGCCATCACGGTGGGGGAGCGGGGCGAGCGGCTGGCGGATCTGGAGGGGCTGGCGCCGCTGTGCATCGCCTTCTCCGACGACGGCAAGGGCGTCCAGCGGGACGAGCTCATGCGGGAGGCCATGGCCCGGGCCCGGGATCTGGGCAAGGTGATTGCCGCCCACTGCGAGGACAACCGGCTGCTCCGGAGCGGCTACATTCACGACGGGGCCTATGCTAAGGCCCACGGCCACCGGGGTATCTGCGCCGAAAGCGAATGGGGCCCCATTGCCCGGGACCTGAAGCTGGCGAAGGAAACGGGCTGCCGGTACCATGTGTGCCACGTCTCCACGGCGGAAAGCGTGGCCCTGATCCGCCGGGCCAAGGAGGACGGGGTGGATGTGACCTGCGAAACGGCGCCCCACTACCTGCTGCTCAGCGAAAACGACTTGCAGGAGGACGGCCGGTTCAAGATGAATCCGCCGCTGCGGCGGGAGGAGGACCGGCAGGCCCTGCTGGACGGGCTGCGGGACGGCACCATCGACATGATCGCCACGGACCACGCCCCCCACAGCGCCGCGGAAAAATCCCGGGGGCTGGAAGGCAGCCTGATGGGCGTGGTGGGGCTGGAAACGGCCTTCCCGGCGCTGTATACCGGGCTGGTCCGGACGGGCATCCTGAGCCTGGAGACGCTGATCGACAAAATGGCCCTTGCACCGCGAAAACGGTTCGGTATTCCCATGACGACGGATTTCTGCGTCTATGATCTGAAGAAAAGTTACGAAATCGATCCGGAAACCTTCCTGTCCATGGGGCGCAGCACGCCCTTTGCGGGCACGACGGTATACGGAGAAAACCTGATGACGATATGCGGAGGAAAAGCGGTATGGCAGAAGTAAGAAGAAAGAAAATCGTGCTGGAGGACGGCACATCCTATGTGGGCGAGGGCTTTGGCAGCGACTGCACCCGGGTGTGCGAGATTGTGTTCAATACCTCCATGGTGGGCTATCAGGAGATCCTCTCCGACCCCTCCTATACCGATCAGGCGGTGGTGATGACCTACCCGCTCATCGGCAACTACGGCATTGCCGACGAGGATTACGAAACGAGAGTGCCCACCATCGGGGCGCTGATCGTCCGGGAATATAACGACCTGCCCTCCAACTTCCGTTATACAAAAACACTGTCGGAGGTCATGGAGGAATACAAAATCCCCGGCATTTCCGGCCTGGATACCCGGAAACTGACCCGGAGCATCCGGGATCTGGGCAGCCGACGGCTGGTCATCACCGACGCGGACGTGCCCACGGAGCAGGCGCTGGCGCTGCTGCGGCAGACGCCGGTGCCCCACGACGCCGTGGCCCGGGTGAGTTGTAAAAAGCGCTGGTATTCCAAAACCGCCGACGCCCGCTTCAATGTGGTGGCCATCGACTGCGGCATCAAGCTGAATATTATCCGCTGCCTCAACGCCCGGGGCTGCAACGTGACGGTGATGCCCTACAACACCCCGGCCACCGAGGTGGAGAAGATGAAGCCCGACGGCATTTTCCTCTCCAACGGCCCCGGCGACCCCCAGGACGTGACGCCGGTGATCGAGCTGGTGCGGAAGCTGCGGGGAAAATACCCCATTTTCGGCATCTGCCTGGGCCACCAGATGATTGCGCTGGCCTGCGGCGCCGAAACCTACAAGCTGAAGTTTGGCCATCGGGGCGGCAATCACCCGGTGAAGAATCTGGAAACCGGAAAAATCGAAATCACCTCCCAGAACCACAGCTACGCCGTCCGGGAAGAGAGTCTGGCGGGCACGGGGCTGGAGGTGACCCATGTGAACATCCTCGACGG
>CAJLCS010000036.1 GCA_905205195.1 uncultured Eubacteriales bacterium
CGGTAATGTGTGCCATGTCTTCAATAAGGAGACCGGCATCAACCTGGAAGCCTAATTCTTCCGATTTTGAAACAGGCCCACGGAATCGTGGGCCTGTTTTTTGCAAAGGAGCGGTTTTTGTGTATCAATCCAACATTTCCTGCCCTTACCGGGAGGAACCGGCGGCGGGCAACGCCTATCGGGAAACCTATTTGTCGGATTTGCAGGCCCTGTTGGAGGCGCGCCAGCGTCAGGCCCGGGAAGAACGGACCGCCTTCGGCCTGCGGATCGCCGAGGACCGGGAGGCATACCGGCGGCAGTACCGGGCCATGCTTGGCTGGCCCCTGACGGAACCGACACCGGCGGTCCGCAGCGTCCGGGAGGAACGGATTTTTGAAAACGAGGACCTGATGGTGACCCGGGTCCAGCTGGAGCTGTGGAAAAAGTTCCGCTTTTACGGCATCCGCTTTACCCACAAGGGGGCGCCCCGGCCCTATGTCCTGTGCCAGCACGGCGGGCTGGGAACGCCGGAGCTGTGCAGCAGCTTTTTCGGCAGCGGGAATTACAACGACATGACGATGCGGATCCTGAACCGGGGCGTCAATGTGTTTGCGCCCCAGCTGCTGCTCTGGTCGGTGCCGGAATACGGCGAGGACCGGTTCCGGAGCACGCCGCCTGCGCCGGGAAACAACGGGACGGACGAGATGCGCCACCGCTATGACAAGGCGCTGCGCCAGCTGGGCGGCTCCATCACGGCGCTGGAAATCTGCTGCCTGTCGGCGGTGCTGGACTATCTGGAGACGCTGCCCAGCGCCACCGGGAAATTCGGCATGGCGGGGCTGTCCTACGGCGGCTTTTACAGTCTCCACGCGGCTGCGGCGGAGCCGCGGCTTCAGGCGGTGCTGTCCTGCGCCCTGTTCCACGACCGCACCACCTACGACTGGCCGGACATGGTCTGGCAGAACGCTGCCTATACCTTTCAGGACGCAGAAATCGGCGCGTTGATCTGCCCCCGTTATCTGCGTATCGAGGTGGGCCGAGAGGATCCGCTGTTCGACTGGCATTCGGCGGAGGCGGAGTACCGGCGCTTGCAGCGTTATTATGCGGGCCATGAGGAAATGCTGCATTTCCATGTGTTTGAAGGAAACCACGAGTTTTCGCCGGAGGACGAAGGGGTGGCGGAGTTCGTCCGGGCGGTGCAGGCGCTGTAAAAAATAAAAAAGCGGCGCAGACCGTCAGGTCTGCGCCGATCTGGTGCCGCGGACGGGACTCGAACCCGTACAACATCGCTGCCGGGGGATTTTAAGTCCCCTGTGTCTACCGATTCCACCACCGCGGCAAAAGTGCATTTTCTTCTTTTAGTAACCAACAAAGAAATCAGAAAATCAAAATCGCAATCCTACGAAGCGATTGCGATTTTGAGGGAAGTGGCAAGGGAACGGGCGGATGACACCCTGTGTTCGTAAGGATAAAAAAGCGTCGGAGCAAAGCGGACTTTGCTCCGACGTGGTGACCCGCCGGGGATTCGAACCCCGGACCCATTGCTTAAAAGGCAATTGCTCTGCCAACTGAGCTAGCGGATCGTATGGCTGGGATGGCCGGATTCGAACCGACGAATACCAGAGTCAAAGTCTGGTGCCTTACCGCTTGGCGACATCCCAATGTTACACATGTGAACGGCGCCCTGCATCGGACACACTTTATATTATAGCATAGAAATTCCGGTTTTGCAACCTTTATTTTCTCTTTTTCTTGGAAAAATGATTTGGAGGCCGATGTTCGGTCCCCTAATATGTTGGCTTTGCTTCCATTGCACCGACTACCGTTCAAAATCAGCCGATTTTGAGCGGCTTCTTATGGACTTTTTCGACTTGCTGTAATTTCAATGTAACCACGGTTTGCTGTATTTTAGTTGACATAAAAACGAAACTGCCTGACGGACTGTCCCTGGGTATACTGAATGTCCGGATCAGAACCACGTCCAATCAAAGCCGGCTGCCGAAATTCCCCTTTTTCTATGTAAATCTGAACTGCATGAGGTAAGGAGTGTTTACGATACAGTCGGCGAAAGGCAGAATCATAGAGGCGAATGAGTGGATACGAAATCCCGAGGAGTTCACCCTTCCACGAACGCCTTTTTGGCCAGCATATCATTTTTTCTTGCTGTTGTCAAGAAAATACTAAGCGATATTTTCAAGGAAAATTTCCAAGAAAAGGGGATCTATATAAGATCGCCGGTATCAAAGAAACGCTACCGCCCATATTAGCCTTTCACAAAGAGAGGCTAGGTTGGCAGCCTACCAAGAAACTGCCACAGGGGGTAGCGTTTCTATGCTCAATATATCCCTGTTTCCATCAAATGTCAAGAAAATTTTCAGACAAAAAACAGCTTGTGCATCCGCTCCCGCAGGGGCCGGATGATGGCCACCAGCAGCAGAAACAGTCCCACCAGACAGAGCACCGTCAGCGGATACAGGCTCCAGCGGAACATTTTGCCGCCGAAGGTGATGACCTGAAACAGCTCGAAGAGCATCATGCAGCAGCCAAGCGCGATAAAAGCCCCGCCCCAGACATACAGGTGCCCCCGGCGTAGGCAGTGGCAAAGGGTGACGACGGCCTCCACCAGCAGCCCAGTGATGCCCACCACCGGGAAAGCAAAGGAAAGAAACCAGCCGCCCTGCAGAGCCAGATCGATATACAGCAGATAGCAGCCCAGCGCCGCGAAGTCCACGGCGGTAAAAATAATCGGATTGGGCCGCCGGAACCAGAAGGGCAGGATCATGGTCAGGTAAGCCAGCACGATGCCGCCTGCGGCGTAGCCGGACCAGGTAACGCGGCGGCGCAGGGCCAAATCGATGACCAGACATAAAACAGCAGCCAGCGCAAACACAAAGGTAAAAATGGCCTGCACGCCGTGGGGGGTGGGGTGGAATTCCTCCGGCCCCAGATTGGGGAAGGTCGGCTCGCCGTGGGGAACGGGCAGGTCCGGATGATAGACCACCGTGCCGCACAGCGGGCACTTTTTTTCGGTGTCCGCCAGACGGACACCGCATTTGACGCAGTACATACTTGGCACCTCCGATTATTCGCCGTTGCTTTCCACGGTGACGTCCAGCCCCAGCTCCACCAGCCGGGTCAGGAACCGCCGCTCCAGCTCCGGCTCCTTGATGCTGCGGATCAGGTTCAGGACGGTGGTTCCGCCGTAGCTAACCACGCCGCAGTTGTTGTGATACGAAATCTGGACGCCGATGACGAAGTCCAGCCGGGTGACGTAAGGCTCCATCTCGGCCGGCAGCTTCTGAAGGCCCAGGTTGGAGATGGTAATGCTGCTTTTTGTCTCGCCCACGGACCGGTAGACCAGCCGCATGGCCAGATTTTTCAGGAACAGCGGGGTGATTTTCAGCGCCACGGCCCGCTCGGCCTTGACGTTGGCGGCAATCCGGGTGGCCATGAGCTTGGGCGTGACCTCCATGGCGATTTTCTGGCCGATGATGGTGCAAAGCTCCTGCAGGTCGTAGTTGCCCAGCCGGGGATCCACGCCGGGATTGATGGCCAGCACGAAATTCCGCAGCGTCCGGCTGCCGAACAGCGGCCGCAGATTGACGGGAATGCTGATTTTCACGTTTTTCTGGGGCCGACGGCGGCGGGCCTGCATTTCCATGATGACCTGCACCATGACGGCGGAGAGAAACGCCGTGACGGTGACGCCGTAGCGGTGGGCCATGGCCCGCAGCTGGTCGGCGTTCAGCGTGGCGGAAATCAGATGCCGGAACCCGTCCGGCTCCGGGGTGCCGCCCCGCAGATGATAGGCGTTCGGCTCCGCCCGGGACATGGACACGGGAGCGGCGTGCTTCTGGAAGCTGTCCTCCAGCTCCTCCGGCTTGGGTGCTTCCGTCACATCCAGCACGCCGAAGCCCGGCGTCACGTCAATGCCGTAGCGCAGCGTCAGATACTGGGCCACCAGCGTTTTCAGGAAGATCATGCCGCCGTTGCCGTCGGTCAGAGCGTGGAAAAATTCCGCTGCGATGCGGTTTTTGTAGTAAAGCACCCGGAAGGCGCAGGTCCGCAGCTCCTGCCGGTGCATATGCACCATGGGGTAGGGGCCGTCCTGCCGCACCCGGGGCGCCGCCGGGATCTGCTCCAGATAGTACCAGAAGGCCCCCCGGCGCAGCCGGACGGCAATGGACGGGAACCGGGGCAGAATCTTTTCCACCGCCGACTGAAGGATTTTCGGGTCCACCGGCTCCGTCAGCTGGGCGGAAATCCGGAACACGTTGTTCCAGTCCCGGCGCATGATGGCGGGAAAGATGGTCGCGGCGTTGTCCAGCCGCATCCATTTCAGTTCTCCGGCCATGCCAGCACCTCCCGACAGAAGGCCACGATGGCATCCATGTCACAGCGGCGCTCCTTGAGACAGTAGAGCAGGTAGGCGTGCCACAGCGCCGGCCCCACCACCAGACGGCTGCTGCACCCGGCCTTTTCCAGCGCGGCGTGGAGCAGCTCCGTGTCGGAACGCATGATCTCGTCGCCGCCCACAAACAGCAGGCTGGGCGGGAACCCGGCCAGATCGCCGAAAAGCGGGGAGCACAGCGTATTTTCCGGATGATCCGTGTAGCATTTGGCGAAAAACTGAAGCTGATATTTGGTCATGGAGGGGTCCCGGTCCTTGTTTTCCTCGTAGCTGGGGCCGGAAGCGGTCAGATCGGTCCAGGGGGAAATGCCGATCAATCCCCCGGGCAGGGGGAGGTTCTGCCGGTGCAGCCACAGGCATAGACAGAAAATCAGTCCGCCGCCGGCGGATTCTCCGGCCAGCAGGATCCGCTTCGGGTCCCAGCCTTCCGTCAGAAGAAGCCGGTAGCAGGCGGCCGCGTCCTCCAGCGCGCCGGGAAACGGCGTTTCCGGCGCCAGCCGATAGGCCGGACACAGGACCTTCAGGCCCGTTTCCGCCGCCAGCACGGAGCCGAAGCCCTTGGCGTATTCCAGATCGCCGCAGGTATAGCCGCCGCCGTGAAGATACAAAATGACGCCCCGGTCATCCACGTTCTCCCGGGGGCAGGCCCAGGCGGCTTCAAAGCCCTCCATGGGAACGGGGGTGTGGGTCACCTCCCGGCGGTGGACGGCCTGCATGAACCGGCCCAGGGCGTCCTGGCCCTTCCGGTTGGCATCAAGGGAGCAGGCACTGAGCATGGGCTTGAGCCATTCCAGCTGACGGCGCACAAATTTCTGAGATAATTCCATAGGATTTCTTCCTTAACGGCAGCGTGCCATACGATTGTCTTCGGCGATACGGTCGGAAAACGAAAGCCTCCGGGGCCGCGGGCGAAACTGCTCGGTCCAGCGCCGGGAATAGGCGATAAACAGCCCGTAAACGTAGGGCATTCCCAGATTGGTTTCCAGCAGCGAATTGACGGTCAGCGTCCGCAGGGATGCTGCGGCTGTGGCAGATTAGGTGAAAAATGCCGTAATCCACCGCCAGATAGACCAGGCCCATTACCAGTCCCACCGCCACGGTCATGTATTTTTTCTTCCAGAGCAGCAGCACGAGAAAGAGAATCAGAAAGGCCGTATCCAGCCAGATATAAAGCGGCGCAAACTGCCGCCGGGCAATCAGTTCCGTCACAAGGGCGCCTACCAAGCATTCATTTGACCTATTATATCATAGATTTTCCCAAAACGCAAAAAATAAATCCGCGCCCTGTTTTTTTCAACAGGGCGCGGCGTCTGGTCAGCCTTTTTTGCGAAATACAGGGATCCGGTCCAGCGGTGCCGCCACAGAAACGGTCTGCCCGCCCGGATAGACGGTGCCGTCGGGCAGGGATTCCCACGTTCCGGCGGGAAGATAGACCTCCCGCGCCCGCTGGCCGTATTCCATCACCGGCGCCACCAGATAGCGGCTGCCGAAGAAATACTGGTCGGTGATGTTCCAGGCCTTGGGGTCCTGGGGGTATTCGTAGAACACGGTCCGCATCAGCGGTGCGCCGGTTTCGTGGGATTCCCGGATCAGGTCCTCAATGTAAGGAATCAGCGACAGCCGCAGATCCAGAAAACGCCGCATGATGGCGAAGGCCTCGTCGCCGTAGCTCCAAAGCTCATTGGGCTGGCCGGTCCACAGGTAGCCGCCGCCGAAATCCCGGTTGTCCAGCGGCGGAATGTCCTTGGGACCCCGGTCGCCGTGCATCCGGAGAATGGGGGTAAAGACCGCAAATTCGTACCACCGGATCAGCAGCTCCCGGAACATGGGGTCCTTGACGTCGTCGGTCATAAAGCCGCCGATATCCGTGGTCCACAGGGGAATCCCGGCCAGACCCATGTTCAGACCGGCGGCCAGCTGATCCCGGAAGGAATCAAAGTTGCTGGGCACGTCGCCGGACCAGACCAGCGTGCCGTACTTCTGGGAACCGGCCCAGGCACAGCGGATCAGGTTCAGAAAATCCTTCTTCCCGTCGGCGATCATGCCTTCATAGAAGGTCTGGGCGAACTTTTTCGGATAGGCGTTGCCCACCCGCTGGGCGGGGCCGTCGTAGTAGCGGAAGTTGTCGAAATCGTAGACGGTGTAGTCCGGCTCGGCGTTGTCCAGCCAGAAGAAATCGATGCCGAGATCGGCGTAATTCTTCTTGCAGGTTTCCCACAGGAACTTCCGGGCTTCGGGGTTGAACAGGTCAATGGTGGAGCAGTCGCCCTGAAAATCGTAGGTCTGCCCGGCGCCCCGTTCGGTCCGCTCCAGCAGCCCCTGCCGCTCCAGAACGGCGTAGTTTGCAGCGCGCTTGTCCACGGTGGGCCACACCGATGCCACAACTTTCGTGCCCATGGCGTGAAGCTCGTCGTTCATGGCCTTCACGTCGGGCCAATAGGTTTTGTCAAAATACCAGGCACCCTGATAGGGCCAGTGGAAAAAGTCGATGACGATGACGCTGAGGGGAATGCCCAGGTCCCGGTACTTCCGGGCTACGGTGAGCACTTCCTCCTGGGTCCGGTAGCGGAGCTTGCACTGCCACAGGCCCAGAATTTCGGACGAAACCAGCGGCGTGCGGCCGCTCTGCTCGGTGTAGTGGGCCAGAAGCTGGGCGGGAGAGTCGCCCACGGTGATCCAGTAGTCCATTTCCGCGCAGTCGGCGGCGGTCCATTCGGTGAGATTCTTGCCGAAGGTAACGCGTCCGGTGGCGGGATTGTTCCACAGCAGGCCATAGCCCAGCGAGGACACCACAAAGGGCACCGATACCTGTGAATTCCGCTGGGCCAGCTCCAGCGTACAGCCCTTCAGATCCAGATAGGGCTGCTGATACTGGCCCATGCCGTAGAGCTTTTCGCCGTCCCGGCTTTCGAAACGGACGGCCAGACGCCAGGCATCGCCGGCCAGCGACTTCATTTCCCGGGAGGAAATCTTCAGGCAGCAGCTTTCCGGGCTGATGGTGCCGTCATAATTGCGGTAGTATTCCCGGAGCACCAGCGTGTCGCCCCGGAAAAAGCTCATGACTCCGGCGTGATTCACCGTAGCCCGGATCTGCCCGCTGCGGATCTCCACGCCGTCGTCCAGCGGGCGGATATCCGCCGTGCCGGTGGGGGCCGGGTTCAGTGCGCCCGCCGCGCCGGACATCCGGGGATTCTGGGTAGCCCGGACCCGGAGGGCATCCGTGCCCCAAGGCTCCAGCCAGAGCGTTTCATAGCGGTTTTTGACAACCAGACGGTTTCCGTCCTGCCTCCATTCCATAAGCGACCTCCTGAAAATGAAAAGGTTGTTTTTGCTATTATAACAAAAGAAACGAAAATGGAAACAGAAATTCACGATTCTGACAAAATTCACTGCCGGTGCTCCGGCTTCAGCGAGCCGTCGGTTTCGATCAGGTCGGCGCCGAACCGGCTGAGGGCCTCCTGCCGTTCCGCTTCGGTCCGCAGCAGCCAGAGTCCCAGCTGCGCGGAGCGGTGCACCCGTTCGGCGTCCCGCTCCGTCACCGGCGGCACCCGGCACCAGGCGGTGGCTTCGTTTTCCGGGTGCATCCAGACGGCCAGCTGCTCCTTCGGGGCAAGGGCGGACAGCGCCTGCAGCGATTCCTCCGTCACCGGGCCGTCGTAGTGGAGCATGGCGTCGGGGAATTCCTTATGGACCATGGTCAGATAGGCAAGGCTGTTTCCGGTGAAGCCGACCCAGGCCTCCGCGCCAAGCTGCCGGACGGTGCGGAAAAAGATTTCCTGCTGCCGGAGGGTGTGGGATTGGAGCACATTGTCGAATTTCAGGGGGATGGCGGCCGCCTTGGCAAATTCCAGCACCTCTTCCAACGTCGGAATTTCCTCGCCCCGGAATTCCGGGGAAAAGGCCAGGCCAAAATCCAGCGCTTTGGCCTGAGGCAGCGTCAGCGACCCGATGGGAACGGGGTCCGGGAAGGCGGAGCCGTCCTTCCTGCGGCCGGTCCGGTTGACGGTGGTGTCGTGGAGAATGACGCAGCGGTCGTTGGCGGTGAATTTGGTGTCCAGCTCGATCATGCCGTAGCCCTGCCGGGCCGCAGCGCGAAAGGCGGCCATGGTGTTGCCCGGACACTCGGTGGCAACGCCCTGATGGGCCTCCAGAATGTAAGGATGCATCGAAGAAACCTCCCAATCATGTAGCTGCCTGTATTGTACGGCAGTCAGGCGGCGGGTGTCAAGCCCTGCGGCCGGAAGAGAGGCGGAAGTATAAGAGAATTTGTTGAATTTGCCCATTTATTCTTGATAAGCCATGTGAAATTTGGTAATTTTAATATAAGATGAGAAAGAAAGCCAATGTGTCCGTTTTATTGGACATATCGGGTGCTAGACTGAAAGCATCCAAACGCAGGCGGTTGAGACAGAGGAAAGGAGAGCGGGTGAGCGACATGGAATACGATGCCCACAGGCGGACGGATCCGGACGGAACGGTACATACCCAGACGGTGTACGACCATCTGCTGGGGACGGCTCGCCGGGCCGCCCAATGCCTGCGGTCGGCGGGGCTGGAGCAGGCGGGATATCTGGCCGGACTGCTCCACGATATGGGCAAGTACACGGCGGAATTCCAGCAGTATCTGGCGGCGGAGGACCCCGGGAAACGGGGCAGCGTGATTCACACCTTTCAGGGCTGCCGTTATCTCATGGAGCATTTTCACCGGGAACATGCCGAATGCGCCGAGCTGCTCGCCTTCGCCGTCGGCGCGCACCACGGCCTTTTCGACTGCGTCGATGGGGCGCAGCGCCTCGGGCTGCAATACCGTGCCGAAAAGCCGGACATTGGCGCGGAAGCGGCTGCGGCGGCGTTTTTATCGCAGATACCGACCGGGGAAATTGCGGAACGCTTTCGCAGGGCTGCGGCGGAAACGGATCGGATGGTGGAGCGCATCAGTCGGCGGAATCCGGACGAGCAGGCGTATGCCTTTGAAACGGGTCTGCTGGCCCGGCTGCTGTTGTCGGCGGTGATCGAAGGGGACCGGGCGGATACGGCGGCTTTTATGAGCGGCCGCACCGCGCCCGACCGGCCGACGGACATGACGCCGATCTGGCAGGGGCGGCTGGCGTATCTGGAGGAAAAACTGAAGGAATTTCCCTGCGGGACGCCGGTGGAAAAGGCCAGACGCGCCATTTCGGAGCAATGCCGCGGATTTGCCGCCCGGGAACCGGGAATTTACCGCCTGAATGTGCCCACGGGCGGCGGCAAAACTCTTGCCTCCCTGCGGTATGCGCTGGCTCACGCGATGATTTACAACCGGAGACGATTGTTTTTTGCGTCGCCGCTGCTGTCGATTCTGGAGCAGAATGCAAGTGTGATCCGCCGCTTTGTCGGCGACGACGACCTGATTCTGGAGCATCACTCCAATGTGGTGCAGACAGAGCTTCACGGTGAGGAGCTGGACAGGCGGGAACTTCTCGTGCAGAGCTGGGATGCGCCGATTGTGGTGACCACGCTGGTACAGCTGCTCAATACCATGTTTGACGGAAAAACCACGTCCGTCCGGCGGTTCTGGGCGCTGTGCGGCAGTGTGATTGTTATCGACGAGGTCCAGACGGTACCGGCGAAGCTGCTGACGCTTTTTAACCTGACGATTCAGTTTTTAAGCGAAGAATGCGGCGCGACGGTGGTGCTGTGCTCGGCAACCCAGCCGGCGCTGGAGGGGGCGGACCACCCGCTGCGGAAAACGCCGGAGGAAATGGTCCCCCGGGACGAGACACTCTGGGCGGCGTTTCGCAGGACGGCACTTGTCAGAATCCCGGATCGGCGGCTGGAGGAAATTCCGGCTCTGATTCGTTTGCAGATGGAGACGGCGGACAGCCTGCTGGTGGTCTGCAACAAGAAAAGTGAAGCGGCCTATCTGCTGGCGCACACCGCTTCGCCCCAATACCGGAGCTTTCATCTGTCCGCCGCCATGTGTATGGAGCACCGGCGCGACGTTCTGGCGGCGCTGCAGGCGGCCCTGTCGCGCCGCGAGAAGGTCCTCTGCATTTCCACGCAGGTCATCGAGGCGGGGGTGGATCTGTCCTTCGGCACGGTGGTGCGCCTGACGGCGGGGATGGACAGCATCGTGCAGGCGGCGGGGCGGTGCAACCGCAGCGGCGAGTCGGAAACGCCCCGCCCGGTGTATGCGCTGAACTGCACGGATGAGCATCTGGGAATGCTGCGGGATATCCGGCGCGGGAAAGACGCAAGTCTGGAGCTGATGGAGGCCTTCGACCGGACGCCGGAACGGTTCGACGGCGATCTGTTTTCGAATGCGGCGATTCGCGCTTACTATCGGGCACTATACCGGAATATGGAGGTGGGCGAGCAGGACGGTTACCTCCCCGGAGAAAAAACGTCGCTGTTTGACCTGCTGTCTTGCAATGAGGCGTACGCCGACGAACGCTGCGCCGACGTCTCCTCCTATTTCCTGCGGCAGGCGTTCAAAACGGCGGGGCAGTCCTTCTCGGTTTTTCCGGAGGATACCACGGATATCCTGGTGCCCTACGGCAAGGGAAAGCAGCTGATCGCGCAGCTGTGTTCGGACCGGTGCCGCTATGATTTGACGACCCGGGCGGAAGTACTGCGGGAGGCGAACCGTTACAGCGTCGGGGTCTATGCGTATCAGAAAAAGCTGCTGGAGCAGCGTCACGCGTTGATTCCGGTCTGCGGCGGCTGCGCGCTGGTGCTGGCGGAGGGCTTTTATGACGAGACGGTCGGCCTGCTGGCGGAGGATGCCAGGCAGACCTTTCTGGAGGTGTAACACAATGAAAAACACAGTCTATCCCAACATGGTAGAGTTTCAGGTGACGGGGGATTATGCCCTGTTTTCCGACCCGGTCATGCGTGTCGGCGGGGAGAAATGCAGCTATCCGGTGCCGACCTATGAGGCGCTGAAGGGGATTCTGCATTCCGTCTATTGGAAACCGACCATCGTCTGGGTGATCGATGCGGTCAGGGTCATGCATCCCATTGTGATGGAGACCAAAGGCATCCGCCCCATCCGATACGGCAGCGCGAAAAACGAATTGAGCTATTACACTTACCTGAAGAACTGCTGCTATCAGGTCCGCGCCCATTTTGAGTGGAACGAGCACAGACCGGAGCTGGCCGCCGACCGCAATGAGAACAAGCATCATGAGATTGCCAAGAAGATGATCCGTAAGGGCGGCCGCCGGGACATTTTCCTCGGAACGCGGGAGTGCCAGGGCTATGTGGAGCCGTGCGCCTTCGGAGAGGGCACGGGGGCCTATGACGGCACGGAGGAGTTGGCCTTTGGGCTGATGTATCACGGTGTGACCTATGCGGACGAGGCGTACAGCGCGGAGACGGAAGGGAACATGACGGTGCGCTTCTGGAACCCCGTGATGAAGCGGGGCGTGATTTCCTTCCTGCCGCCGGAGCGGTGCCCGATGCAGAAGACGATCCGGGAGATGAAGGTGAAACCGTTTGGGGCGGCGCTGGACAATTTCTCCGGCCTGCGGGAATTCGGGGAGGTGACGTAATGGGACTGCTACAGCGTGCTATCGAAACCTACGAGGCCCATGCCGACCTGGTGGGCGTTTACCGGGAGGGGCATGAGCCGCTGGCGCCCGTCGGGCACCTGCTGACCGGCGCCGATCTGGAGGTGACGCTGAACGCACAGGGAACCTTCTTGGCGGCACGAAGCGTGGCGAAGGACGAGCCGAAGATCCTGATTCCGGCCACGGAGGAATCCGCCGGACGGACCAGCGGCCTTGCGGCCCATCCGCTGTGCGACCAGCTGAAATATGTGGCCGGGACGAACCGGGAGGCCCATGAATGCTATCTGGCGGCGCTGGGCGCATGGCGGGCCTCGCCCCATTCCCATCCGTTTCTTGACGCCGTTTTCACCTACGTGATAAGTGGCACCATTCTGGACGATCTGACGCGGTGCGGCGCTGTAGCGCCGGATGCGAAACAGAAGGATACCGAGAAGCTGCTGGTCTGCTGGCGCGTGCTGGGGATCGGCGGCGAGGAACCTGCGTGCTGGAAAAATCGGAACCTTTTGAGCGCATTTGAGGCGTATTACGTCAGCCTGCTGGCGGAACGCGAGTCGGCGTTTTGTATGGTTGAAGGACGCGTTGGGCCGATTGCACTCCAGCACCCCAAGGGGATCATTCCCGTGAACGGCAACGCAAAGCTCATTTCGGCCAACGATGCAAGCGGTTTTACCTACCGTGGGCGGTTTTCGGAGGAAAAACAGGCGCTGACGGTGGGCTATCTTGCTTCTCAGAAGGCCCACAGCGCGCTGCGCTGGCTGGCGTCGGAGCAGGGCGTCCGGGAATTTTCGGGGAAACGGGTATTTTTGTGCTGGAATCCGGCGGGCAAGACCGTCCCCCGGCCCATGCGGCGGTTCCAAACCGCGGCGGCGCCGCCGATGCACAGACCGAGCGACTATCGGCGTCAGCTACAAAGTACGCTCCTGAGCTTCCGGCAGGATCATCAGCTGAAGGACACCGACAGGGCCGTTTTGGTGAGCTTTGACGCGGCGACCACCGGACGGCTGGCGGTAACCGATTACAGCGAGATCGGCTTAGGGACCTTTTTGGAGCGCATGAGGGACTGGGACGGGCACTGCTGCTGGTATGCCGGAAAATATGGAATTCAGGCGCCGAATTTACCGGAGATCGTCAATCGTGCCTTTGGCGTCGAGCAGAAAAAGGAATTAGTGCCGGATGATCGCATTTGCGGGCAGCATTTGCAGCGGCTGCTGAACTGCAAGCTGTACGGCGGTATCTTCCCGCCGGATATTCTGCGGGCGCTGACGCAGCGGGCCTCGTCACCGATGGCCTATGCGGAGATATCCAATTGGAGAAAAATCATGCAGACGGCTTGCGCCGCCCTGCAGAAATACCGTTACGATACCAAACAGGGAGGGAATGAAATGGCTTGGACATTGGATCAGACGAACCGCAGCTTTCAGTACGGCAGACTGCTGGCGGCGATGGAGCGGATCGAGAAGGACTACGACGACGGCAAAGACTCGGACAAGTGGCAAACAAATGCCATCAAATACATGAGCGAGTTCCGGCGGCGGCCCTTTTCTACCTTTGAGCGGGTCAACCGGCATTTGCAGCAGGCTTATCTGAGCCGGGTGGAGCCGTGGCAGGCGGGCCGTTATCAGCGGCTGGTGGGTGAAATTTTCGGAATTTTGCAGCAATTCCCGGAGGAGGAGCTGAACCGGCCGCTGGAGGATCTTTATCTGATGGGCTACGAATTGCAGCGAAACGCATTCTTTACCAAAAACGAGACGGACGATAAGACGGAGGAGGAATAAATCATGGCAGCACTGAAAAACAAAATCGACTTTGTAGCACTGATTTCGGTAACCAACGCAAACGGCAACGGCGACCCGCTGAACGGCAATCGCCCCCGGACGGACTATAACGGCATGGGCGAGATCTCCGACGTGTGCATCAAACGGAAGCTCCGCAACCGAATGCAGGATCTGGGCCATGCGATTTTCGTCCAGTCCGACGACCGCTGCGACGACGGCTTCAAAAGCCTGAGCGACCGGGCCGCGGCGGCGACCAAAGGCATCAAGGACCGGGACCTTTACGCCCGGACCGCCTGCGAGAAGTGGATGGATGTCCGCAGCTTCGGGCAGGTGTTTGCCTTTAAGAAAAAGGGAAACGGTGAGGAAGAGGTTTCCGTTGGTGTCCGCGGTCCGGTTTCCGTACATCAGGCGGTCAGCATTTCTCCTGTGGAAATCGAGGAAATGCAGATTACCAAGAGCGTCAACGGCGAGACGAAAGAGAAACGCTCGTCGGACACCATGGGCAAAAAGCACTTCGTCCGCTTCGGCCTGTATGAGGTCAAGGGCGCCGTCAATGTGCAGCTGGCGGAGAAAACCGGCTTTTCTCAAGAGGATGCGGCGGTGCTCAAGGAGTGCCTGCGGACGCTGTTTGTCAACGATGCGTCTTCCGCCCGGCCGGAAGGCTCCATGGAGGTGGTCCGGCTCTACTGGTGGGAGCACCATTGCAAGGACGGGCAGTATTCGTCGGCCAAGGTCCATCGCAGCGTTCATGTTACCCCGAAGGATGCGGCGGGACTGCCGCAAAGCGTGGAGGACTATGTGATTACCCTGGATGAGCTGCCCGGCCTGACGCCGGAGATTCTCGATGGTGTATAACGAGGAGGATTATCTCCAACTTTCCGGCATTCAGCACTTCCGCTTCTGCCGCAGGCAGTGGGCGCTGATTCATCTTGAGAATCAGTGGGCGGAAAATGCCCGGACGGCGGAGGGAGAGATCCTGCACGAGCGTGCCCACGATGCCGACCTGCGTGAGAAACGACCGGATCGGATCCTTGTGCGGAATCTGGCCGTTTCCTCGCCGACGCTGGGCGTTTCCGGCGCCTGCGATGTGGTGGAATTCCGGCGGGCGGCACAGGGAATTCCGCTGCCCCATGAAACCGGTCTGTTTCATCCCTACCCGGTAGAGTACAAGCACGGTTCCCCCCGGGAGGACCATGCAAACGAGCTGCAATTGTGCGGGCAGGCCATGTGTCTGGAGAAAATGCTCTGCTGCGAGATTCCCAAGGGCGCCCTCTATTTCGGCGAGACCCGTCATCGGGTGGAGGTGACTTTTACGCCGACGCTGCGGCAGGAGGTTACGGAGACGCTTGCACAGATGCACGAGCTGGCGCGGCGGGGGCACACGCCCAGGGTCAAGCCGACGAAGTCCTGCAATGCCTGCTCCCTGAAAGAACTGTGCCTGCCCGGATTGGTGCGCTGCGGCTCGGTGAAGCGGTATCTGCAAAGCTATATGGAGGAAACGCCATGAGACATTTGCTCAACACTCTTTTTGTTACCTCCGAGGATGTTTACCTGACGCTGGACGGAGAGAATGTTGTCGTTCGCCGGGAGCAGGCGGAGACTGGACGGTTTCCGCTGCACAATCTGGAGGGCATTGTCTGCTTTTCCTATGTGGGCGCATCCCCGGCGCTGATGGGGGCATGCGTCAAGCGAAGCATCGGCCTGACCTTCTGCACGCCAAACGGCCGTTTTTTGGCACGAACTACGGGGATTTCCGGCGGAAATGTGCTGCTGCGCCGGGCACAGTACCGGGCGGCCGACGATCCGGCTGCCTGCTGCGAAATTGCAAAATATATGATCTGGGGTAAACTGTTCAATGGACGGTGGAGCGTGGAACGGACCAGACGGGATCACACACTTCGCATTGACGAAGAAAAATTTCGCAACGCCTCCACGGCTCTTTACAATGCGATGCCTCAGGTGTTGGCGGCGGACACGCCGGATTCTTTGCGCGGACTGGAGGGCGCGGCAGCCACGGTTTATTTTGACGTCTTTGACGACATGATTCTGCGGAATAAGGAGGTCTTCTTTTTCCACGGACGAAATCGAAGGCCGCCTACGGACAAGGTCAACGCCATGCTCTCGTTTGCGTACAGCCTGCTGGTGGGAGACTGCGCCTCGGCGCTGGAAAGCGTGGGGCTGGATGCCTATGTCGGGTTCCTGCACCGGGACCGGCCGGGCCGCACGTCGCTGGCGCTGGACCTGATGGAGGAGCTGCGGCCGTGCATGGCGGACCGCTTTGTCCTGACGCTGATCAACAATCAGATGGTGGGGCCGGACGATTTTGAGACGGAGGAGAGCGGAGCGGTGAGAATGACGGACAGCGGACGCCGCACGTTCCTGAAAAGCTGGCAGGAGCGCAAGCGGGACGTGATCACGCATCCGTATTTGAAAGAAAAACTGCCGTGGGGACTGGTTCCGTATTTACAGGCGCTGCTGCTGGCACGGTACCTGCGGGGCGATCTGGATGCCTATCCGCCGTTTTTATGGAAGTGAGGGGTCCCGATGCTGGTACTGATTTCGTATGATGTGAATACCGAGGACGCAGCGGGACACAAACGCCTCCGCCAGATTGCAAAGCAGTGCGTCAACTATGGGCAGCGGGTCCAGAACTCCGTGTTCGAGTGTGTGCTGGATGCCGCGCAGTGCAGGCAGCTTCAGCATAAGCTATGTGCGCTGATGAATCCGGAGAAGGACAGCCTGCGGTTTTACTACCTCGGAAACCATTATGAGACCAAGGTGGAGCACTTTGGCGTCAAGGCAGGTTATCAGGCCAAGGGCGTTCTGATGATCTGACGGTGCGAAGCGGAAGCAGTCAGAAAAATACCGAAGGGTTCGCACCGAAAAATCGACGCGCTGTCCGGTCCGGACGGCGCTGCGGCGGCCGTCATGGCCTGCCGCAAGACCCGCACAGTCGCGTGATTGTGCAAGTTGCAAAAATGTGCAAAGCAAATTTTGTGCATGATTGCTGTCCCGCCCCCCACGGGGCGGGTGGATTGAAATATATTTTACATGATGTGTCAATCGTTGGCCGGACGTCCCGCCCCCCACGGGGCGGGTGGATTGAAATGCATGACGTCCAGCACGTCAGGGGCAAGAAACGGTCCCGCCCCCCACGGGGCGGGTGGATTGAAATTACTGCTTCTGCTATGTAAAGGAATGGCTGGACAGGTCCCGCCCCCCACGGGGCGGGTGGATTGAAATCGATCTCGCCCTGTCCAGTATTTGGGGGGACACCGCCCCGGAACCGCGAACCGGGCCAAAATCTGCCGTAAAAAAGAATGGCCGGAGTTTCCTCCGGCCATTGCGGGGTTACTGCATGCTCTGCTCGTAGGCCTCGATCATCTTCTTGACCATCTGGCCGCCGACGGAGCCGGCCTCGCGGGAGGTCAGGTCGCCGTTGTAACCGTTTTTCAGGTTGACGCCAACCTCGCCTGCCGCCTGCATCTTGAACTTGTCCATCGCGTCGCGGGCCTGGGGAACGTTGATCTGATTGCTGTTCTTCATAATCCGTCTCTCCTTTTCTGTTTTCGGGAAGAAAATCGAATCGAGGGGATTCGACTTTCTTTCCGCACCCCTATCTTGCCCGGCGCAGGAACGGAAATACCTGTGGCTTTTCGGAAAACCAGGAAGGATTCGGAAAAGAAAACAAAAAATTCCCGGAAGAAGCGTGCTCTTCCGGGAATTTTTCTGTAAAAATCAGAGATTGCTTTCCTTCGGCCCG
>CAJLCS010000037.1 GCA_905205195.1 uncultured Eubacteriales bacterium
GGCGACCCCATGGAGGTAACTGTGCGCGGTTACGAGCTGAGCCTGCGTAAGGCCGACACTGAGATGATCGAGGTGCAGTGATCCGGTTACGTTTGCCGTTCGGTTAAGATAGTTTAACTCAAAGGAGATACGATATGGATAAACAGATTAAAATTGCCCTGGCGGGCAACCCGAACTGCGGTAAGACAACGCTGTTCAATGCCCTCACCGGTTCCAACCAGTTCGTGGGCAACTGGCCCGGCGTCACCGTGGAGAAGAAGGAGGGCAAGCTGAAAAAGCACGATGATGTGATCATCATGGACCTGCCCGGCATCTACTCCCTGTCCCCCTACACGCTGGAGGAGGTGGTGGCCCGCAACTACCTGATCGGTGAGCGCCCCGACGCCATCCTGAATATCATCGACGGCACCAACCTGGAGCGCAACCTGTACCTGACCACTCAGCTGACCGAATTGGGAATCCCCGTTGTCATCGCCATCAACATGATGGACCTGGTGCGGAAAAACGGAGATGAGATCAACGTGAAGGAGCTGGCCCGTGAGCTGGGCTGCCAGATCGTCGAGATCTCCGCCCTGAAGGGCGACGGCGTCATGGAGGCCGCCGAGGCCGCGATTGCGGCGGCTAAGGGAACCAAGACCATCCCCATGCACACCTTCTCCGGCCCCGTGGAGCACGCCATTGCCCACATTGAGGAGGCCGCCGTTCACAATCTGCCCGAGGAGCAGCAGCGCTGGTACGCCATCAAGATCTTCGAGCGGGATGACAAGGTGCTGGAGCAGCTGGAGATCGCCCCCGACGTTATGGCCCATATCGAGGGCGACATCAAGGCCGCCGAGGAAGAACTGGACGATGACGCCGAGAGCATCATCACCAACGAACGGTACATCTATATCGCCGAGCTGATGAAGGGCTGCTACAAGAAGAAAAAGGCGGGTGAGCTGTCCTCCTCCGATAAAATCGACCGCATCGTCACCAACCGCTGGCTGGGTCTGCCCATCTTCGCCGTGATCATGTATCTGGTGTACTGGGTAGCTATGGTGGGCGTGGGCGCTCCCGCCACCGACTGGGCCAACGACGGCCTGTTCGGCGACGGCTGGCACCTGCTGGGCATCGGCTCCTCCGCCTATGGCGAGGCGACCGACAATTACACCGCCGCTTCCGAGGCGGCCCAGGCTTTCACCGGTGTGGAAATCGACACCGAAGCCGATGACTTCGACGCCGATGCCGTTCTGGCCGAGTTGAAGGCCTTTACCAAGACCTCCGATACCGCCACCGTGGAAGTGGAGGACGAGGAGACCCTGGCCATCAACGAAATGACCGCCTTCTACGACAAGCTCCCCGAGGGCTACGAGAAGGACGACAGCATCGTGCCCATGACCTATGTGGATGCGGTGAAGTATTTTGAAGAGAACGGCTTTGACGCGCCCGATCCTGCGGATTACGGCGTGTGGGTGCCCGGCGTGCCGGTACTCATCGGCAACCTGCTGGAGAAGGCCGGCGCGGCCGATTGGCTCAGCGGCCTGATTCTGGATGGCATTGTGGCCGGTGTCGGCGCGGTGCTGGGCTTCGTGCCGCAGATGCTGGTGCTGTTTCTGATGCTGGCGTTCCTGGAGGCCTGCGGCTACATGGCCCGTATCGCCTTCGTGCTGGACCGGGTATTCCGGAAGTTCGGCCTGTCCGGTAAGTCCTTTATCCCCATGCTGATCGGTGTCGGCTGCGGCGTGCCCGGTGTTATGGCTTCCCGTACCATCGAGAACGAGCGTGACCGCCGGATGACGATCATGACCACCACCTTCATCCCCTGCGGCGCCAAGGTGCCCTTCATCGCCATGATCGCCGGCGCCCTGTTCGGCGGCAGCGCCTGGGTTTCCACCTCCGCTTACTTTATCGGCATGGCTGCCATTATTGTTTCCGGCATTATGCTGAAAAAGACCAAGATGTTTGCCGGCGACCCTGCTCCCTTCGTTATGGAGCTGCCTGCGTACCACTGGCCCACCCTGGGCAATGTGCTCCGCTCCATGTGGGAGCGCGGCTGGTCCTTCATCAAGAAGGCCGGTACCATCATCCTGCTGTCCACCATCTTCGTGTGGTTCACCACCTACTTCGGCTGGGTGGACGGCGTGTTCCGGATGCTGTCCGAGGATGAAATCGAGCATTCCGTCCTGGCTGCCGTGGGCGGCGTGATCGCCTGGATCTTCAAGCCGCTGGGCTGGGGCAACTGGCAGGCTGCCGTGGCCTCCATTACCGGCCTGGTTGCCAAGGAAAACATCGTCGGCACCCTGGGCATCCTTTACGGCGGCGGCGACGGCACCGTGTATCAGAACATTGCGGGTGCCTTCACCGGCATTACCGGCTATTCCTTCCTGGTGTTTAACCTGCTATGCGCCCCCTGCTTCGCGGCCATCGGCGCCATCAAGCGGGAAATGAACAGCCAGAAGTGGACCTGGTTCGCCATCGGCTATCAGTGCGGCTTTGCCTACCTGATTGCCCTGATGATCAATCAGTTCGGCGGCGCCTTTACCGGCAACCTGAATATCATCGGCGTGATTGTTTCCGTTGCGGTTCTGGCCGGCATGATCTATATGCTGGTGCGGCCCTATAAGGAAGCCACCAAGCTGACCGCCAAGGTGTAATTCAATTCACAAAGGAAAGGAGTTTCGGGTCATGGTTCAATGGATTTCCGAAAATCTGGGTACGATTCTCATCAGCATCGGCCTGATTGCCGCTGTTGTCGCCATTATCCGGTCACTGATCCGGAATAAGAAGCAGGGTAAATCCAGCTGCGGCGCCAACTGTGCCCACTGCTCGATGTCCGGCTCCTGCCACAAGCACTGACGGGCGACGGGGGGACGCAAGAGACTTTGCGTCTCCCCGTTTTTTCAGGAAGGAGGTTCGCAATGGCGCATCACAAGGAATTGTCGGCGTCCCATATCCGGTATCTTCTGACCATGAAGCAGCTGGAGCAGAACGGCAGCCGCCTTCGATGCGTGGACGTGGCGGCGGCGCTGGGGTTGTCCCGGCCCAGCGTCCACAATATGATGGACACCCTGACGCAGATGGGCCTGATCGGCCGGAACGGCAACGGCACGGCGTACTTCACGCCGGAGGGCCGGGCCGTGGCAGAGCGGTATGCCGGCTACTACCGGGCGGTAGAGACCATACTGCTGCGGATCTTCCCGGGACTGGAGGAGGTCCGGAGCGCCGCCTGCAGCCTGATCGCCGAGATTCCGGAGCCGCGGCTGTCGACACTGTCGGTCCGGACCGGCTGAAAACGGAAAAAGCAGAACTTGATGTTCGGGTTCTGCTTTTTTACACAGGTTATCACGGCGCTGTGGAAAATTTTTTTGAAATTTCCGGAGATTTGTGGTATGATAAAATTATCCTGAAGAACACAAGGAGGAAACTGTCATGCGCGATTACGAAGTGCTGATCGAAACCATCAATCCCTGTGGCGGCGAGGCTCACGCAAAGCAGGAATTTCTGGAAATTCAGGCGGAAAGCCCCGAGGCCTATGTGCGGGACAACGGACGGTATCCGGTGCTGAGCAGCGGCAAAAATGCGGACGGCGACACCGTCATTACCACCGGCGACGGGAAGGGCGCCATGGTGCGCTATACCTTTACGGCGTAAACACAGCCGCCGGGTTTCCGCCCGGCGGCATTTTTGAACAAAGAAGGAAATTCTATGGAACGGGACGAACTGAAGCTGATTTTGCCGGAGGAGCGGTATCTGGATCAGATCTGGGCCTACCGGCAGGCCATGCTGGATGCCGGCAGCACGCTGGACGGTACCGGCGCACTGAAGAAAGCCACCTCGGCGGAGGCGTGGCTGGAATCCAAGCGGCAGCCATGTCCGCCGGGACTGGTGCCGTCGGACCAGTATCTGGCCATCCGGACAAGGGATGACCGGCTGGTGGGGATGATCGACTTTCGGCACAGTCTCGATCATCCGGTGCTTGCCCTCTGGGGCGGCCACATCGGCTACAGCGTCCACCCGGCGGAGCGCCGGAAGGGCTACGCCACGGAAATGCTGCGGCAGGTGCTGGAAAAGTGCAGGGCCTTCGGGCTGGACCGGGTGATGGTGACCTGCCACGAGGGCAACATCGGCAGCGAAAAGACCATCCGCGCCTGCGGCGGGGAATACGAAAATACGGTGGACACCGACGGCGGGAGAGTGAAACGGTTCTGGATTGCGCTTTCTTGACCGGGCTGTTACGTTTTGACGACTAGTAGCTGCGTCGGAACGTAGAAAGCAAAAAAATAAGGACAGAAAACCTGCACAATTGCATCGGGAAAAAACGCCAGAAACGGGTCGATGTGAACAAGCTTTGAAAATACCGTCGTATTTTGTTGACATTGAATTTTTCCTGTGCTATCATGAGTTGGCTTCAAGAAAATAGTTACCAATATAGGTTTGGATGTCTGGCCCAAATGTTTCTACCGCACGCCTTTAAGTTGCGACTATTGGTTGTTTTCCCGGGGGGGAAAGTGTTTCCTGCGGGCAGATGGCAGACGGGCTTTTGCGGCTTCCGTCTGTCCTTTTTTATTTGAAAGAGAGAAATGCGGTATGAAAGCTCTGGAAGAAAAAATTCGCAGCGAGGGCAGGGTGCTGCCCGGCAATATTCTGAAGGTCGGTTCTTTTCTGAACCACCAGATCGACGTGGACTTCATCATGGAAATGGGTAAGGAAATCGCCCGGCTCTTTGACGGCAGCCGCGTCACCAAGATCCTGACCATCGAAACCTCCGGCATCGCCATCGCCATGGGTGCCGGAGCGGCGCTCCATGTGCCCGTGGTCTTTGCCAAGAAGCACAAAACCAGCAACCTTTCCGGCAGTGTCTATTCCACCGTGGTCCATTCCTACACCCATGGCACCGACTACACCGTGGTGGTGGAAAAGGACTATCTGAAGCCCGGCGACCGGGTGCTGCTGGTGGATGATTTCCTGGCCAACGGCAAGGCGCTGGAGGGCCTGCTTCACCTGATCCGTCAGGCGGGTGCCGAATGCGTCGGTGCGGCCTGCGCCATCGAGAAGGGCTTCCAGCAGGGCGGCGACCGGCTGCGGCAGGACGGCCTGCGGGTGGAATCGCTGGCCATCATCGACCGGATGGACGACCACAGCGTCACCTTCCGGGGCGAATCTCTCTGATCGATACGGGAAAATCCCGTGTACGATAAATTTTACGCTATATTTTGGAGGAAGAGAAATGAAAAAAATCATTGCACTGCTTCTGTGTCTGGCCATGGTCCTGGCGTTTGCCGGCTGCGGCAGCAACGGCGGCAACAACAGCGCCGACGGCAAGAAGCTGAAGGTTGGCTTCATCTACCTGCACGACGAGAACTCCACCTATGACCTGAACTTCATCAACGCCGCTAAGGCTGCCTGCGAAAAGATGGGCGTGGAGTACCTGGAAAAGAAGAACATCCCCGAATCCAGCGAATGCAAGGAAGCCGCCATTGACCTGGCCGACCGGGGCTGCGACATCGTCTTTGCCGATTCCTTCGGCCACGAGCAGCATCTGGCGGAGGCCGCCGAGAAGTACCCCAACGTGCAGTTCTGCCACGCCACCGGTACCACGGCCCACACCTCTTCCCTGAAGAACCTGCACAACGCCTTCGCCTCCATCTATGAGGGCCGCTATCTGGCCGGTGTGGCTGCGGGCATGAAGCTCAACGAGATGATCGACGCCGGCAAGATCACCGCCGACCAGGCCAAGATGGGCTATGTGGGCGCCTTCACCTACGCGGAAGTCATCTCCGGCTACACCTCCTTCTATCTGGGCGCCAAGTCCGTCTGCCCCTCCGTGACCATGGAAGTCCAGTTCACCGGCAGCTGGTACGACGAGACCGCCGAGAAGGAAGCGGCCACCAAGCTGATCAGCAACAACTGCGTCCTCATCAGCCAGCACGCCGACTCCATGGGCGCCCCCACTGCCTGCGAGGCCGCCGGTGTGCCCAACGTTTCCTATAACGGCAGCACCGTGGCCTCCTGCCCCAACACCTTCATCGTGTCCTCCCGGATCAACTGGCAGCCCTACTTCGAGTACATCATCAGCTGCGTGCAGGAAGGCAAGGAGATCGAGAAGGATTGGTGCGGCACCCTGGCTACCGGCTCCGTGGAGCTGTCCGCCATCAATGACACCGCCGCTGCCGCCGGTACCGCCGACAAGATCGCCGAGGTGACCAAGGCGCTGGAGGACGGCACCGCCCATGTGTTCGACACCAGCACCTTTACCGTGACCGTTTCCGACTCCGCCAACGTCAACGCCAAGGTGGACGCCGAGGGTCACCTGACCTCCTACATGGCGGACGTGGACACCGACGCCAACTACACCCCGGACACCGAGGTGGTGGCCGACGGCTACTTCCACGAGTCCGAGAAGCGGTCCGCCCCCTACTTCGACATTCAGATCGACGGCATTTCTCTGTCCAACACCAAATTCTGATTCCGAATTTCGACACTTCCATGGCGGGACAAGTCACTTGTCCCGCCGGAAGTGCTTTTCTTGACTGACGAAAGGCCGCCCGCCGGGCGGATTTTCGTAACTTAAGAAATGGGAGGAAAACCAATGAGTGCAGATGCGGCAATCGAGCTGCGGGGCATTACCAAGGTCTTCGGCAGCATCGTCGCCAATAAGGACGTGAACCTCACCGTCAACCGGGGCGAGATTCTGTCGATTCTGGGCGAGAACGGCAGCGGAAAAACCACGCTGATGAACATCATCGCGGGTATTTATTTTCCGGATCACGGCCAGATTTTCATCGACGGCAGCGAGGCGGTGATCCGCTCTCCCCGGGACGCCTTTTCCTACGGCATCGGCATGATTCACCAGCACTTCAAGCTGGTGGACGTGTTCACGGCGGCGGAAAACATTGTGCTGGGGCTGGAGGAGAAGGAGCGGTTCAATATGCAGCGCTCCGCCCGGCGTATCCGGGAGATCAGCGAGCAGTACGGCTTTGAAATCGACCCGGAAAAGAAAATTTACGAGATGTCCGTCTCCGAAAAGCAGACGGTGGAAATCGTCAAGGCCCTCTACCGGGGGGCGGAGATCCTGATTCTTGACGAGCCTACCGCCGTGCTGACCCCCCAGGAGACCCGGAAGCTCTTCGACGTGCTGCGCCGGATGCGGGACAGCGGCAAGGCCATCATCATCATCACCCACAAGCTCCACGAGGTCATGGCCCTGTCCGACCGGGTGTCCGTGCTGCGGAAGGGCGAGTACATCGGCACCGTCCGCACCGCCGAGACCAACGAGGCGGCCCTGACGGAAATGATGGTGGGCAAGAAAGTCTCCCTGAACATCCAGCGGACCGACCCGAAGGACCCGGCGGACCGGCTGGTGGTGCGCCATGTGGACTGCATCAACCGGGACGGCGTGAAGGTTCTCGACGACGTGACCTTTACCGCCCGGTCCGGCGAAATTCTGGGCATTGCGGGCATCGCCGGCAGCGGCCAGCGGGAGCTGCTGGAGGCCATCGCGGGATTGCAGCAGCTGCAAAGCGGCGAAATCCTCTACCATAACCCCAAAACCGACGCCACCGACAACCTGCGGGACAAAACCCCACTGCAGATCCGGGAGCTGGGCGTGCGGCTGTCCTTCGTGCCGGAGGACCGGCTGGGCATGGGCCTGGTGGGCAACATGGACATTGTGGACAACATGATGCTCCGCAGCTACCGGAAGGGCAAGACCTTCCTGCTGGAGCGGAAGGCCCCGAAAAATCTGGCCGACGACATCATCCGCCAGCTGGAGGTGGTCACCCCCAACGCCGAGACGCCGGTGCGGAAGCTCTCCGGCGGCAACGTCCAGAAGGTGCTGGTGGGCCGGGAAATCGCCGCGTCGCCGACGGTGCTGATGGCGGCCTATCCGGTCCGGGGTCTGGATATCAACTCCTCGTATCTGATTTATCATCTGCTCAACCAGCAGAAGGAAAACGGCGTGGCCGTGATCTTCGTGGGCGAAGATCTGGACGTGCTGGTGGAGCTGTGCGACCGGATTCTGGTCATTGGCTCCGGCAAGGTCACCGGCGTGGTGGACGGCCGGAAGGCTACCAAGGAGCAGATCGGCTATCTCATGACCGCCAACAGCGGCGTCTGTGACGAAGGAGGAGACAATCAATGACCGAGAAGCATATGCACGAACCCCGGTTTCACATTGCCAAGCGCAGCGGCCTTGTTTGGTGGAAATCCTGGCTGATCCGGGTGGCCGCCGTGGCGCTGGCGCTGGTGGCCAGCGCCGTGGTGACGGTGCTGCTCACCGGGGAAAATCCCCTGCGGGTCTACGCCACCATGATTGACGGCGCCGTGGGCACCCAGCGCCGGATCTGGGGCCTGCTGCAGAACGTGGCCATGCTGCTGTGCGTGTCGCTGGCGGTGACCCCGGCCTTCAAAATGCGGTTCTGGAACATCGGCGCCGAGGGGCAGGTCCTCATCGGTGGCATGGCCACCGCCGCCTGCATGATTCTGCTGGGCAGCAAGCTGCCCACCTGGCTGCTGATGCCGGTGATTATTCTGGCCAGCATGGCCGCCGGTGCCCTGTGGGCGGTGATTCCCGCCTTCTTCAAGGCCCACTGGGATACCAACGAGACGCTGTTCACCCTGATGATGAACTACATCGCCATTCAACTGGTGTCCTTCTTCACCCTGAAATGGTCCGTGCCCAAAGGCTCCGGCCAGATCGGCGTCATCAATCAGGAGACCCATGCCGGATGGCTCCCGGCGCTGGGCGGGCAGGATTACCTGATGAATATCCTCATCGTGGCCGCCCTGACCGTGGGCATGTACATCTACCTGAAGTACAGCAAGCACGGCTATGAAATCGCCGTGGTGGGCGAAAGCGAGAACACCGCCCGCTACATCGGCATCAACGTGAAAAAGGTCATCATCCGCACCATGGTCATCTCCGGCGCCCTGTGCGGCATCGCCGGACTGCTGCTGGTCAGCGGCACCGACCATACCATCACCCGCAACACCGCCGCCGGCCGGGGCTTTACCGCCATCATGGTGTCGTGGCTGGCCAAGTTTAATCCCTTGTACATGGTGCTGACGTCGCTGCTCATCGTGTTTTTGCAGAAGGGCGCCATTGAGATTTCCACGATTTACGGCCTGAACGCCTCCTTCTCGGAGATCATCACCGGCATCATCATTTTCTTCATCATCGGCAGCGAATTTTTCATCAATTATCAGATCAAATTCCGCGGCAGCGAGCAGGGAGGGAAAGCGGCATGATTGCATCCTTTATTCACCGGGCCGTTATGCAGGGTATTCCGCTGCTGTTCGGCTCCACCGGCGAAATCATCACGGAAAAAAGCGGCAACCTGAACCTGGGCATCCCCGGCATCATGTATGTAGGCGGCATCAGCAGCGTCATCGGCGCGTTTCTGTATGAGCAGGCCGTTGGCCCGGCCAATATCAACCCGTTTCTGGCCATTCTGATCCCGCTGCTGTGCTGTATGCTGGGGTCGCTGGTCATGGGCCTGATTTACGCCTTCCTGACCACCACCCTCCGGGCCAACCAGAACGTTACCGGTCTGGCGCTGACCACCTTCGGCGTGGGCTTCGGCAACTTCTTCGGCGGCTCGCTGATCAAGCTCACCTCCAGCGATATGCCCTCCATCACCCTGACGGCCACCAGCAACTGCTTCCGGGCCACCCTTCCCTTTGCGGAGAAGCTGGGGGCGGTGGGCACCGTCCTGTTTTCCTACAGTTTTCTGGCCTATGTGGCCATCATCGTGGCGCTGATTGCCGCCTATGTGCTCAAGCGGACCCGGACCGGCCTGGAGCTGCGGGCCGTGGGCGAGAATCCGGCCACCGCCGACGCGGCGGGCATCTCCGTGGCCCGCTACAAGTACGCGGCCACCTGCATCGGCAGCGTGATCGCGGGACTGGGCGGACTGTACTATGTGATGGACTACGCCTGCGGCATCTGGTCCAACGACGCCTTCGGTGACCGGGGTTGGCTGGCCATTGCGCTGGTAATTTTCGCCGTGTGGAAGCCGGATATGAGCATCCTCGGCTCCATTCTGTTCGGCGGACTGTTCATCGTCCACAACTACATCCCCAATCTGGATGTGAGCACCCAGGAGCTGATCAAGATGCTGCCGTATCTGGTGACGATCATCGTGCTGATTATCATCAGTATGCGGAAAAAGCGGGAAAATCAGCCCCCCGCCAGCCTGGGCCTGTCCTACTTCCGGGAGGATCGGTAATCAAATAAATTGCCTCTGCGTTTATCGCAGAGGCAATTTTTTGTATCTTCCGTCAGGTCTGGGCGGCACCGTCCACCGAAACGACGGCGCCGGTGACATAGCTGGCAAGGTCGCTGGCCAGGAACAGAAACACGTTGGCAACCTCCTCCGGCTCGCCGACCCGCCCCAGCGGAATGGGGGCGGAGATCCGGGCCACCAGCTCCGGCGGCAGGGCGGCGACCATATCCGTTCGGGTAATGCCCGGCGCCACCGCGTTGACCCGGATGCCGGCCCGGCCAAGCTCCCGGGCGAGACTGCGGGTCAGGCCGTTGACGGCGAATTTGCTGGTGGGATAGCCCACGCCGCTGGGCTGACCGTACAGGCTGACCATGGAGCTGGTGTTCAGAATGCAGCCGTGACCGGCCTGCCGCATGATCGGCTCGACGGCCTTGCAGCCGTTGAAGACGGCGGTGACGTTGAGATCCATGATGGCCTTGAATTTCTCCGGCGTGTAATCGGCCAGCGGCTCCCGGGCGGAAATTCCGGCGTTGTTGACCAGAATGTCCACGGTGCCGAAGGTTTCGGCCACCTGATCGACGGCCGCTTTGACGGCGGAAAAGTCCGTCAGATCCGGCGACAGGCCGAGAACCTCCCAGTCTGCGTTTTCGGCCTTCAACTGGCTGACGGCTTTTTGGGCGCTTTCCGGGCGGCTCCCGAACAGCGCGACGCGGGCGCCGTTTTGCAGATAGGTCCGCACGATGGCAAGCCCAATTCCCCGGGTACCGCCGGTGACGATGGCAGTTTTTCCTTGCAGTAGCATTTGAATCCTCCCTTTCCGATGCCGGTTCAATCGGCATTTATTTATCGATAAAATTGTATCGTATGAAACCGGAAATGTCAAATTGATTCTTTTATAGAAATTGATAGACATTTTCTATGAAATGTGCAATACTGTAGAGGGGGTGAGACGATGAATCTGCTGCATTTGCGTTATTTTTCGGAGCTGGCCCGCCGCCTGCATTATTCCCGAGCGGCGGAGGCGTTATGTATCACCCAGCCGACCCTCAGCTATGCCATCCGGGAGCTGGAGAAGGAGCTGGGCGTGCCGCTTTTTGAGCGAAGCGGGCGAAACGTCCGCCTGACCCGGTACGGCCAGGCCTTTCAGGAGATTGTGGACCGGTCCCTCACCGGTCTGGATGCCGGGATTGCGAAGCTGCAGCAGGTCCGCGACGGCGGCGGGGAGATCCGGCTGGGCTTTCTGCGGGGGCTGGGGGTGGATCTGATTCCCGGCCTGGCGGAGGGATTCCTCCGGGAGGTGCCGGACAGCGGAATTCGCTTTTCCTTCCATTCCGGCCCTACGGACGCCCTTCTGGAGGGACTGCGGGCCGGAACCTATGATCTGGTGTTTGCGTCGCGGCCGACCTCAGACGAGCGCTTCCTCTGCACGCCGGTCTGGCGGCAGGATCTGGTGGTGATCGTGCCGAAGGGCCATCCTCTGGCCGGGCGGGGCACCGTTGCGCTGCGGGAAACGCTGCCCTATCCGCAGATTGTCTTTGCCGAGGGCACCGGCCTGCGGCGGGTGATCCGGCAGATGTTCCGGGAAATCGGCGGTCAGCCCGTCATTGCCTACGAGGTGCAGGAGGATCAGGTGGTTGCCGGACTGGTGGCCCACGGCTTCGGCATTGCCGTGGTTCCGGCCATGGAGATGCTTCATCGGCTGGACGTGGAGATTCTGACCATTGCCGAGCCGCGGAAGGATTGGAATTTTTATCTCATCAGCAACCGGCAGGGCTATCAGCCCTCGGCGGTGTTCCGGTTTCGCCGCTATGTGGAGCGGCGGACCGGGGAAAAGGAGGAGCCGTGAAAGAGAAAAAGACACTGGAAGCCGCCAGCGAGAAGATTCTGGCGCTGGAGGCGCAGGAAGAGGAGCGGTTTGTCCTGCTCCACGCCCGGCTGGCCCGGCAGAACGAAATGAGCGAAGCGGAACGGGACCGGCTGGCCGAATCGGTGACCCGGGAGGCGGAAGCGCTGGAAAAGGCCTCCGCCAACCTGCGGAAGGCCCAGAAATGGGCCTACGATCAGTCCGACGAGCTGAAAACCAGGCTGAAGGAAGGCCGCAGCAGCGAGACCAAGCGGAAAATCCTCCGCCGCGCCCCGGCCAATTCGGTGATCGATCTGGAGGAGCAGCAGCGGGAGAATTTTGCCGCCGGGGTGAATTTCTACAAAATCGCCCTGATCTGCATTTCCGGCAGCTTTGCCGGTGTGGCGGTGGAGACGCTGTGGTGCCTGCTGCGCCACGGCTACATCGAAAGCCGGGCGGGGCTGGTGTACGGCCCCTTCAACCTGCTCTACGGCGTTGGCGCGGTGGCGCTGACGCTGGCATTGTACCGCTACCGGAACCGGAGCGCGGCCATTTCCTTTGCGGGCAGCATGGTCATCGGCAGCGTGGTGGAATATGTGCTGTCCTGGGCCCAGGAAATGCTGTTCGGCTCCGTGTCCTGGGACTACAGCAAGGTGCCCTTTAACTTAAACGGCCGGATTTGTTTGCTCTATTCGGTATTCTGGGGCATTCTGGGCGTTTTCTGGATCAAGAGCATCTATCCCCGGGTGGCGAAGGTTATTCTGCGGATCCCGGACCGGATCGGCAAGGCTGTGACGTGGGTGCTGGTGGTGTTCCTGCTGTTTGACGGGCTGATGAGCCTTGGTGCGGTGTGGCGCTGGTCGGAGCGGGTGAAGGACGAACCGGCCCACAGCGTCGTGGATCAGTTCTTTGACGACCGGTTTCCGGACGAGCGGATGCGGAAAATCTACGCCAACATGGTATTCGGCGACGAAAAATAGAAAATGCAGGCGATCCGTGAGGCGCACTTCGTAAGGAAGTGCGCCTCGGTGATATTGCCTGCGGCAGTTGAGGCGGGAATATCCTATCACAAAAGCCGACAGGCTTTTCTATCACTTCCCGAAAGGGAACGATCACGCCGGGCAAAGCCCGGCCTATCACTTTTGTTCATCGGAGCGTACGAAAAGAAGGCAGCACAAGATTCGTGCTGCCTTCTTCCTTTTTTACGGATGGGACCTTATTTCTTGCTCAGGTAAGCGTCGATGGCCTCGGCGCCCTTCTTGCCGGCGCCCATGGCCAGAATGACGGTGGCCGCACCGGTGACGGCGTCGCCGCCGGCGAAGACCGCTTCCCGGGTGGTCATTTCGTTCTCGTTGACGATCAGGCAGCCCTTCCGGTTGGTGTCCAGACCGGGGGTGGTGGACCGGATCAGGGGGTTGGGGCTGGTGCCCAGGGCCATGATGACGGTATCCACATCCAGCACGAACTCGCTGCCCGGGATCTCCACGGGACGGCGGCGGCCGGAGGCGTCCGGCTCACCCAGCTCCATGCGGATGCACTTCATGCCGCAGACCCGGCCGTTCTCGTCGCCCAGAATCTCCACCGGGTTGCACAGGGTCTTGAACTCGATGCCCTCTTCCTTGGCGTGGTGCTGTTCTTCCTTCCGGGCGGGCATTTCGGCTTCGCCCCGGCGGTAGACGATGTAGACATGCTCGGCACCCAGACGCATGGCGCAGCGGGCGCCGTCCATGGCCACGTTGCCGCCGCCGACCACGGCCACGGCCTTGGACTTGATGATGGGCGTATCGGCTTCCTCGGTGTAGGCCTTCATCAGGTTGGTCCGGGTCAGGTACTCGTTGGCGGACATGACGCCCTTGAGGGCCTCGCCGGGGATGTTCATGAACATGGGCAGACCGGCGCCGGAGCCGACGAACACGGCCTTGAAGCCCATTTCAAACAGCTCGTCGATGGTCAGGACCCGGCCGATGACCATGTTGGTCATGACCTCCACGCCCTGGGCCTGGAGCTTGGTGATTTCGTTGGCCACGATGGCCTTGGGCAGACGGAATTCGGGGATGCCGTACACCAGTACGCCGCCGGCGGTGTGCAGGGCCTCAAACATGGTGACCTGATAGCCCTTCTTGGCCAGGTTGGAGGCGCAGGTCATACCGGCAGGGCCGGAGCCGACCACGGCCACCTTGATGCCGTTGGATGCGGCCTTGGCGGGCATTTCGTTGATGTTCTCCCGGTACCAGTCGGCCACGAACCGCTCCAGACGGCCGATGGCCACCGGCTCACCCTTCACGCCGCGGACGCACTGGGACTCACACTGGGTCTCCTGGGGACAGACACGGCCGGACAGGGCGGGCAGGGCGTTGGTATCGGTGATGATTTCATAAGCGGCCTTGAAATCGCCCTCGGCGACCTTGGCAATGAAATCGGGAATGTGGATGTTCACGGGACAGCCTTCCACGCACTTGGGCTTCTTGCAGTGCAGGCAGCGGCCGGCCTCTTCGATGGCCATTTCCTTGGTGTAGCCCAGGGCAACTTCCTTAAAATTGTGGGCGCGTACCTGAGGATCCTGCTCAGGCATGGGCGTCTTCGTCAGAGTCATATTCGCCATAACCGTACTCTCCTTACTTAATCAGCGCTTTGCCCATGGAGGCAATGCGGCAGACGTGCTTCTCGGCAACCTCGGCCTCCCGCTCGCGGTAGACGGTGTTGCGGTTCATCAGTTCGGCAAAGTCCACCTTGTGGCCGTCGAACTCGGGGCCGTCCACGCAGGCAAACTTGGTCTCGCCGCCCACGGTGACACGACATCCGCCGCACATACCGGTGCCGTCTACCATAATGGGGTTCAGGGACACCATGGTGTGAACGCCGAAGGGCTCGGTGGTCTTGCAGACGAACTTCATCATGGGCACAGGGCCGATGGCCAGCACCTCGTCATAGGCGATGCCGGATTCCAGCAGCGCCTGGAGCTTGACGGTGCCGAAGCCCTTCTCGCCGTAGGAGCCGTCGTCGGTCATCAGGTAGAGGTTATCGGCGCAGGCCCGGAACTCATCCTCCAGAATGACGATGTCCTTGGTCCGGAAGCCGATAATGACGTCCACAATGGCGCCCGCTTCCTTGAAGGCCTGCGCGGCAGGCAGCGCAATGGCGCAGCCCACGCCGCCGCCGACGACGCAGACACGCTTCTTGCCTTCCACGTCGGTGGGCTTGCCCAGAGGACCCACAAAGTCATGGATGTAATCGCCCTCGTTCAGCTCGCCCAGGGCCTTGGTGGTGAAGCCGACCTTCTGGAAAATAATGGTGACGGTGCCCTTTTCCCTGTCATAACCGGCAATTGTCAGCGGCACCCGCTCGCCCTGCTCGTCGATCCGGAAAATGATGAACTGCCCGGCCTTGGCCTTGCGGGCAACGAAGGGAGCTTCGATGTCCATCAGCGTGACGTTGGCGTTCAGCTCCTTCTTGCGCGTAATCTTGTACATAGTTTATCCTTCCTTTTTCAGTAATCAAAGACGGAATGCAGACCCGCAGGCCTACGGCCTTATTATAAGGCCGCAGGCCCCGTTTGTCAAAGCAATTCGACTTTTTTACCGTGATTTCTTGGATTATTTCCGATTATTTCTTGTCGTCCTTCAGCAGGTCCCGAATCTCGGTGAGTAGCTTCTCTTCGGCGCTGGGCTCCGGAGCGGGAGCAGGCGCGGGGGCCGGGGCTTCCTTCTTGTGGGTTCTGTCCATGAGGCCGTTGACCAGCTTCACCATCCAGAACACCACCAGGGCCAGAATCAGGAAATTGATGACCGCGGACAGGAACTTACCGTAGTTGAGGGTGTTGACCACCACGTTTCCGGCGTCGTCCAGCGTTTTGCCGAAGAGCCGGGGCAGTGTCAGCTTCATTTCGCTGAAATCAATGCCGCCCAGGAAGATGGATACGACGGGCATGATGACGTCGTCGGTCAGGCTCTTGATGATGCCCTGAAACGCGGCGCCGATGATGACGCCCACGGCCAGATCCATCACGTTGCCCTTCAGGGCGAAGGTCTTGAATTCGTCAATCCAGGAGGGCTTTTTGATTTTTTTCAGCTCGGCTTCCACTTTTTCGATCTCTTTCAACGGAATCACTCCTTTGCAGAATTCCTCTTACTTCTTGGCGGGCTTTTCGATGATTTCCATGCCGCCCAGGTACTTGCGCAGCACCTCGGGGATCACCACGCTGCCGTCGGCCCGCTGGTTCTGCTCCACCATGGCCGGGAAGATCCGGGAGGTGGCCAGGCCGGAGCCGTTGAGGGTGTGGACGAACTCGATCTTGTTGCTGCCCTCCCGGCGGAACCGGATGTTGCCCCGGCGGGCCTGATAATCCCGGGCGTTGGACACGGAGGAAACCTCCTTGTAGCCGTTCATGGAGGGAATCTGGATTTCAATGTCGTAGGTCCGGGCCATGGAGGCGGAGCAGTCGCCGGCGGCCAGCTTGACCGTGCGGAAGTGGAAGCCCAGTCCCTTCACCAGATCCTCGGCCTTCCGGACCAGCTCGTCGAAGGCGGCGTCGGAGTCTTCGGGACGGGTGTACTGGAACATTTCCACCTTGTTGAACTGATGGCCCCGGACCATGCCCCGCTCGTCGGCCCGGTGAGAACCGGCCTCCCGGCGGAAGCAGGGGGTGTAGGAGAAGAATTTCTTGGGCAGGTCGGCTTCGTTGAGAATTTCGTCCCGGTAGACGCTGGCCAGCGCCGCCTCGGCGGTGGGCAGCATATAGTGGATCCGGTCGTCGGTGGGATTGGCGATTTTATAGACCTCGTCGGCGAATTTCGGGAACTGACCGGCGGTTTCGCCGCACTGGTACTCCAGCATATGGGGCGGAAGGATGAATTCGTAGCCGTCGGCGATGTGGGTGTCGATGAAGTAGTTCAGCAGCGCCCATTCCAGCCGGGCGCCCAGGCCGGTGTACATCCAGAAGCCGGAACCGGCCAGCTTGGTGCCCCGGTCGTAGTCGATCAGGCCCAGATCCAGGCACAGGTCCACATGGTGCTTGGGGGGGAAGTCGAATTTGTGGGGCTCGCCGTAGTAGCGCAGCGGCTCATTGTTTTCCTTGCCGCCGGGGACCAGATCCGGGTCCGGCATGTTGGGCAGGCTCAGCATCAGCGTCCTGTACTCCGCCAGCACCGCGTCCAGCTTCTGCTCGTCCTCGGCGATGCCCGCCTTCAGCTCGGCCATTTCGGCGAAAATGGGGGCCACGTCCTTGCCCGCCTTCTTCAGGGCGGGGATTTCCTTGGAGACCTTGTTCTGGCGGGCCTTCCGGGTTTCGGTGTCGGCAATCAGCTTCCGCCGCTCCTCGTCCAGCTCCAGAATCCGGTCCACGGCGGCGTCGCAGTCCACTTCCTTGGCCCGCAGACCGGCCTTCACCGCCTCCGGGTTTTCTTTGATGCGTTTGATA
>CAJLCS010000038.1 GCA_905205195.1 uncultured Eubacteriales bacterium
GTCGCAGTTGTGCATATGCTGGGCATAGTAATCCGCATCGTGGAAATGGATGATGCCGGCCTCGTGGGCCTCCACGATTTCCCGGGGCAGGAGAATCCGGCTGGTGATGTCCTTGGACACCTCGCCGGCCATATAGTCCCGCTGCACCGCGTTGATGGTGGGGTTCTTGTTGGCGTTTTCCTGCTTGACCTCCTCGTTGTTGCATTCGATGAGGCTGAGGATCCGGTCGTCGGTGGTGTTGGACCGACGGACCAGGCTGCGGGTGTAGCGGTAAGTGATATATTCCTTGGCGACTTCAAAGGCGCCGTGTGCCATGATCGCCTTTTCCACCAGATCCTGAATTTCCTCCACGGAGGGGCTGCGGCCCATCTCCTCGCAGGAAACCTGGACGCTCTGGGTGATCCGTTTGATCTGCAGCGGCGTCATCCGCACGCTTTCTTCCACGGCCAGATTGGCCTTGGTAATTGCCGTTTCGATTTTGGTACTGTCGAAGACAGCCTCCGCGCCGTTGCGCTTGATAATCTTCATGGTCCCTTTCTCCTTTGCGTGTTCTAGGACCTATTATACTACATCTTGTGGTTTTTGCAAGAGGGAATCACAAAATAATGTAAAATTGGTGATTTTCTCCGGTTTCCACCGCCACCGAAAACCGGGGCGAAACCGGTTCGCCGCCGGGAAATGTTGCGAAATGTCAAGGCTGGGTAAAAGAAACCTTTGAAAACCGCCGCAGGATGTAGTATAATGAAGCTACCCATATGGGCAATGCCATTTCTGACTTTTTTCAAAAAAGAAAGGAGATCCTTCCTATGAAAGAACGCTTCGGCACCCTTCCCTCCGGGCAGGAGGCATCCCTCTACACGATTTCCTGCGGTCGGATCACCGCCGTGGTTACCGATCTGGGCGCCACGCTGGTGCGGCTGCTGGTCCCGGACGCGGACGGCCGGACGGCGGACGTGGTCCTGGGCTATGATACCCCGGCGGAGTATCTGCAAAACGGCGGCTTCCTGGGCGCGACCGTGGGTCGGAACGCCAACCGGGTGAAAAACGCCGCGTTTCTGCTGAACGGTGAGAAAATCCGGCTGACGCCGGTGGAGTGCAGCAACAACCTGCACAGCGGCCCGGACTGCCTGAAGGACCGGCTCTGGACGGCGGCGTCCGTGTCCGAAACCGCCGTGACCTTTCGGCTGGACAGCCCGGACGGCGATCAGGGCTTCCCCGGAAACGCCGTGCTGTGCGTGACCTATGCGGTGGACAGCAGCGATACCCTCCACATCCGCTACGACTGCGTCAGCGACAAGGACACCGTGTTCAACATGACCAACCACAGCTACTTCAATCTGGCGGGCCACGACCACCCCGAGGCGGCCATGGAGCAGGTCCTCACCATCCCCGGCCGGTTCTTCACCGCCGCCGATGCCGAGAGCATCCCCACCGGCGAGCTGCGGCCTGTGGATGGCTCGCCCATGGATTTCCGCACTCCCAAGCCCATCGGCCGGGACATCGGCGTGGATTACGACGCGCTGAACCTTCAGGGCGGCTACGACCACAACTACGAGGTGTTCTGCGATCCCTGCGCGATTCTGACCGATCCGGTTTCCGGCCGGACCATGGCGGTTTCCACCGATCTGCCCGGCGTCCAGTTCTATGCCGGTAATTACCTGGATCAGCCCGGTAAGGGCGGCGTGTACTACGGCAAGCGCTCCGGCGTGGCGCTGGAAACCCAGTACTACCCCGACAGCGTGAACCATCCCGAATGGCCCCAGCCCTTCGTCAAGGCCGGGACGCCTTGGCACAGCGAAACCCGGTTCCGCTTTACGGTTCTGAAAAAGTAAAAATCAGCGGGAGGAAGTCCGAACGGATTTCCTCCCGCTGATTTTTTGGTTTATTCCGTGGTCACCGAGGTTTCCACAAAGCAGTAGTCGTCGTTCCAGTTTGCCTCCGGGTGCTCGTTGAACACGCAGGGTTCCCGGAAGAAGGAGGCCGGTCCCACGGCGTAGCTTTCGCCCTCCGCCAGATGATGGGGACCCATCATGTTCCGCAGATTGTTCAGCAGTGTCAGCGTCAGCCGGTTTTCGCCGGGATGCAGCAGCGCCGAGCAGTCCGGCCGGTCGGACCGGTAGAGAATCACACCGGCAGGCGTTCCGTTGACGGCGGCCTCCACCACGTTGACACCCTTGCGGACCATGGCCAACCGGTAGTTGGGATCCTCCAGCGTCACCGTCTTGGAAACGGTCAGCGCGCCGGAGAAGAACAGGAAGCCCTGCTTTTCCAGCTCCGTCAGCGTGACGGTTTTCGGCATGGCGCAGACCACAAAGCTGTCGCGTACCCGGAAGGCGTCCCGCTCCAGCTTCACCGGCGTTCCCAGCGCCCGGACGCCGAAGGTGCCCATCAGGTAGCAAGGTTCGATTTCCATGCCGTAGCTGAGCTTGTTTTTCTCGCTTTCAAAGATTCGGGATTTCCGCAGGCAGTCGTAAACCGCCGGATCCTGCCGGAAGTCCGTTTCCAGCGTAACGGTGTTTTCGCCCACCCGGAGCAGCCCCGCCAGATTCAGCTTCCGGAAGGCCTTGTCCCGGAACCAGCCGCAGTCCGTCATGTCCAGCGGTGTGTCGTTGACCGTGATGCGGTAGATCTCCGGCGTCTCGCACAGCAGGAAGGGGTCCTCCGGCACGGTTTCCACCTGAATATGGTAGACCTGTCGGATGGAGACGGGCCGCTCCAGCGCCAGCGCCCGGTTCTGGATGTCCAGAACGTAGCCGTTCTGCTCCTCCAGCTTGCCGTCGAAGTAGTAGTCGCACCGGTCCAGCGTCAGCAGGTTCGGCGTTGCGTCCTCCACCGTCCAGGTGCCGGACAGATCCAGATTCCGCAGCGTCTTGGGCTGGGCCGTCATCGGCGCGCCCGGCTCGTCCAGAATCAGCAGGCTTTCGTAGGGCGCAAATTCATAGGTTCCGGAGATGGGCAGCTTTTCGCCGGTGACCTGATCGAGGATGCAGGTGCCGCAGCCCAGCCGGACGGTCTGGGGACGGTCCGTGGGATTGAGCAGGAAATAGGCGCTTCCGCTGTCCAGAATCCGCTTGGTGTAGATCACGTCGGGATTGTCCACCACGTCACTGCGGGCGGGCAGGTCCTCCGGCGCCACGATCCGGCCGCCGGCCGCCCGGAATTCCTCCAGCAGCCGCTCGGTATTAGGCAGGAAGGCCAGATGCTCCGGCACCACCACCGTGGAGTAGGCCATCTGCCCGATGACGAGCTTGCCGTTTTCCACCCGGCCGTGGCGCTCCATGATGGTTTCGTCGCCCAGATGGAAGGGGATGTGCTTCCGGTCGTAGTCGTTGACGATGGCCTTGAAGCGCTGATAGAATTCGTCCAGTCCCTCGCATTCGCCGTTGTCGAACAGCACCCAGGCGCTGGTCTGGGGATGGAGCAGCAGCGTGTCCACCTCGCACTTGCCCTCGGCCAGAATCATGCCCACCCGGGACATGCCGGTGCAGAACCGCTCGTAATCCTTCCACCAGGGCTGCTGGCAGTACATGGCGGGGGGATAATCCCGCTTCCGGATGCCCCGGAGGCTGTAGCCCTCCAGATGCTGGCACAGCAGGTTCACGCCGTGGACCATCTGGTGACTGTAAATCACCCGCAGCTCGTCAAAGCTGACGTTGTGGCCGCACAGGGCGAAGGTTTCGGACAGCACCTGCTTTTTGCCCAGCTGCTGGGCCACGGAGCCGAGCTGATAGGCGGTCAGATCGTAAATGATGTGCCGCCCCAGGCAGTCCATGCCGGGAATGGTGAGATATTCATAATGGGGCATGACGGCGCCGTTGGAGGTGACCTGGGAGCGGAAGGTTTCCTCCAGCACCATGTGGCCGGTGAATTTCAGATTGTGATCTTCGCACCAGTCGTGGATTTTTTTCATGAAATTGGCGGAAAACAGATCCGTCACCAGCTTCCAGAACCGGATCCGGGTGGTTTTCCAGTCGCCCTGCCGCGCAAACAGCTCCGGCAGATGAGAAATCAGGTCCTCGCCGTAGCGCTGACGGTAGCTTTCCAGCATGACGTTGCTCCAGGGAATGCCATTGCGGGAAATCTGCGGCTCGTCGGTGAAAAATCCGGCAAAATCCGAGCCGAACCGGGCGTAATACTTCTCGTGAATTTCGTTCAGGAAGTCCTGGGTCACCGCCGGGTCCAGCACGTCCACATAGAAGGGGTTGATTTCATAGTAGAAGCACTTGCCGTCCACGTCGGCGATTTTGTGCTCCGGCTTGTCCGGGACGTCGCCGAAGCGCAGATATTTCTGGCAGTAATACTCACCCTTGCCGTTGACGGCGCCGCCGCCGAAGCCGCTGGGCCAGCCGTTTTCGTCGTAGGCCCAGGCGTACATCCCCAGCTTTTTGGCCTCGTCAATACCGGCGGCCACGTTGCGGAACCATTCCTCGCCCATGTATTCGGTTTGCAGGCCGCCCCGGGCGTGCATGAAAAAGCCGCCGATGCCGGCCTCGTGCATCAGACGGATCTGACGCCGGGTTTCCTCCTCGTCCAGCTTCTCGTTCCAGGACCAGAACGGAACGGGGCGGTATGAATTGGGTACCATTTGAAAGTCCATTGCGTTCTCCTTGCAGATGTTTGATTTTGGAAATGCGGAGGCGGCCGGGCCGCATCCTGCTCGGCGTCATTATAGCATTCCCGGCCGAACGTTGCAAGAAAAATTTTGGAACCTTTTGCTAAAACAGGGGTTGACCCGCCCAAACGAAACTGGTATGATAGACAAAATTCTTCGGAAGAAGGAGAAATGACCATGGACATTACCAAACTGGACCCCAACCTTGCCCCGGACCGGGTGCATTGGGAGGGCATGAAAACCTGCGACCCCAACCGGCCGCCCTTCCGGCTCTACGGCCTGTGCCGCGAGCCGGGCGAGACGGATTACAAGCGCCTGCCCCGGGAGGTTGCCTTTTCGATGGACAATCCGCAGGTGCGCGCGCTTTACACCAACACGGCGGGAATCCGGCTCCGGTTCCGCACGGATTCCGGCCGGATCGTCCTGCGGGCGGCGCTGCCGGATCTGTGCCGGTTTCCCCATATGCCGCTGACCGGCACCGGCTGCTTTGACCTGTACGCGGACGGGGAATTTGTGACGGCCATGCAGCCGGACCGGCCGCTGACGGGGGACGGCCCGGTGTGCTACGACTCCGCCCGCAGCTTCCCGGACCGGCGGATGCGGGACATTCTGATTCATTTTCCCCTTTACAACAACGTGTCCCAGGTCCTGCTGGGGCTGGACGAGGACGCGATGATCCTGCCGCCGGAGCCTTACGAGCACGAGACGCCGGTGGCCTACTATGGCTCCTCCATTACCCAGGGCGGCTGCGCCTCCCACGGGGGCAACAGCTATCAGGCGATTCTTTCCCGGCGGCTTCACACGGATTACCGGAATTTCGGCTTTTCCGGCGGCTGCCGGGGAGAGTTGGCGCTGGCGGACTACTTTGCCACGCTGGAAATGTCGGTTTTCGTGCTGGATTACGACCACAATGCCCCCAGCGCCGCCTTTTTGCAGGAGACCCACGAGCCGTTTTTCCGTCGGTTCCGGGAAAAGCGGCCGGAGGTGCCGGTGATTCTGATTTCGGTGGCGGACCGCTCCTTCGGCGAGGAAACCGAGGCCCGGCGGGACGTGATCCGGCGCACCTACGACCGCGCCGTGGCGGCGGGGGACAAAAACGTGTATTTTCTGGACGGCGACACCATTTACCGGGACGTGGGCCGGGGACTTTGCACGGTGGACGGGTGCCATCCCAACGATCTGGGCTTCTGGTGCATGGCCAATGCCATCGAAAAGGTCCTGAAGCCGCTTTTATAAGGAGAAAATGACCATGTATCGTTTATCGGTTCCCGTGATGCTCCACGACGGCTTTGACCGGGAGGGAACGCTGGCCCAGCTGCGCCGTTGCGGCGCGGAGCGGGTATTTCTGGCCATCGACACCCTGTCCTTTGACCCGAAGGAGCGGGAACATACGCTGGCGCTGCTCCGGGAGAACATTCCCTTCTTCCAGGCGGCGGGTCTGGAAACCGGCGTGTGGCTGTGGAGCTTTCTCCGCAGTCGGCCGGAGGCGGACACCTGGGGCTGCATCTTACAGGAAAATCACCGGGGCGAGACCTTCCCCGGGGCCTACTGCCCGGCGTCGCCGGGACTGATTGCCGACACGGCGGACTTTCTGTCGAAGGCGGCGGCCATCGGGCCGGACGTGATTCAGTTTGACGACGATTACCGGCTTCTGGCGGAGAATGAAAACTCCGTGGCCTGCTTCTGCCCCCGGCACCTTGCGCGGATGCAGGCCATTGCGGGGGAGCCGGTTTCCCGGGAGACGCTGTACGAAAAGGGGTATACCGGCCTTCCCAACCGGTACCGGCAGGCGGTGATGCAGGCCACCGGCGAAAGCATGGAGCATTTTGCCGAAGAAATGCGCCGGGCGGTGGACCGGGTGAACCCGAAGACCCGGATTTCCGTTTGCAGCTGTATGCCCACCTGGGATACTAACGGCACCAACGCGGTACGGGTGGCGAAGGCCCTGGCCGGCGGCACCCGGCCGCTGATGCGGCTCATCGGCGCGCCCTACTGGGCGGCGCTGAACGCCTGGGGCCATCGCCTTGCCTATGTGATCGAGCTGAGCCGGATGGAAAGCAGCTGGTGCGACGGCAGCGGCGTGGAAATCATGAGCGAGGGGGATACCCACCCCCGACCCCGCTACCGGGTGGCGGCCAACTATCTGGAGCATTACGACACGGCGCTGCGTTTTTCCGGAGAAACCGACGGCATCCTGAAATATATGATGGACTACGTCTCGTCTCCCGGTTATGAAACGGGTTATGTCAACCGGCACGTCCGCAATCAGCCGGAATACGACGCCATTGCCGCCATGACGGCGGGCACCGCGCCGGAGGGCGTCCGGGTTTACGAGACCATGGCCAAAATGGCCCAGGCGGACCTGACCGATATTCCTGATCCCGCCGCCTACAGCTGGAACAGCTTCTTCTCCAAGGCGGCCCGGATGATGGCGGACAGCAGTGTGCCCACGGTGTACCGGGGCACCGGCTGGTGCGGCATCGCCTTCGGCGAGAACGCCCGGCATCTGCCGCCGGACGCGCTGGACCACGGGCTGATTCTGGATGTCCGGGCGGCCCGGATCCTGACGGAACAGGGCGTGGACGTGGGCCTGGCATCCGTCGGCGGCTGCTTCAAGGCGGAGCGGATCCGTTATCCGGCTGAGGGGGAGGAAACGGTATCCGGCTACGGCAGCCGGTCCGTTTACGACGTGACGCTGCGGCCCGGGGCGGAAATTCTGGCGGTCAGCACCCGGCGGACAGTGGCCGGGGATGAAACCGGCTGGGACGGCACCGCCGTCGGCGCGGATGAGGCGGAATATCCGGATGTGATTCATTATGTCAACCAAAAAGGACAGAAATTCCTGGTTCTTGCCTTTGACGCGGACTTTACGGACGCGCTTCGCTGGCGGACCTATGCCATGCAGCGGCTGCTGCTGACGCAGATCGGCTGGCTTTCCGGCCGGACGCTGCCGGTTTCCTGCCCAGGCCACCCAGACCTGTACCTGCAATACCGCACCGGCGGCGGGGCGGCGGTGCTGGGTCTGTGGAATCAGTTCCCGGACGACATTCCGGCGCCCACCGTATTGCTGGACCGGCCTTACCGGCGCGTTGTCTGCTATGGCTGCACCGGCACCCTGTCCGGCGCCGCGCTGACACTGTCGGACCTTGCCCCCTACGGCCGGGCCTATTGCAGGCTGGAGCCGTAAAGGGAGGGCAGCGGTATGACGCTGAAGATTCTGAGCTTCAATCTCTGCTGCGGCGACGATCCCGGGGGAAATTCCGTGGCCGAGCGGGCGCCCCGGGTGGCCGCCGTGCTGAACCGGTGCGACCCGGACGTCATCGGTCTACAGGAGTATACGCCGGCCTGGGCACCGCTGCTGGCACGGGCGCTGGGGGATCGGTATGAAATTTACAACCACTATCGGGCGGAAAGTAGTCTGGAATCCACCCCGATTCTTTGGAAAAAGGACCGGTTTCGGTGCATTTTTCAGGGAACCTTCTGGCTTTCCGACACGCCGGAGCGGGAGTCGAAGGGATGGGATGCCGGGTTCGACTGCTACCGGATCTGCCAGTACGTCTGTCTGGAGGAGCGGCGGAGCGGCGTGCAGTTTCTCCATATGAACACCCATTTCGGCTTCGGTGACGTGGGGCAGATTGCATCCGCCCGCCTGCTGAGCGACCGGGGCCGTGCTTTGTTTCCCGGGCCGACGGTGGTGACGGGGGATTTCAACATGGGCTGCCGGACCGCCGGTTACCGGGAAATGTGCCGCTTTTTCACCGATGTGAACGGTGCAACCGGAAAAAACGAAGAAGCAACCTTTCATAACTACGGAGTGCGGGATGCGCTGCTGGAGAAGCTGTTTCCGGCTATTCACGTCATCGGCGACGCGGCGCTGCATCTGGACCACTGCTTTGTTCGCGGCGGAATCCGGCCTCTCCGGCAGGAGATTCGCCGGGACCGGCCGGGTGGCGGCTACCCGTCGGATCATGACGCGCTGCTGTCGGACGTGGCGCTGCCCGGCCCGGCGGCAACGGGAAGCGAGGAGGAACGACAATGAAAAACGGAATTCCCTATCGGAAGAAGGCCGAAGAGGTCTGGTCCGTCGGCGGCAGCTTCGGCAGTGTCTGCGGCAATGCCACAGTGACGGAAACCGGCTGCGATTACGGCAGCGGCGGCTTTGAAATCCGCGAGGACACCCGGGCAGACGACTCCGGCGTGCTGGAGCGGCGGGGGACCTTCCGGAATACGTCGGCGGCTCCGGCGGTGCTGACCCGGTTCGGCGTGGTGTTCACTCTGGACAACGGCGACTATGAGGTATACACCCAGTATAACGGCTGGCAGAACGAAAGCCGGGGCGGCTGGCAGCAGCTGGTCACCGGCGTGACGGCGTCGGTGGAGAGCGTCCGCACCAGCGCCGGTGCCGCGCCGGTACTGGCGCTTTGGAACAGGCAGACGGGGCGGGGGTGGGTCTTCCACCTGATTCCCCGGTTTGCGTGGGAAATGCGGGTGCAGCGGCACTGGAGCGAGGGCGAGACGGCGGCGGTGACGGTGGAAATCGGCATGAACAGCCGCAATCTGGCGTTGGAGGTGGCTCCCGGGGAGACGCTGGCGCTGCCGCAGGTGCTGTACTACGAATTTGAAAACCGGACGGATCTGGACTGCGCCAGACTGCATCGGTTCTGCGCCGCCCACTTCCCCCGGCGGGAGATGCCGGTGATGTATAACAGCTGGCTGCACTGCTTTGACCGGCTGTCTTTTGAAGCGGTTCAGAGCCAGATCGAACCGGCGGCCCGGCTGGGCTGCGAGTACTTCGTCATCGATGCGGGCTGGTTCGGAAACGGCGGGGACTGGGGAAACGCGAGAGGCGACTGGCAGGAAAACCGGACGGGGGCGCTGCGGGGCCGTATGGCGGAGATCGCAGCGCAGGTCCGGGAAAACGGCATGAAATTCGGCTTCTGGCTGGAGCTGGAGTCTGCCAGCCCGCAGTCGGACATCATCCGGCGTCATCCGGACTATTATCGGACGGAGGGGGACTGCCGGTTTTTCGATTTTGAAAACGAGGAAGCCTGCGCGGCGCTGTTTCAGACCGTCACGGCGCTGATCGACCGGTATCAGGCCCGGTTCCTCAAGCTGGATTTTAACCAGGATATGCGGGAGGACCGGGATCATGCCGCCTTCCTGCGCTATCTGGACTGTTATCGGGCCTTCCTCCGGCGGTTGAAGCGGCGGTACCCGGATCTCTATCTGGAAGGCTGCGCCTCCGGCGGAATGCGAACCAATCTGAGCCTTTGCGATACCTTCGACAGCGTCTGGTTCAGCGATAACCAGAGCATGCAGGATGGCCTCCGCATTTACAAGGATACGCTCCTGCGGATGCCGCCCCAGATGATCGACAAATGGGCGGTGATTCGCTCCCTGCCGGGAATTCCGGATTATGACAACCTGTCGCCGGAACGGCTGATTTCCACCCGGGACGCCACCTGGGGGATGGTCGAGAGCGTGGATCCGACGGCGCTGCAGGCCTTCCTGCTGGGCGGCCCCTTCGGCTTCAGCTGTGATCTGACGCAGCTTTCCTCGTCGGCGGCCGCGGCGCTGGCGGCCTTCATCCGCACCTTCAAACAGGAGCGGGGATTCTGGCAAAACGCCGCCTGCTCCATTCTGGCGGAGACGGAATCGGTGCTGGTGCTGCAATATGAGGACGCCCGGCGGGCGCAAATCGTGCTGACGGCCTTTTTCTGCAGCGGGCAGCAAAAGACACTGCGCCTGTTCCCCCGGGTCCGGGCGGACGGCACTTACCGGACCGGCGACACGCTCCGCTCCGGCGCTGACCTGCTGGAACGGGGCGTGACGGTGCCAGTGCCGGGAAACCACCGGGCGGCGGTGCTCACGCTCCGGGACACGGTATTATAACGTCAAAATGCGGCCCCCACCTTTTCCAAAGTGGGGGCCGCTGATCTTGGATTACAGCGAAATCCGGTCGATTTCCGCCAGCTCCTCCGCCGTGAAGGCGGTGTTGGAGACGGCCTTGATATTGGCGAGAATCTGTTCGGGTTTGGAAGCGCCGAAATTATGCCACAGTCCCAGACTGACGGCGGTGTCCTTCAGACCGCTGCGGCCGCAGCGGTGGTAGGGCATGGTGTCGTAGCGTTGTGCATTTGCCTGATACATCTGGATCCTTCCTTTCGCTTGTTACGGCTGCCATTGGCAGCGCATCAGATCCACTCGGCCGTCGGGGCGGAAGGGGACCTGCTCCGCTTCCAGCAGTGCCCGCTGTTCGGGCCATCCCGGCGCCGTGCGGCCGCAGTGGTTGACCACCCGGTGGCAGGGATAGCTGCCGTAAAGCCCGGCCCGGCGCAGGGCCATGCCCACCTGCCGGGCACAGCGGTCCCGCCCGATGAGTTTGGCAATCTGGCCGTAGGTGGCGACGCTTCCGGCGGGGATTTCCTCCACCACCGAGAGAATTTCGTAAATCGTGCCATCGTCTGCCATCTGTCTGCCTCCGGTGTTCCGTGATAGCCATAGCATAGCACAGATTCCGGCGGATTGCCACCTTTTCCGCAAAAGAAATTTTCTTGATTCCCCGGCGGATTCTGGTATAATAGGGGCATGGAATGCAGAAAGGAATGGCCTATGGAATATCAGAAACCGATTGCCCAGATGCACCCCGGCGACGAGGTGGAGGGCTTCTACTTACTGAAGGATGCGCTGCTGAAGACCACGGCGGCGGGAAAACCCTTCCTCAGCGCGGTGATTGCCGACAAAACCGGCAGCATCGACCTGAAGGTGTGGGATTACAGCGGCCCGGTGGGGGCCTCCCCGGCCGACGCGGGGAAGGCGGTGAAGGTCCGGGGGCAGGTGTCCGAGTTCAAGGGTGCGCCCCAGTTTACCGCCGGGCGGATCCGCCTTGCGGCAGAGGGGGACAGCTATGACATCGGGGCGCTGGTGCCGGTGGCACCCATCGATGCCGACGAAACGCTGCAAACCGTCCGGCAGCAGATTGCGTCGCTTACCGACCGGGACTACCGGGCGGTGGCGGAAACCATGCTGGAGCGGCATCTGGATGCCTTCCGGCAGATTCCGGCGGCCAAAAGCGTCCACCACAGCTTCCTGTCGGGGCTGCTGATGCACACGTCCAATATGCTCAAAACCGCGGATTTCTTCTCCGGCCTTTACCCGGAGGTGATCGACCGGAGCCTGCTGATGACGGGTACGCTGCTCCACGACTTTGCCAAGGAGCGGGAATTTGTGTTTTCCGATCTGGGCATCGTGACGGATTACTCCACCCGGGGCCAGCTGCTGGGCCATCTGGTAATGGGCGCCCAGGAGATTCTGGAGGTCAGCCGGGAGCTGGGCATTCCGGAGGAAAAGTCCGTGCTGCTGCAGCATCTGATCCTGTCCCACCACGGCGAGCCGGAATACGGCGCGGCGGTGCGGCCACTGTGCGCCGAGGCGGAGCTGCTGTCGTACATCGACATGGTGGACAGCCGGATGGAAATTTACGCGGAGAACCTGCCGGAGGTGCCGGTGGGCGGCTTCAGCGGCCGGATTTTTGCGCTGGACAAGCGTATTTACCACCGCGGAAACTGAAAAAACGCCCGGTGCCATCCCAAATGACACCGGGCAGCTTGTAAATGAAATCAGTACCGTCTGGGCGGCATTCCGATGTCCAGATTCCGGCAGGAGAACAGGAAGAACGGAACCGTCACCGGGAAGATAATCCCCAGCACCAGAAACAGCACGTTGTTGGCAGGGTTGCAGGACGAATACAGATCGTACAGCGCCATGCACTGGAACACCAGCGTCACGAGGCTCAGCACGGAGAGCAGCGAGGACAGACCGGACAGCGTGATCAGCGGGAACGCCATGTCGAAGCCCACATCATAGCCCTGATAGGCCTGATAGATGGCGTTGCCGAGCCAGTTCAGCGTAGTCGAAAGGGTGACACCGCTGCCGACGCCTACGACAATCGCCAGAATCAGCAGAATGACCCGGCGATGGGTGATTTTGTTTTTCACCACATACCGGAACTGATCGGAAATGCTGCCGAGAAGCCAGTTGCTCAGAAACGGCAGCCAGGCAAACCAGGCGTGGGGAATTTCCCGCCGCTTGGCAATCCGGTACAGGCCGATGGCCTGAAAGACATAGCAAAGAATTGCCAGAATCACCGTGATCGCGGAAACGGCCAGCAAAATGGAGCTGAAAATGGAAAGAAAAAACATCCATTCGGACTGCATAAAGAAACCTCCTTCTTATGATTGGGCCTATTGTAGCAGTTTTTGCCGGAAATTGCAATCCGTTTGCGAAAAAAAGAAGGAATTTCCGTGCAGCCGCTTGCTTTTCTGTGCGGGATTGTGTATGATAGGCTAAAAAACGGAAAGGATCTGGTACGATGATCGAATTCCATGTGTATCCCGGCGGGAAAAAGCGGGTCGTGACCTTCAGCTATGACGACGGCCCGGAGCAGGATGTCCGGCTGGTGGAGCTGTTCAATCAGTACGGCGTCAAGGGCACCTTTCATCTCAACGGGGTCAAGTACCGCAGCGCTTCGGAGGCGGAGCTGGCGGACCTGCGGCAGCGCTACGCAGGTCATGAAATCTCGGCCCATACCCTGAGCCACGGCTGGCCTGCCCGGATGCCGTCTGCGTCGCTGGTGACGGAGGTCATGGAGGATCGGAAGATTCTGGAGCATCTGGCGGGGTACCCCGTGGTGGGAATGTCCTATCCCAGCGGCTCCTTCAGCGAGGAGGTCATGGCGACGCTCCGGGCCTGCGGGATTGTGTACAGCCGCACCACCAGAGCGACCATGGACTTTTACCTGCCGGAGCAGTTTCTTGCCTGGCACCCCACCTGCCATCACCGGGATGCGCTGCCGCTGTGCGATCGGTTTCTGGAGACGCTGGACTCGCCCTGGACCCATCCGCTGTTCTACATCTGGGGCCACAGCCACGAATTCCGCACCGAGGAGCAGTGGGACGTGATGAAACGGATTCTCGACAAGCTGGCGGGCAACGAAAAAATCTGGTACGCCACCAATCTGGAGCTGTACGATTATATGCAGGCCCAGCGCAGCCTGAGAATCTCTGCTGACGAACGGGTGTTTACCAACCTGTCGGCCACCACCGTGTGGGTGGAGCGGAACAAGCGGGAGATCCTCTGCATCCCGGCCAACGAGACGGTCTGCTTCTGAACAAAGCTGCCGCAGGAGACAACATCTCCTGCGGCAACTGATACTGTCGAAAAATCCCTTCGGGCTTTTCCGACAAAAGGATTGCAGCCTGCTGCGCGCACTTCGTCGCAGTACCTGTCACTATGTTCCGTTTTCCGCAGGCGGAAAACTCCACCAGTGTCAGGACTGCTCCTCTCCCCGCAAGGCGGGCCGCCTTGCGGGGCCCCCTTTATTGCCGTTGGCGGACGATGCGCACAGCGACACTGCGAAGAGCCGCCTTCGGCGGTTGCGCTCCGCACAGCGCTGCGGCGCTGGACTTGCAGTCTGATCGGTATGTTCTCCGACGTACAGAAGGTGAATTGCCCCGCAGGGGCAAGAGAAGCCGCCCTGGGGCGCACCGCCGGAGAACATGATTTTGATCGCTTCGTTGCCTGCGGGCGACGAACTCTGCGAGGCTTTTTTGACACGCTGAGTTGCCGTAGGAGACGAAATCTCCTGCGTTCAGGGAGTCAGGATGGCCTTGCCCCGGCGGCGGAACAGCAGCAGGCTGACGGCGGCCAGCAGGAGCTGGGCGGCGGTCATGGCTGCCCACACGCCGTTGACGTCCAGCAGCGGGCAGCAGACGGCCAGCGCCAGCGGCGTCAGGCACAGCGGGTCCAGATACACCAGCAGGTTGGCGGGGCGGACGGCCCCGGCCGCGTAAAAGCAGGCGCAGACCAGCTTGGCGGCGGCTTTGGGCAGATAGGCGGCGGCATAAATCCAGAAGCCGATCCGCATCATGGCCAGCGCCGCCGACGAAACGGAAAACAGTCCGGGCATAACCCGGATCAGCACCGGCGTCAGGACGGCAAAGCCGACGGACAGTCCGCCCAGCAGCAGCGCGGCACAGCGGCAGGCCCGGCGGATGCCGGGACCGTCTCCGGCGCCGACGCAGTAGCTGACCGTAGGCTGGATGCCGTCGCAGACGCCCTGCACCATGTAGTCGAAGGTGTAGACCGCGTAGCTCATGACGGCGTAGGCACTGACGGCGGCTACGCCGCCTTCCCGCAGCGCGGCGGCATTGGTCACAAGCAGCACCAGCGACGGGACGAAGTTCAGCCCGAAGGGGGCGGCGGCGTCCCGCAGAAGGGGCAGTGCCGCAGCGGGGCACAGACCGCCGCTTTTCCGGGGCCGGAGGGAGCACAGATTCAGCAGGGCAATCACCAGCTGGGACAGGCAGGAGGCGGCGGCAATCCCGGCCATGGACCAGCGCCGGATCAGCAGCGCGTCCAGCAGCAGATGCACCCCCAGCCCGATCAGCGAATACACCATGCTGCATCCCGCCTTCCCGTCGTTCCGCAGCAGGGCAGGCAGGCCGGAACCGGCCACCTGAAAGACGGCGCCGATGCACAGCACCCGGGCGTAGGCCACGGAAAGCGTATGGACCTCCCCGGCGGCGCCCAGCAGTCGCAGCAGCGGCCGACAGATCAGCGACAGCAGCAGGCCTACGGCCACACCGGCCAGAAGCAGCAGCGCCAGCGCGGTATTCTTGGCCGTTTCGGCCTGCTGCACCGCGCCTTGCCCCCGCAGGCGGCTGACCCGGATGGCGCCGCCCATGCCCAGGCCGGTGCCCACGGAGGTCAGAAAGGCCACGATGGGCCAGACCAGATTGATGGCGGCAAGGCCGTTGTCGCCCAGAGCGCCGCCGATGAAAAAGCCGTCCAGATTGGTGCCGGTGCCGATGACCACCATGGACACCACGGCGGGGAACAGGTCACGGGAGAGCTTCGGTTTCATTCCATTGCTCCAGCGCATCGGCCAGATCCGACACGTCATGCACCACCAGATCGGCCTGCCCTTGCAGAACCTGCCGCCCCTGCTCGTCTGCGGCCACGCCGATGACGGCAATGCCGCCGTTGCGGGCAAAGCGGACGTCGTTCATGGTGTCGCCCACCATCACCAGCTCGTCCGGGGTCAGACCGAACTCCCGGCACAGGGCGGTGACATAATAGGGGTCCGGCTTGGAGGGATGGATGCCGTCGTCGGTGCAGATGCGGTCGAACCGGTCGGCGATGCCCAGCCGCTCCAGGCACTTGCCGGTGGTATAGGGGTCATCGGCGGTGACGACGGCCAGCCGGTAGCCCCGGCGGTGCAGATCGTCCAGCACGCCGGGCAGATTGTCGCACACCGGCAGCAGATGCCCGGCGGACAGGCTGTCGTGAATGGCGGCCATGGTCAGCCCCACGGGGTCCGGGCAATGGATGCCGTGGGCGGCCAGCGCGTCGCCGATGGCCTGGCCGATCTGCTCGTTGGTGCCGCAGCAGAGACAGCCGGTGACGCCCTGATCGGCGCCGATGCTGCGGAGCAGATCGCCGCTCCAGGCGGGATCGCCGCCGGTCCGCTTCAGAATCAGGTCCACCGTCGCCTGGGCCACCGGGAACCAGAAGGCCTGATAGTTCAGCAGCGTGCCGTCCTTGTCAAAAAGAATTGCATGGATACTCATGACATCGGTCCTCCGAAGAAAACACAAAAGATGGTACTTAGTATATCGAATCCGTGGCCGTCTGTCAAGCACTTGACAGACGGCCACGCCGCCTTTACAATAAACAAGAAACACAGGGAAAAGAGGGAAAAGGATGGGACAGGCAGTGACGGTGCCGGGCATTTTTCTGGCCCGGCCCAACCGTTTTATTGCCACGGTGCGGATCGGGGACCGGGAGGAAATTTGCCATGTGAAAAATACCGGCCGCTGCCGGGAGCTTCTGGTGCCCTGAGTGGTGGTCTGGTGCAGAAAAAGCGAAAATCCGGCCAGAAAGACCGGATTTGACCTGATTGCGGTGGAAAATGGCAGCCGCCTGATC
>CAJLCS010000039.1 GCA_905205195.1 uncultured Eubacteriales bacterium
ATGGCATTCTCCTTTTCCGATTTCAGAACGACACCACGGTGCCGTCGATGGCGTTCAGGCAGATGAGGGGCTGATCGGGGCCGTCGATGTCGGCACTGCTCATGACCAGATTGCCGCTGTCCGCGCCGTAATAGTTGACGGTACCGTTGAGGGTAAAGAACGGAACGTAATAATAGGTATCGTCATCGCCGGGGGCCTTGATGCGGCCAAGGCTCAGATCGTAGTGAATCGACGTCAGGTCGATGGTACAGGTCAGCTTCTCCTTCTTGTAGGTTTCGTAGTCGGAAATCATCTTGGCGGAGGGCAGACCGTAGCCGTTGCCGATGTCGCTGAGCTTCAGCTGGTTCAGGGCTTTTTCCAGCAGCTCGTCGGTGGTCATGGTCAGGACGTTGTCGTTGAGGGTCTGCTTGACCGTCAGGGGCGAATCCATGCCAAAATACAGCAAGGCTCCATCCAAAGAAAAAGATAAGCAAATCAGCGTGCGATAATAAACCGGTGCATAAGTACCTTCGTCCAGCGTGCGGCTGGACAGCTGGCCGTTCAGCGCAGGAACACCGTTAAACACCGGTACGACATCAACTGCAATGGAGTACCAGGCACGCGGTCCGGTACCTTGCACCTCGGGAGAAACTTCCGCAATCTGCCACTGGTCCATGCCCAGCGCATTCAGGCGGTCCAGAATGGTCTGGGCTTTGTCCCGGACTGCATCCAACTGCTGCTGCGTCGGTTTGCACGTTTGAAGCAGCTGTGCATAAATCGCTTCCTGATCCGAGATATAGGAATTATAACGGTGTCCACCAACCTGAATACTGATCGCATTGAGTCGATAGTCCCTTTGATCCCGGGATGTTGCAACCAATCCATACTCCCAACCGGACGTTTCCGCATCCGCGCGAATTTCCAAAGTTCCGGTCTCATCGAGCTGATATGCACTTTCCTTTTTGAAGGTCCATTGACACGGTGTATGCGGATTTTCCGCCGGGGCCGTGGGCAGAGACGCACTCCAAGCACTCAATGTGCGCTGAATCACGTCGATTCTGTGGTTATTTTCTTCCGGGTCACTTTCCGAATAATATGGCCCCTCCAATTCTTTCAGGCCCTCCTCGGTAGCATACGGTGACCAAAGCGTAATCTTCTTCTGAAGCGCAGATTTGGAAAACGGTACTTCCGCGTCCGGCTCATATTCGTAGAAAGAAGCATCCGGCAGGACGGCCCGTGCAATCTGTCTGACCTCCTCACCGGATAAAAAATGAGGGACCACTTCAACGACTGGAGCGGTCTTATGGAGCAATTCCTGATCAATATTCAAGTTGAACGTGATGCTGCCGTCGGTGCTGGTAAACTGATCGTGATAACTCACCTGCTCCGCAGCGCCCTCCGACGGGGTGGTGCCGGTCTGCTGCGCCCGATTCAGAAACGCCTGATGGTCCTTCCGGGTGACGGCGTTTTGGGTCGGGTTTGCCTGACAGGCTGTCAGGAGCAGCGCTGCCGACATAAGGACCAACGCAAGGATTCTCTTGCCCATCATGACCTCCTATTCTGTTGGCGGGAGCCATGCGCCCGAAGGCGCACGGCTTTGGTTTGGTTCATCCGTTTACATAATAGCACAGGCTGTATTTTCCGTCAATTCTCACTTTATCCAAATTTTATGGAATGATTTTAGTCACCTTGAATAACAGGAAAAATATTGCTTTTTTCTGCACTTCTAAGACGAAATATTTTTTCTGTTCAGAACGACACCACGGTGCCGTCGATGGCGTTCAGGCAGATGAGGGGCTGGTCGGCGGCGCCGCCGAAATCGGTGCTGGTGAGGTAGAGGGTGCCGCTGTCCTTGCCGTAGTAGCTGGTTTTACCACCGAGGATGAAGAAGGGCGTATAATAATAGGTATCGTCATCGCCGGGGGCCTTGATGCGGCCGAGGGCATAGCGCATGGAGGTTATCTCTATCTCGCAGACAATGTCTTCCTTATAAAACGTTTCCCGGTCCTCGATCATCTCTGCTGACGGAATGCCCAGACCGCTTTTGGCATCGCTGAGCCGGAACTGGCTCACAGCCTTCTGCATCAGCTCTTCCCGGGGCATCAGCGCCGCGTTTTCGTTGATGACCTGCTGTGCATCCATCATGCTGCCAACGTTGTAATATATCAGTTCGCCGGTTGCGGCGTAATCGATCTGAATACGAGGAAGGTAATAACGCGGCGCATAATCCTCCTCGCCGATCATCTTCATGAGCAGTTGGTCGGACATGGTGGCCATGCCGCTGTACACCGGGACCGCTTCAAAGGCAATGCGATACTCCGTCGCTGTATTGCCCTCTTCGGTCTCCACTTTCGGTTCCGTCAGTTCCCACTGGCCCAGCGACGCAGCCTCCAGCCGGTCGAGAATAACCTGCGCTTTGACTCTGGCCGCTTCGATCTGCTCCTGTGTAGGAGGTGCCGTTCTGGTCAGCTTCGCAATCCAGACCGACATATCATAGCTGTCTATGTCCATGCCAAGCTGCACGCCAAAATGGGAAAGGCGATAATCCTTCTGGTTCCGTTTGACTGCCAGTAGATTGTAACTCAAGTGGTTGGCGTCATCGAACACTGCCGCGCAAATCTGTTGACTGCCTGTTTCCGGGGAGCCGTAATGACTTTCCGACTGGAAAGCCCACGCGCAGGACGGCAAGGGGCGTTCCTCCGGGGCTGTTTCCAGCATTTCGTTCCAGCGGCGCAGATTTCCCTGAATCTGTGCCAGTGCCAGCTTGTTGTCCTCCTCATCTGCCTCATAAGTGGTTCCATAGAGCTGCTGCACGGCTTCCATGGTGGCGTAAGGGGTCCACAGGGCGATTTTCTCCCGCAGGTCGGCTTTAGAATAGCGATTTTCTACGGTGGGGTCCTGCTCGTAAAAGGATGCGTCCGGGAATGCGGCCAGCGCCGCCTGATGGACTTCTTCGCCGGTCATGAAATGGGGGGCCACTTCCACCACAGGAAAAGCCCGGTAGGGCAGCTCCGTATCAATATCCAGTCGGATGGTGACGCTGCCATCGGTACTGGTGAATTCTTCCTGATATTGCACCCGCTCCGGGGTAGTGTCCGCCGGGATTTCGGCGGATTTCTTCGCTTTTTCGAGGAAAACGCGATTATCCTTCCCGGTGACGACGCTCTGGGTGGGGGTAGACTGGCAGGCGGACAGGGAAAGGGCTGCCGCGCAGGCCAGCAGGCCGGCGATCCATCGTTTGATCATAATACCCTCCTTTTGATATGCGACTATGATTCTTTATTCTCCTTTGGGGTCCAGGCGAAACTGGGTGGTGTTCACGGTTTTGATGGCTTCGCCGGTGACGGCATCGACGGCCACCAGCGTCTCCGGCATTTGGCTCTCGTAATAGACGGTACCGGTGTCCTTGCCCACGCAGCGGACGGTGCCCCGCAGGACCAGGCAGGGGGTATAGGCGTACACGTCCTTCCCGGCGGAGTCCGTCCGGGCAAGCCGGTACTCCAGTGCGGTGGCTGTGACCGTCGTATTGACCGCTTCGGAATCGGCGGCAACCTCCCAATTCCCCAGAGAGGGTTCCCAGGCCTTGGCCCGGTAGGGCTCGGCAAATTCCTTTGTGTTTTTCAGAGCCTCTTTGGCTTTCTCCAGCAGCTCTTCCTCCGGCAGGACCTCCAGCGGGCGGGTGGTTTTTTCCGTCAGCGGGGAGATCAGGGAGAAATTCGTCAGGCGTCCGTCGGCGGAAAAGCCGAAGTCCGCCGAGGTCTGCTCCCAGTCGGATTGATAGGTGTCGCCATCATCTTTTGCAGGCGGGCTGAACTGGGGCTTCTGGTGGACAGCCGGCATACCGTCCACCACCGGCGAGGCGCCGATGTGGACCGTGTATTCCGGTGTCTCGCCATAGGTCCGGGTTTCGATGTACAGCCGGTCCAGCTGCCAGGGCCCCAGATTCAGCGCCTGCAGAATCTGCTCCGCCTTCTGCTGCAGGGCAGTCAGCTGCTCGTCGGTGGGCAGCGGCGTCCGGCACAGACCGGCGACGAAATACCGGTGGTTCAGATTTTCTCCGCCGCCGGAAATGGCATTCTCCGGCAGGATCAAGGGGCCATCGACCTTCCGAATGCCCGCCGCCGCCATGCAGATGCCGCCGGGGTCCTCCGCCATGGTGTCGTTCTTGTACACCGCAAAGTGATAAGGGATTTCGCCCACCGTCAGCTGGGCGGCCAGCTCGTCAAAGTCCTTCTCCCGGTTCATTTTGGAAATCATTTCCTGCGAATAGTGATAGTCCATGTACTTCCGGTAGGTCCAGCGGCACGGCTCGTGGGGATTTTCCTCGGCGGTTTCCAGCCGCTCCCCGTACTGTGCGAGCTGCCGCTTCACATCCTCCATACAGGCATCCGTGGGCGGGGCGCCGTACAGCTCCGTCAGGGCCTCCTTCGTGCCGTAGCGGGTCCAGCGGTCCAGCATGGTCTGTATTTCTGCCTTGGAATAACGAATCAGTACGCCCGGCTCCGCTTCCTGATAGTCGGCGTCGCCGAACAGGGTCCGGGCCAGGCACCGGGCGTTCTCCGCGGTGAGATAATACGGCTCCACCTCCACAGCGCGGGGATTTTCCAGCGTCTGGCGGGTTTCCAGCGCCATGCGGAAATCGGCGCTGCCGTCCTTGTTGGAAAAGCGCTCCGTGACCCGGGCGCCGGTGCCGCAGGCCGTCAGGGTCAGGCAGGCCATGGCCGCCGCAGCGAAACGGATGAAACGGTGTTTCATGAAAGATTCCTCCTTTTCTTGAGTTACCATAATCATACAGCAAGTTTACATAAATGTCAATCGGCAGTCTGACAGAAAATGGCTGCAAGATTTTGTCACGATTGTACAAAGGCAGGAAGATCTTGACATTTCGGCGAAATTTCCTTATACTAAGGAAAAAACAGGCGGAATTTTGCCTGAATCGAGGAGTATGGACTGTGGAACGAGAATCTTTCAAGTCGCGGCTGGGATTTCTGCTGGTCAGCGCAGGCTGCGCCGTGGGCATCGGAAACGTGTGGCGGTTTCCCTATGTGGTCGGAGAAAACGGCGGCGGGCTGTTTGTGGCGCTGTATCTGGTGATGCTGGTGATTCTGGGGCTGCCGGTGCTGACCATGGAGCTGGCCGTGGGCCGGGCCAGCCGGAAAAGCGCCATTCTGGCCTACAAAACGCTGGAAAAGCCCGGAAACCGGTGGCATCTGCACGGCTGGTTCGCCGTGGTGGGGTGCTATCTGCTGATGATGTACTACACCACCGTGTCCGGCTGGATGCTGAACTATTTCTTCAAATTCCTCACCGGGACCTTCCGGCCCGGGATGGACGCCGCCGCCAGCGCGGAGATTTTCGACAAGATGCTGCAAAATCCTGGGGAAATGGGGTTCTGGATGGCCGTTACCGTCATCGCCGGGGCGCTGATTTGCAACATCGGCGTGCGGAATGGGCTGGAACGGGTGAGCAAGGTGATGATGAGCGCCCTGTTCCTGCTGATTCTGGTACTGGCTATTCACAGTCTGACGCTGCCCGGCGCCGGAGAGGGCGTGCGGTTCTATCTGGTGCCCAGCGTGAACAACGTGAAGGCCGCGGGGCTGGGCAACGTGGTCGCCGCCGCCATGAATCAGTCGTTTTTCACCCTGAGTCTGGGCATTGCAGCCATGGAAATCTTCGGCAGCTACATGAGCCGGGAGCACACCCTGCTGGGAGAGGGCATCCAGATCTGCGGGCTGGACACCTTCGTGGCCATCACCGCCGGGCTGATTATCTTCCCCGCCTGCTTCAGCTACGGGGTGGAGGTGACCTCCGGGCCGAGCCTGATTTTCATCACGCTGCCCAACGTGTTCGTCAACATGACCGGCGGCCGGGTGTGGGGGGCGCTGTTCTTCCTGTTTATGACCTTCGCCTCCTTCTCCACCGTGATTGCGGTGATCGAGAACATCATGGCCACCTGCATGGACACCTTCGGCTGGAGCCGGAAAAAGGCCGCCCTGATCAACGGCGGGCTGATTCTGCTGGCCAGCATTCCCTGCGTGCTGGGCTACAATCTGTGGAGCGGGTTCCGGCCCATCGGCGGCCGGGATGTGCTGGACAGCGAGGATTTTCTGGTGAGCAATATTCTGCTGCCCCTGGGGTCGCTGGTGTATCTGCTGTTCTGCGTCACCAAGTGGGGCTGGGGCTTTGACCGGTATCTGGCGGAGGCCAACGCCGGGGTCGGGCCAAAGGTGCAGCCGTGGATGAAGTGGTTTTTCCGGATTGTGCTTCCGGCGATGATTCTTGCCATTTTTGTGATCGGACTGATCGGATAAGACAGCAACGCGCCCCGGTGCCGGATGGCATCGGGGCGCGTTTTGATTGGGAATGGGGTTCGGTCAGGCCTTGATCGTGCCGTCGGAGTTGAACAGGGGCAGTTTTTCCAGATAGACCAGATCCGGGCGGTCCTGGGCGTCGCCCTCGGCCAGAATGGCCATCCGGCCCACGATGTTGCCGCCGGCCTGCGCCACCAGCGCTTCCAGCGCCGCCAGACTTTCGCCGGTGGAAATCACGTCGTCCACCACCAGAATCCGCTTGCCCTTCATGAGCTTGGCGTCGGCGCCGTCCAGGTACAGGTGCTGCTCGTTGGCGGTGGTAATGGAGTTCACGGTCACGCTGAACAGGTCCTGCATATACAGCTTGGGACCCTTCCGGGCCAGGAAATACTTCTTGTCACCGGCCTGACGGGCCATTTCGTGGGCCAGCGGGATGCCCTTGGACTCGGCGGTAATGATGTAATCGTATTCCGGAGCCTTGGCCAGCAGCTCCCGGGCGCAGGCAGCCGTCAGGTCCGGGTCGCCCAGAATCACAAAGCCGGCAATGTATAGGTCATCGGAAACCTTGCAGATCGGCAGATCCCGTTCCAGGCCTGCCACAGTCATATGATAATACATGGGAGATTGCTCCTTTTTCATTCAAGTTACAGCATCATTATACCGCCGTGGCAAAAAAAGTCAAGGGCGGGCCGGTTTTTCCGCCCAACGAAAAAAGAAATTCAATTTTTTACGGGAGTTGCACCTTTTCGTGCAACTCCCGCTTCTTTTGGACCCAGGGGTGAAGGGAGGTTACATATGGACAAGCAAGACGCAGAGGATTCTCTGAAAAACCGAATCCGTTCAGGGAAGCTGAAGCGGGAAGACGTGGCGCGCCGTCTGGCGGAGCTGGCCTTCGGCCGGGCCAACGACTGTGTCCGGCTGGTGCTGGAACAGGATCCCCGGCTGAACCGGCTGGACCTGAGCCTGCTCAGCGAGGTCAAGCGCAGCGAAAAGGGCGCCGTGGAGGTCCGGCTCATCGACCGGCTCCGGGCGCTGGAGCAGCTGGCCCAGATGGCCGAGGACGACAACACCGATCTGGAGGCCTTTCTCAAAGCCCTGCAGGGCGGTGAGGAGGAGCCATGAATCGCTACGACTTCTCGGAAAAGCAGCGGCGGGTGCTGACCTGGTGGACGCCGGGCAGCCCGGACCGGGGAAAGGACGCCATCGTCTGCGACGGCGCCGTCCGGTCCGGCAAAACGCTGGCCATGGGGCTGAGCTTTTTCCTGTGGGCCATGGTCAGCTTTCAGGGGCGGCAGTTCGGCGTCTGCGGAAAGACCATTTCGTCGCTGCGGCGGAACGTTCTGGCGGAGGTGCTGCCAAGGCTCCAGGCCATGGGCGCGGTCTGGCGGGAAAAACGGTCGGAAAATCTGGTGGAGATTGCCTTTCTGGGCCGGGAAAACCGGTTTTACCTCTTCGGCGGACGGGACGAAAGCTCCGCCGGGCTGATTCAGGGCATTACCTTCGCCGGAATTCTGCTGGACGAGGCGGCGCTGATGCCCCAGTCCTTCGTGGAGCAGGCCTGCGCCCGGTGCAGCGTCGCAGGGAGCCGCCTGTGGTTCAACTGCAATCCCGCCGGGCCGGGGCACTGGTTCTACAAGTGCTGGATTCTGGAGGCGGAGCAGCGCAACTGCCTGCGGCTGCACTTTACCATGGAGGACAACCCTTCCCTGACGGAGGCCATCCGGCAGCGGTACCGGCGGCTGTACAGCGGCGTATTCTACCGCCGGTTTATTCTGGGGGAATGGGTGCAGGCCGAGGGGCGGGTGTACGATTTCTTTGAGCCGGACATGGTCCGGCCGGCACCGGCGGAGGGGTTCGAGAAATGGTACGTTTCCTGCGACTACGGCACGGTCAATCCCACGTCCATGGGCCTGTGGGGACTGCGGCGGGGCGTCTGGTACCGGGTGCGGGAATTCTACTTCAGCTCCCGCCGGGAACAGCGGCAGATGACGGACACGGAATACGCCGATGTGCTATCCAAGCTGGCAGGCGGGCGAACTGTGGAGGCCGTCATCGTCGATCCCTCCGCCGCCAGCTTTATGGAGGTACTGCGGCGGCGGGGCTGGCGGGTCCGGAAGGCGGACAACGACGTTCTGGCCGGGATCCGGCTGACGGCGGACTGCCTGAAAACCGGAAAAATCGTGCTGTGTGAGGGCTGCGCCGACTGCCTGCGGGAAATGGAGCAATACGTCTGGGATCTCAGCGGCGGCAGCCGGGACCGGGTGAAAAAAGAGCACGACCACGCCATGGACGACATGCGCTACTTTGTCTCCACCGTACTGGGGCAGGCAAAGGGAACCGGCGGCTTCTCCGCCTGCGCCGTGGAGCGCCGAACAAGTTAGGAGGAAGCATGAAACTGAAACGAAAACAGCCGGCAGGCCCCGCCGCATTGGCCTGCCAGCTTCGGGATTGCGGCGAATATCCCTTCGGGGCCTTGAAGCGGTTTGTGCCGCTGGGCACCGGCGAGGAGCAGATTTATCGGGAGCTGCGGGAGGCGATTCCCGTGCTGGATGCCGCCGTCGGCAAGCTGATCCGGCTGTCCGGCGGCTTTATGGGAAAGTGCCGGAACGCAGAGGCCCAGACCCGGCTGGACGATTTCCTGCGGACCGTCCCCTGCGGCTACGGTCAGGTGGGCATTGACGGCTTTTTCACGGGGTACATGGAGAGTCTGCTGGTTTACGGTCGGGCCATCGGGGAAATGGTGGTGGACGACAATGGCGTCCGGGCAGTCTGCTGGGGCGACGTGACCAAGCTCCAGATCCGGCAGGGCGGCAGCACGCTGGACACGGTGATTTACGGGCCGGACAAGAACGGTCACCTGCGGCCGCTGCCCTACCAGAAGCTGCTGCTCTTCTCCACGCTGCATCCGGAGCCGAATCATCCCTACGGCGTCAGTCTTTTCCGGGGAATGCCCTTTCTGGCGGACATTCTCATGCGGATTTACCACACCGTCGGCGAAAACTGGACCCGGGCCGGGAACGTGCGCTACAGCGTCATCTGCAAGGACAACGAGGTGGACCCGGCGCTGGCCCAGGAGCGTGGCAAAGCCATCGCCCAGGAATGGTCCAAGGCCATGGAAGAAGGCAAAAACGGCACGGTGCGGGATTTCGTAGCCGTGGGGGACGTGGAAATCAAGGTCATCGGCGGAGAAGCGCCGATTCTTGATTCCCAGGTGCCGGTGCGGCAGATTCTGGAGCAGCTGGTGGCCAAAACCGGCCTGCCGCCCTTCCTGCTGGGCCTGAACTGGAGCACCACGGAGCGGATGAGCACCCAGCAGGCGGATATTCTGACCAGCGAGCTCTGGGCGCTGCGGCGGGCCGTGGAACCGGCGCTGCTGAAGGTCTGCCGGACGTTTCTGGCCATGAAGGGACTGGACGATCGGGTGGATCCGGCTTGGGATGACATCAGCCTGCAGGATATCACCGAACAGTCCAAGGCGGACCTGTATCAGGCACAGGCGGAACAGGCCCGGCGAAGCGGAACGAAGGAGGAATGAACATGGAAATCAGGAAGGATACCGACATCACCGCCGGCGGCGTGCCCACGGCGGCCCAGCTGGCCGCCATCAACGCCCAATCCAAGGCGGAACTGACGGCGGAACAGGTTTATGTCTTTTCCCTGCGGCTGTGCGACGATCAGCCAGACCGGGACATGGAACGGTTCGACACGGCGGCGCTGCCGGGGCTTGCCAGACTGTTTCTGGGGAAAACCGGCGTTGTGGATCACAACTGGAGCAGCGGCTGCCAGTTTGCCCGGATTTTTGAGACGGAGGTGGTACGGGAGGACCGGTGCAGCTACATCAAGGCCTGGGCCTACATCCGCCGCGGGGAGAAAAACGACGAGCTGATCGCCGATATTGAAGCGGGGATCAAAAAGGAGGTCTCCGTCGGCTGCGCCATGGGGCAGGCGGTCTGCTCCGTCTGCGGCAGCCCCTACGGAACCTGCGGCCACGAAAAGGGGCAGTACTACGACGGGCAGCTGTGCCTGTCCATTCTCCGGGAGCCGATGGATGCCTACGAATTTTCCTTCGTGGCCGTCCCGGCCCAACCGGAGGCGGGGGTGCTCAAGCGGTTCGGCGGCGGCACCGTTTCCCTGAAGGAGCTGGCCGAGGCCCACGGCGTCCAGGCGGAATACCGGGCGCTGTGGAAGCAGGCGGAGCTGGGGCAGCAATACGAAAAGGAGCTGCAAAACCGCGTGGTCGCCCTGTGCCTGACGCTGGAATGCGGGCTGGAGGAGCCGGAGCTGCGGTCGCTGGTGCGGAGCGTCCCCGCCGATGGACTGCTGAAGCTGGCGCAGGCGCTGGAAGCCAGACGCGCCCGACAGATGCCTCTGCACTCCCAGTTGACCGACAGCCGGAACCGGCCGGAAGTGCTGGAAAGCGGCTATCTGATTTAAGGTTTTCCCGGGGAACCGGAAGCCGATATACTATTTAATATATGGAGGAAACAACATGAGCTACGACAATCTGAAACTGGAAAAAGGGATGTACCGTCAGGAAGGCATGACCTTCACTCAGGTGCTGGAGTCCATGGACCCCAGCGAAAACTACCGGGGCACCGCGCTGGAAAAAACCGACGCCTTTCAGCGGCAGCTGAAACGGTTCGGGATCCTGGCCAAGGGAGAAGGCTCCTCCTCGGTGGAGAAGTTCTTCCGGACCGTGGATTCGGCGGTGCTGTTCCCGGAGTACATCGCCCGGACCGTCCGGCAGGGCATGGAGGAGGACGACATTCTGCCCTCCCTGACCGCCACCACCACGGTGATTGATTCCCGGGACTACCGGTCCATCTACTCCACCGCCACCGACGACGACAAGGCGCTGAAGGCCGTCATCGAAGGGGCGGAAATCCCCCAGACCGAGATCAAAACCAAGGAAAATCTGGTGTCGCTGAACAAGCGGGGCCGGATGTTGGTAGCGTCCTATGAGGCGGTGCGCTTTCAGAAGCTGGATATGTTCTCGGTGATGCTGCGGCAGATCGGCGCCCACATCCACAAGATGCTGGTAGCCGACGCGGTGGACGTGCTGGTCAACGGCGACGGCAACGGGAACGAAGCCGTCGCCTATCAGGTGGGCACTGCCCCCATCTCCGGCAAGGCCGGGACACTGGAATACAACCAGCTGCTGGAATTCTGGAGCAAGTTTGCCCCCTACTCCATGAATACGCTGCTGTGCTCCACCGACACCATGCTGCAGCTGCTGAAGCTGCCGGAATTCCAGAATCCGCTGACGGGCCTGAACTTCCAGGGCACCGGCAAGCTGTCCACGCCCCTGGGCGCCAAGCTGCTGCGGACCGATGCCGTGGCCAGCGGCACCCTCATCGGCCTGGACAACCGATATGCGCTGGAACTGGTGAAAGCCGGCGACGTGCTGGTGGAGTATGACAAGCTCATCGACCGGCAGCTGGAGCGGGCGGCCATCACCTGCATTGCCGGATTCGGCAAAATCTGCGACGGCGCGGCCTGCGTCCTGAAGGTATGACGCTGAACGAGCAGATTTACGCCCAGGCCCTCCTGCTGGCCGGGGACCTGGACGCCCAGCAGAGCAAGCTGCTGGAAACCATGTGCGGCGTCAGCGCCGCGTCGCTGGATGCCCGGCTCCGGGACGGGATCACGGCGGAGGACTGCAAGGCGGCCTATCTCGCCGCCGCAGCGCTGCTGGCGCTGGCGGCGCTGTCCGAGCTGGATCTTCGCAGCAATCCGGAGCAGTTTTCCGTGGGGGATTTTTCCGTCAAAACCGGCAGCAATGCCGCCGCGGCCTGTCTGCGGCGGCAGGCGGAGATGATGATCGCCCCGTACCTGCGGGACGCCTTCTCCTTCCGGGGGGTATGACATGAAACAGGCCATTGCAAGCATTCTCAGGCGATACGGGACGGACGTGAATCTGGTGCAAAACGGCGTGCAGGAGACGGTATCCGCCTTCTTTCAGCCCTGCACCGCCCGGACTGCCGCAGCCGCCCAGCGGGACTTCGGTCCCCTGGGCGAAATGCCGGACCGGAGCTATCTGTACATCGGCCCGGCGAAACCGGCGATTAAGCCGGAGGACGAGATCACCGTAGCCGACCGGGCTTACACCGTCCGCTGCGCGGAGATCATGCCCAACCGGATGGAGCCGCTGTACTGCTGGGGACTGTGCGTCCGCAAGGGAGAGGAGGAGGAAGCATGACCGGAACCGCAGAGGTCATCGCCGCGCTGAAGGCGGCCGGGATCAGGACCGTTTCCGCCTATCCCGGCGGGCGGTACCCGGCCCTGACCGGGGCGGCCGCCGCCGTCAGCCTGGAAGAGCTGGACGACGCCGGGGGCAAGGTCACGGTGAAAATTACCGTCTATGTCCCCGCCGCCCAGGGCGGCGGTGCCTGCGAGGAGGCCGCCATGAAGGTACGCAGTGCGCTGGAGGGGCTGGGCGGCAGCTGCATCGTCGGACCGGTCAGCTATCAGGAACGGATGCACCTGCTCTGCGCCCCGGTCCGCATTGCCTTTTTACAGGCTAAGCGGGTGGATACGCCTTACACCGTCATGTTCGGCACCACGCAGCTGAAAAACATCTATTCCTTCAAGGCATGGCGGGAAACGGGGGACCCCGCCGCGGCGCCGCTGTCGAAGGTGGGCTGGCATTTCCGGATCGAAGAACGGATTCAGGCCGACGGGGCTGAGCAGGTCAACCCCACGGAGCCGTTTCTCGTCACCGTCACCCGGAAAACGGGCAGCGAAACCTTCACCGGCTGCCGCATGACCGCCATGAGCCGGGAAAATCTGCCGGACGGACTGCACCTGATCCGGACCGGCACGGCGGAAACGCGGAATTTTATTTCCGTCCTTTAAGCGGAAGCCCGGGGATCCTGCGATCCTCGGGCCTTTGGTGATGGTTTCCAAAATCAGGTGCTGTTTTTTGGTGATTTTGTCACCTTGCCGCCGGAAAAGGCCGGTGGTATAGTAAAAGTGCAGAGAGAAACGAGAATGCGTCTGTCGGCGCAGGTGGCGGTTCAGATTCCGTTTCACATACATTTTTCGGACCCGTACAATCCAGAAAACAAGTCTTACGGAAGCTTGTACCTCGGTTGGCCGCCTGCGCCACTTCTTGTACCTCTATGAACCATCCTTTCGGGAATTCCCCCCAATCGCAAGATTGGGGGGAATTTCGTTTACTCTCTGCGAAGGGCCTCGATGGGGTTCAGATTCGCCGCCTTCACCGCCGGCAGCAGGCCGAACACCACGCCGATCAGCGTGGAGAACACCACCGCCACGGCAATCGCCGACACGCTGATGGCCACCGGAATATCCATCATGTTGGAAATCAGCTCCGCCAGACCGATGCCGCTGGCCACGCCGATGATGCCGCCCAGACTGGTCAGCACCGCCGCCTCCGTCAGAAACTGCATCCGGATCCGGCGTTTTTTGGCGCCGATGGCCTTTTTCAGGCCGATTTCGCTGGTCCGCTCCGTGACGGACACCAGCATGATGTTCATCACGCCGATGCCGCCCACCAGCAGCGAGATGCTGGCAATCCAGATCAGCTGGGTGTTGGTGGATTCGCTCATTTTCTGAAGCTGCTCCGCCTGCTCCAGCATATCCTGGCTCCGGTAATCAAAGCCGGTGTCGGTGCCGGTGATCTGGCGCGCCGTCAGCAGGTCCGCCGCCTGCTTGCCCGCCGTGGCCATTTCGTCGGTGCTGGCGGTTTTCAGCGCCACGTTCTGCGGCTCGTCAAACTGGTAAACCGCAGGCCACACCGCGTCCGGCAGGAAAATGGCGCCGGAGGACGTGTCGGCATACATTTTATAATCCTGCATACTGTTGATTTTCGGCACGAAGGTCTCGCTCAGCGTCACCGTGCCCACCACCAGGAAGGCCTCGCCCTGAATTTCCAGCGTCTGCCCCACCGGGTCCAGGCCGTCAAAGAGGGACTTGGCCGCTTTGGCATCCACCAGCGCCACCTTCCGGCGCTGGGTGATGTCCCGGTCGGCAAAGCCCCGGCCGGACTTGATCTGATAGCCGCAGGCGGTCAGATAATGGCGGTCAATGCCGTAAACCGCGCCGCTAAACTGGTTGTTCCGGAAATACACATTGTCGGCATTGCTGCGGACCCGGTACAGCGACGCCGTCTCCACGCCGGAGATGGTTTCCAGCTCTTCCCGGGTCTCCTCGGAGATCACCCGGACCCCGCTGGGCAGGCTGCTGTAGCTCATGTCGTAGGCATAGCCGTTCTGATTGAGCTGCACCGTCACCACATTGCTCCCCGCGCCGATGAGATTCTGCTTGATCTGCTCGTTGGTGCCCTTGATGGTGGAAACAATGGTGATAATGGCGGCGATACCGATGATAATGCCCAGCATCGTCAGAAACGACCGGAGCTTATGGCCCCAGATGCCCTGAAAGGCCAGTCTGATATTTTCACCCATCGGAATCCCTCCTTAATAGTTGTAGAGGTCCGACAAATCGCCCTCTGTGGTTTTGGCGCCCGGGAAGACGTTCTTGCCGTAGGGGAACGCGACCTCATCCTCCGCCGACAGGCCGGAACGGATTTCCGTGTAGCTGCCCCACAGGTACCGCCCGGTGGTCACCGCCCGCTTTTCCAGCGTGCCGTCGGCACCCTTGACATAGACGTAGCTGCCGTCACTTTCGGTCAGCAGGAACGGGTTTTCCAGATAGATGCCGCTCTGCTCCTCCGCGGCGGAGTACTGAATACTGACATAGTTGCCCTCCATCATGTCCGCGTCGCCGTCCACAAACACCCGGAAGGGATAGTAGGACACGTTGGGGTTGCCCCCGCCGCCGTAGCTGTTGGAGGTCACCGGGTTTTCCCCGATGGACTGGACGGTGCCGGTGTAGGTATTGCCGGTGTTCCAGTCGTTGACGGTCACCGTCTGGCCGATGGCCATGGTGTCCTTGTCCAGCTCGCTGACCTGGCCCTCCACATAGAAACCGCCGCCGCTGGACACCTTCAGCAGAGGCTGGCTGTTGGCCTTTGCCTCCTCCGGCGTCAGGACGGACACCACCGTGCCGTCGATTTTGGCCGTGACCTTCCCGTCCCCGGCCTCGGCCTGCATGATTTTGTAGTTAGACTCCGCCATCTTGATCTGATACTCGTCGTCCCGGATGGCTTTTTCCTGTTCGCTCCGCATCTGGGCAATCTGGGCGGCGGTGTAGCCGCTGCCGATGTCGATATCCGGCTCGTCCGGCTCCACCGGCTGCTGGGCCGTGGGATCGGAGACGCCGGAGGCGTCCTCAAAGCGGAAGGAGGTGCCCTGCGCCGTCCGGGTCACCAGCAGGCCCTGCCAGGTCAGATTGGACGTCTTGGACAGGTTCCGGTCCGTGACCTTGATAATCAGGTAGCAGGTTTCCGCCGTCTCCGGCTCGGAAGGCTCCGTGCCGTCGGAAGGCTCCGTCGGCTCCGTGGGCTTCGCCGCGCTGCGGCGGTCCTCCGCCGTCCGGAACAGCTGATCCAGCAGCGTCTGGTCCAGCGCCGTATCGCTGCGAAGCCAGCAGATCAGCGCCGATTCCATGGTGGTGCCGTCCAGCTTCTGATCGCCCACCAGCCGGTAGGGATCCAGAAGCTCCGTGCCCTCGTCCGGCTCGGTGGGTTCCGTGGGCTTCACGTCGGGAATCACCATGGGCTTCATGGCCTGAATCTCCGCCAGCCGTTCCTTGTCACTCTCCAGCTGGAGCTTCAGCTTTTCCACTCCCAGCCGCTTGCGCTCCAGCTCCAGATCCGTCAGGGTGGTGTCGAAGGTCATCAGCACGTCGCCCTTCTTCACCGTGTCCCCCTGCTGCACCAGAATTTCGGTGACGGTCTGGGTGCCGGACAGGTAAACCGTCTGAATCTGGTCCGTGGACACCGGGCCGTAGGTTTCCTTGGAATCGCCCCAGTACTCGGTCACGCCCACATTGGCAAAGGGATACACCGCCACCGGGTCCGTGCTCCGGCGGCCGAAATAGGCCCAGCAGCCCAGGCTGATGGCCACTGCCAGCACCGCCGCCGTCACGGAAATCAGAACCGTTTTCAGTTTTTTATTACGCTTCACCGCTTGTTCCTCCCTCCGTCTGATGCAGCTCACCGTCGAGAATGTGCATGGTCCGGTCCGCGCAGGCCGCAATGGACGGTTCGTGGGTAATCATGATAATCGTCATGCCCTGATCGCTCAGGGACCGGAAAATCTCCATAATCTGATTGCCGGCCTTGGTGTCCAGCGCGCCGGTGGGCTC
>CAJLCS010000040.1 GCA_905205195.1 uncultured Eubacteriales bacterium
CGCCACCCAGATCATCGCCCAGGTGGCCTCCAACCAGTACGGCGGCCAGTCCATCAGCCTGACCCATCTGGCCCCCTTTGTGCAGATCAGCCGGGAAAAAATCCGCCGCAGCGTAGAAAGCGAAATGCAGACCATCGGCGTCACCCCCAGCGAGGAAGCCATCGCCAAGGTGGTGGAGGACCGGCTCCGGGATGAAGTCAGCCGCGGCGTGCAGACCATCCAGTATCAGGTGGTTACTCTGATGACCACCAACGGCCAGGCCCCCTTCATCACCGTCTTTATGTACCTCAACGAGGCCCGCAACGAGCAGGAGAAGAAGGATCTGGCGCTGATTATCGAGGAAATGCTGCGCCAGCGCTATCAGGGCGTCAAAAACGAAAAGGGCGTGTGGATCACACCCGCCTTCCCCAAGCTGATTTATGTGCTGGAGGACGACAATATCACCGAGGACGCCCCCTACTGGTACCTGACCCGTCTGGCCGCCGAATGTACCGCCAAGCGGATGGTGCCCGACTACATCAGTGAAAAGAAAATGCTGGAGCTGAAAATCGACAAGAACGGCGAGGGCCACTGCTACACCTGCATGGGCTGCCGCTCCTTCCTGACGCCCTATGTGGACGAAAACGGCAAGCCCAAGTACTACGGCCGGTTCAATCAGGGCGTGGTCACCATCAATCTGGTGGACGTGGCCCTTTCCTCCGGCAAGGATATGGACAAATTCTGGGAAATCTTCGACGAGCGGCTGGAGCTGTGCCACCGGGCGCTGATGTGCCGCCACGAGCGTCTGAAGGGCACCCTGTCCGACGCCGCCCCCATTCTGTGGCAGTACGGTGCCCTGGCCCGCCTGCAGAAGGGGGAGCCGATTGACAAGCTGCTCTACGGCGGCTACTCCACCATTTCTCTGGGCTATGCGGGCCTGTACGAATGCGTGAAGTATATGACCGGCCACTCCCACACCAACCCGGACGCCAAGCCCTTTGCGCTGCACGTCATGCAGCACATGAACGACGCCTGCAAAAAGTGGAAGGCCCAGCACAACATCGACTTCTCCCTCTACGGCACCCCGCTGGAATCCACCACCTATAAGTTCGCCAAATGTCTGCAAAAGCGGTTCGGCATCGTGCCCGGCATCACCGACAAGAACTATATCACCAATTCCTATCACGTCCATGTGTCCGAGCCGATTGACGCCTTCACCAAGCTGGCCTTTGAATCCGAGTTCCAGCAGCTCAGCCCCGGCGGTGCCATCAGCTATGTGGAAGTGCCCAATATGCAGCAGAATATCGACGCCGTGCTGGAGGTCATGAAGTATATCTACGACCACATCATGTACGCCGAGCTGAACACCAAGTCGGACTACTGCCAGTGCTGCGGCTACGACGGCGAAATCGAAATCGTGGAGGATGACGGCAAGCTGGTCTGGAAATGCCCCCAGTGCGGCAACACGGATCAGAGCAAAATGAATGTGGCCCGCCGGACCTGCGGCTACATCGGCACCCAGTACTGGAATCAGGGCCGCACCCAGGAGATCAAGGACCGGGTCCTGCACCTGTAAGCACTCAAGCAGCGTTTCGCGGCACGGAAAGTTCCGTGCCGCGATGTTTTATGCCCGTTTTCCCGCGCAGAGCGCCCTGGACAGAGCCGCCGCCGTCTCGTAGCCTACCCGGGGCGCCGTCCGGGTCAGCGTCTCCCCCGCTTCCAGCAGTCGCCGGGCCTCCATCAGTCGGTAGTTCCGCAGATAGGCATAGGGCGTCTGTCCCATGGCCGCCCGGAAGCGGCGGATGAAATAATTCTCCTCAAATCCCACCTCCCGGGCAAGCTCCGCCACGGTCAGCGGCTGGGCAAACCGGGTCCGCACCGTCTCCACCGTGCGGCAGATCATCCGGTCCCGGCTCAGCGGGAGGGGCATCACCGCATCGGTCAGCCGCAGCAGCAGCTCCAGCAGGCTGCCGCTCAGCGCCGGTTCCGGCCGCGGCCCCGCCAGCCGGATGGCCAGCGTCAGCGCCGCCGCCAGATCGGATTCCTGCTCCGGAACGCAAAACAGCGGCTCCGGCGCAATCACCGGCGGCGTGGACAGAAAATCGAAATACAGGTGCCGGATGGGATCGTCCGGGTCGCTCCAAAACCGATCCCGCAGGTTGTAGGGAAACAGGTACAGCCCGCCTGACCGGAAGGGGCGGCTCCGGCCGTCGCCGCCGGTATAGCTGCCGGTGCCGCCGAGAATATAGTAAAGCCGCTGCACCTCAATGTCCCGGGACAGGTACCAGTTTCCCTTCGGCGGCGAGCCCACGCCGCAGGTGCTGACGGTCAGGGTAAGCGGTTCCATGGCGTTCCCTCCAAAAAGTCGATTTTGGCCGATTTCCCGGCGATTCCGGCCGTGGACAATCCGTCTCTTTTTCTTTATAATAATCCCGGAATTCCAAAAAAGCAAGAATGATTTTGAATCGGAGGTTCTGTCATGGATAACAAGCAGTGGTTCCGGCAGGCGAAATTCGGCATGATGATTCATTTTGGCCTTTACTCCCTGCCTGCGGGAGAATGGAAGGGCAAACGGATGCGTGGTATCGGCGAATGGCTTCAGGCCACCTTCCGGATCCCCAACGCAGAGTACGGCGCGCTGGCCGGGGCCTTCAACCCCATCTGTTTTGACGCCGAGCAGTGGGTCCGCACCGCCAAGGAGGCCGGGATGGAGTATTTCGTCATCACCAGCAAGCACCACGACGGCTTTGCCCTGTTCGACTCGGCCTATGACGACTACAACATCGTCAAAGCCACCCCCTTCGGCCGGGATGTCATCGCCGAGGTGGGCGAGGCCTGCTACAAATACGGGCTGAAGCTGGGCCTATACTACTCCCAGGCGCTGGACTGGCACGAGCCGGACGGCGGCGGCTGGTCCTCCGGCTACACCCACGGCACGGATGCCGCCGGTGAGGTCTGCTGGACCAACGACTGGGACTTCCCCGACAACGACCGGAAGGACTACCGCCGGTGCTTTGAGGGCAAGATCAAAACCCAGGTCAAGGAGCTGCTGACCCGCTACGGCGACCTGGCGCTGATCTGGTTTGACACCCCCATCGACATTCCCGACGAGTTGAGCCGGGAACTGTACGATCTGGTCAAGCACTACCAGCCGGATTGTCTGGTCAACTCCCGCATCGGCAACGGCATGGGCGATTACCGCTCCACCGGTGACAATCAGGTGGACTTCGACGTGAAAACCGGTGCCTCTCACCGCCCCGGCGAAAGCGCCGTGGGCCATCGCACCGGACTTTACGAGTGCCCCGCCACCCTTAACGACACCTGGGGCTACAAGTCCTTCGACAACAACTGGAAAAGCGCCGACAAGGTGCTGGAGCTGAAGCAGCGGCTCAACGCCCGGGGCATCAACTACCTGCTCAACGTGGGGCCGGACTATCTGGGCCGGTTCCCTGCCCCGGCCATCGACATTCTCCGGGAAGTGGGAAAACGGCAGGGCTAACGACACTCACAAACGTGCATAAAAGGGGCCGCAGCGTTGCCGCTGCGGCCCTTCTGTGTGATTATCGGGTTTGCCGTTTGCCGAGCTCGTCTGCCAGCGTCAGAATGATCGCCAGGCTGAACACTGCCAGCAGCGTGAAGAACACCAGCGGCCGGTTGTCACCGGTAGACGGATTCTGGGGCTGTGCAGGCTGTGTCGGCTGCGGATCGGTGGGCGCCGGATCCGTCGGTTTCGGATCGGTCGGCTTCGGGTCGGTGGGCGTCGGATCCGTCGGTTTCGGATCGGTCGGCTTCGGGTCGGTGGGCTTCGGGTCGGTGGGTTCCGGATCCGTCGGCTCCGGATCGGTGGGTTCCGGATCCGGCTGCTTGCTGTCATTGGCTGCCAGCAGCAGGTCGCCAAACTGGCTGACGTCGTTGCCGAGGCCGATACCGCTCATGTATTCCAGGAAGCCCTTCCGCACGCCGCCGTCATTGTCGTTCACCAGGACGGAGAAACCGACGCACAGGTTTTCGATGGCTTCAAACCGGTCATTGGTCACCGCTTCCCAGGGAATGGCGGCTTCGTAAGTGGTGGTGGTCCCTTCCCGGGTCACCGCGAAGGTTTCCTCCGGCAGGGCGCCGGGTGCCCGGCCGATGCAGGCCAGCCACTGGTAGTTGGAAACGGTGCCGGTGGTGCCGTTCAGGGCAAATCCGGTCTGGCTGTTGCCCTCCAGGCCCGGCTCCGTGCTTCTGGCCGGGTCAACGGAGAACTGGATGCTGTCGCCCTGCCAGATGTTGTTGCCGGTGGCCTCCTGGAAATGCTCGTCGTCCGTCATCCGGATGGCCAGGTACAGCTTCTCCGCATCCCATTTCAGGTAGCCGACGGCTGCCGCATCCTCCGGGCCGTTCCAGTCGCCGCCCAGCTTGTGATAGTTCGGCAGGGGGAATTCCATGGCGTCGCCCCACTCCGCGTCGTCCAGGACGCCGTCGGTGGTCATGGTCTGCCAGGAAGCCCGCTCCACCGCCGCCAGGAAGCTGAGTTTCCTGGTCTGGACGGTTTCGGTGCCGTCATCGTCCACGGCCACCATCTTCACCACATAGGTATCCGGACCCCAGGCGGGCCACCGGAAGTTCAGCGTCTGGCTGCCGCCCGGCTCCACATCGTAGGGCAGCTCGCCCAGCAGCTGCGCCGGATCGGCGGACATATTGTAAAGCTTCATGGTGCCGGTCTTCCGGCCGCCGGCGGTAAAGTGGTTCACCGTCACGGCCACGGACCAATCCGTATAGTCCTTGGAGCTTTCCAGGTGGGGGGCGATCACATAGGGCCGCAGCTCCTTGACGGTCACCGTCAGGATCTGGCTGCAATAGACCTCGCCGTTGTCGCCGATGGCCCGCAGGGAAACGGTATAGTTGCCGGTCTTGGTGCCCGCCGGAACCTGAACCGGAATCCGGTCCACGGTCGCCTCGGACGCCGCCGCGAAGGTGCCGCCGGTGGTGGTCCAGCCCGCGGGCAGACGCAGCTCATAGGTGCCGGTCAGCTTCGCAGCCTCGGCATCGCGGTGTACAGTAATCTGGGCAACGCCGCCGGCGGGAACCGTGTACTGGCTGTCCGCCTTAAAGCCGGCCTTGTTCAGCGTCAGGTCCTCCGCAAAGTCACCGGTCAGGTACACCGGCAGATCGGACAGGGAAACCGTCACGTCCTTGCCGGAAGTGCGGTTTTCGTTGCCGAACAGGTCGGTCACCAGAACGGTGCCGGACTTGGCCGACAGCGCCACCGTCTCGTTGGTACCCTCGGTAAACAGCACCAGCAGATCCTGCCGGGCGCCGGTTTTGTCGGTAAAGCGGAAGGCGTTGATGGCGCCGTCCAGCTTGGTCTGGCCCGCGTAGGTATAGCCGTCAATCACGGAAGTGAAGGCGCTGATGGCCGCGTAGCCGGGCTTGGCCGCGAAGGGCACCGTGGGGCCCTGCCAGCAGTCGATCAGGCCGAAGTTATTTTCGGTGTAGCTCCGGTCCACGCCGTCGTTCTGGAAGTCGTACCAGAAGAACTTGTCGATCTTGTCGGCATTGGCCATGGTATACAACAGGGAGCGGACGCCGTAACCGGCCGCCACGCCCTCGGAGACGGTGGTACCGTCGTTGGTGGTGGGCCAGCCCATTTCGGTAATCCAGATGGGCAGCGGCTCCAGATTCCGGGATTCAAATTCTCCCGTCATAATGGCCACGTTGTTATCGACTCCGCCCTCCGGTTTCCGGGGATGGGTGTAGGGGTGCAGCACCACGGCGTCCATGGCTTCATACGCGCCGGGGTAGTCCAGCACGTCGCCGATGAATTTGGGATCGGTGTTGGCAATAGCCATGCCCAGGATGTAGGCGTCGGGATTGGCCTCCCGCACGGCCTTGCTGGCCGCCACCAGCAGCTTGGCATAGGCGGCACCGCCCCGGTCCTCCGGCGCCACGCTGCCGAGGCCGATGTTCCATTCGTTCCAGATCTCAAAATACTTCACCTTGCCGCGGTAACGGTTCACCAGCGCGGTGCAGTAGTTGGTAAAGGCGGTGATGGCTTCGTCCGTGGTGGGTGCGCCGCCGCCGTAAAGCTCGTTGCCGTAGTCCAGAATCAGCAGCGGCTCGATGTTGTTGGCCACCGCCTCGTCGATGAACCGGTCATAAGCACTGAAATCGTAAACGCCCTTCTCCTTTTCCACGCTGCCCCAGTAGATTTCGTCCCGGAGAAAGCGGATGCCGCCCTTGTTCATCAGGGGCAGATTGATGGAAGGATCGCTCTTGCGCTGGCCGTAGTGGGCGCAGGCGCCCAGCCAGTCCAGCTGGGTACCGGTGCGGACCCGGCTGAAGGGGAACTCCGTCCGGCAGCGCTCCTCGCCGTCCTGGGTCAGAACCTGAATGTCCAGGCTGTAAATGCCGTAGGCAGTGATGTCGCTCAGGAACGGCAACTCCACCCGGTTGGTGCCCGGCTCGGGCAGATGCTCCTGCCAGCTGCCGCTGGAGAGAACCAGCCCGTTATAGTCCTTCACCCAGTAATTGACGGTGTAGGTATTGTCGCCGTCGTAGTCACTGGTCAGCTGCAGCGCCATATCGATGGTCTCGCTGCCGAAGAAAATGTTGCCGGAATGGGTGGTCTCAATCGTCGTCTTGACGGTTTTGGGCCGTTCGGCCTTCCAGAGCTTCACCTGGCTGATCAGGACCTCACCGGCGCTCATGCCGGGACCGGACACAAACAGGCCCAGGCGGAAATCGCCCTTGCCCAGATGATTGTTGGTCATAATGGCCTGATCCAGCACGAAGGTGTGCGTTTTCCAGGTCTTGGTGCCTTCCAACTTGACCAAGTCGCCCCAGACCTCGGAGTGCTCCGGCGTCCGGTAGTTCAGGCTGAAATGGCCGCTTTCGCCGTCGTAGTAGGTCACATCCATCAGGACGTAATCAGTCTGGCCATACAGATAACCGTCGGTCACATCGCCGAACAGGAAGAAGTTATCCTTGTCCCCGTCCGTTTTGGGCGTCAGGGCCCAGTAGCTCCTTCCGTCCAGTTCGCCGGTCTTTGGACTGTTGTTCCAGGCGCCGTCGCCGCAAGCCCGCATGGTCAGGCCGTCAAACACCGGATCGGCGCCCAGATCGGCCACCACATAGTCAAAGTCCGCCGCATCGACCTTCTGAGCCGTGATCTTGCTGAAGTTCACCGGCGCAGCGCTCATACCGTGGCCTTCCACATACAATCCCACACGGAAATCGCCCTGCCAGCCGAAGAGCGTGCTGCTCATGGCCGCGTTGCGCATCACGAACCGATGGGTTTTCCAAGTGTTGGTGCCAGTCAGGCGGACAAAGTCCGACCACACCGGCGCGTTAGAACCGGGATTCGTATAGGTCAGGCTGAAATGGCCGCTTTCGCCGTCGAAATAGGTCACATTCACCAGCACGCAGTTGCTGCCTGCCGAAATATAGTTATCATCCACATCGGCAAAGAGGTAGAAGTTATCCGCCTCGGGCTTGAGCTGCAGATAGCCCACGCCATCCAGCTCACCGGTGGTAGGATTCTCATTCCAGCCGCCGTCGCCACGGACCCGGACCGTCAGGCCGTCATAAACCGGGTTGGGACCAAGCTCTGCGCTGACCATCTCCCGCTGCGCCGGTGCCACCTCAACCTTGCTGATTTTCACTTCCGCCTTGCTCATTCCGTGACCGGTCACATACAGGCCAAGACGGAAATCCATGTCCCGGCCCAGGAAGCGGTTATTCAGGCTGGCATCCGGCAGGATAAACGTATGGGTCTTCCAGCTGCCGCTGTCCTCCAACTGCACAAAGTCGCCCCAGTTTTCACTGGCGGTCTGGCTGTTGTAGTTGATGCTGAAAAAGCCCTTGCCGCTGTCAAGGTAGGTCACCTTCACGGCAATCCGGTTGCTTCCGTCATAGAGGAAATCATCATCCACGTCGCCGTACATAAAGAAGCTGTCCGCATCCTCGGCGCTCTTGGGAGACAGGGTCCAGTAACCCACGCCGTCCAGTTCGCCGGAGGCGGGATTTTCGTTCCACGCGCCGTCGCCGCTGACCTTCAGCGTCAGGCCGTCAAAGACCGGCGCGGCACCCAGCGTGGCCTGCACGGACGTGCGGGGCGCGGGGCGGGTTTCCAGCCGGAGGGTAACCTTGCTGATCATCACCGGTGCTGCGCTCATGAACAGGCCATCCTTCATCACGAAAAGGCCCATCCGGAAATCGGACCCGTTCCAGAGGCTGTTGTTCAGCAGGGCGCCGTCCAGCACGAATTGATGGGTTTTCCAGGTGTTGGTGCCGGTGAGCTTCACCGCGTCGGTCCAGTTCTCGTACTGGGCCTCAGTGTTGAACGTGGCGCCGAAATGGCCGCCCTCGCCGTCAAAATAAGTAACCTCCAGCACGGCGTAATGGTCGCCGCCGTTGGCTACCTCGTCGTCCACATAGCCGAACAGATAGAAGCTGTTTTGCTTGTCGTCGGCTTTCGGTTCCAGCATCCAATAGCCCACGCCGTCCTTTTCGCCGGCCGTAGGCGTCTCGTTCCATGCTGTGTCGCCCCTCATGCGAAGGGTCAGTCCGTCAAAAACAGGGGTTTGCCCAAGGGTCGCGCTGACAGTTGTCGGTTGCTCCTGGCCGTCTTCATTCGGCTGTGCATAAATAACAGGAATCGATGAGAACAGGCCCATCACCATCGCCAGAACTGCCAGTGCACTGATTGCTCGTTTGAACAGTTTCATTGGTTTTCCTTCCTTCATCAGTCATTACGTTTGGCTCAAATGCGTCTACCCTAACGTGCGGTCATGTCATTCCTTCTTCCCTCCTTTTCCGCCATGACCCTGCGGACGAACGGAATCCGTTCTTTGTAAAACCACTGTACCACGACTCATCGTTTTCGTCAACCGGATTTTGTAACCTTGACTCATTTTCGTGGAACTACACAAATCAATTATGTTAAATTTGTGTAAAATGGCGTGGTGCCTTCTGCCGCATTGGCGTTTTTCGGATTGCTTTTTCTTTTTGAATTTGCTATAATAGTAAAAATATTGTGCAATGGCACCTCAGGAACGGAGAATGAACGTTGGCACACTCGTCTGGAATCAATAATGTCGGTCTCGGCAATATCAACCGTGGCCTGCTGTTCCGTCTGATTGCAACCCGGGACGGTATCACCCGCGCGGAGCTGACCGAAGCCACCGGCCTGTCCAAAATGGCCGTCTCTTACATCATCGCCGATTTTCTCGGGAAAAATCTCGTGGACGAAGTGAAGGACAGCGACGCCCCCAGTGTCCGCAAGCCCATGCGCCTGCATCTGACGGAGGCCGCCCCCAAGCTGGTGGGCGTGCTGATCCGGCGGGAATATGTGGCTGCCGCCCTGTGCGACTGCAAGCTGAACATTCTCCGGTCGGAATTCCGGCCCCTGACGCCGGAAACCGACACCGTCTCCCTGCTGGACGCCCTTTTCTCCGTGACGGATGCCGTCCTGGCGGGGCAGACCGCCGTCGGCATCGGCATTGCCTCCATCGGCCCGGTGGACACGGCCCAGGGCTGCATTCTCAACCCGCCCGGCTTTTACAACATCCGGGATATCCCGATTCTGGACCATTTCCGCAGCCGCTACCACCTGCCGGTGGCGCTGGAGTACCATTATAACTGCATTGCCTTGGCGGAGAAGTTCTACGGTGCCGGCATTCCCTACCACAACTTCATGCTGCTGGGCTGGACCGACGGTGTCGGCGTCGGCATCATCACCGGCGACCAGCTTTACGGCGGCTTTACCGGCCTGTCCAGCGAATTCGGCCACCTGTGCGTGGATATCCACGGTCCGCTGTGCGAATGCGGCAACCGGGGCTGCCTGGGCCGCTATCTCCACTTCGCCAAGGGCGACGACGATGCCAACCGGAACTCCGTCCGCCTGCTGGCCTCCGTGCTGCCGGGGCTGTGCCACGTCATCAATCCCGATGCGCTGATTATCGGCGGCGAGCTGGATTATCTGTCTGATTCACTTCTGAACGAGCTGCAATCCGGCATCAACGCCCGGATGATCACCAAAACCTACCGGCGGATCCGGGTCCTGCGGGCCTCCCGCGCCGAGCAGGCGGAGCTTTCCAGCTGCGCCGTGACGATTCTGGACCGGATGTTCAAGGGCGAGCTGCCCCTGGACATCCCCACCGGCGAATGACTATGCCGCCAAAGAAAATTCTGGACCCGGAGCAGATCATGCCGGTGCTGGAGGAGTTGCTGGCCCAGGGCCAGACCGTCAGTCTCACCGTCACCGGCAGCAGCATGGCGCCGTTTCTGCGCCACGGCCGGGATCAGATTCGCTTTCGCAGGCCGGATCGGCCGCTGAAGCGGGGGGATATGGCGTTTTTCCGCCGTCCCAACGGGCAGTACGTCATGCACCGGGTGGCCCGGGTCACACCGGAAGGGCTGTGGCTCATCGGCGACGGCCAGCAGTTGCTGGAAGGTCCCGTGCCGGAAGGCCGGGTGTTCGCCGTCGTCACCCAGGTCTGCCGGAAGGGACGCTGGATCGGCCCGGGGCATCCCTGCTGGGCGTTTTTCCGGGGGCCGTGGCTGAAACTTCTGCCCCTGCGGCCTTATCTGCGGAAATTCTTCCCCGATTCCTGAAAAACCGACGCGCTTCGTCGCAGTACCTGTCACAATGTTCCGTTTCCCGCAAGCGGAAAACTTCACCAGTGTCAGGACTGCTCCTCTCCCCGCAAGGCTGCCCGCCTTGCGGGGTCCCCTTTATCGCCGCCGGCAGCTGATTCGCGCAGCGCTGCGGCGCTTGGGCGCGCCGCAGCCAAAAATGATTTTGACCTCTTCGTTGTCTGCGGACGACGAACTCTGTGAGGCTTTTTGACATACTGAAACCGGCGCACTTCATGGTGAAGTGCGCCGGTTTCTTTGATTTTATACCACCAAAAGCAGCATCAGCGGAATGGTCACCACGCTGAACAGTGTGGTCAGCAGCACCACGTTGGCGCTGAGCTTCTGCTCGCAGCCATGCAGCTCCGCCAGCGACAAAATCACCGACGCCGACGGTGCCGCGCTCAGGACATACAGGCACACCCGGAACGTCCGGTCAAACCACGGCAGAAACGCCACGCACAGATACGCGAACAGCGGAAACACGATCAGCTTCAGCGCGCAGACGCCGTAGGCAAAGGGCTGGGAGAAAACGGATTTCAGATTCATGGACGCCAGCCGCTTTCCCAGAATGAACATACACACCGGCGTAGACATTTTCGCCAGCAGGGCCACGGTATCCCCGATCATCGCCGGAAAGGTGATCCGCAGCAGATAAAGGGGAATCGCCGCCATCACCGACAGCGTCGTCGGATTCAGGATGGCGGCCCGCAGCGAAACGAACTGCTTTTTCCTCGTAATCATGAAAACGCCAACGGTAAACACCAGGAAATTCATACTGGTCACATACATGGTGCTGTAGCAGGCCACCACCGGATTGCCGGGAAACAGCCCCGTCACCAGCGGCAGGCCGAAAAAGCCCACGTTGCCCATCATGGCGCCGATAGTCAGAATGCGGTATTTGGCCTGCTCGTACTTCCGGTGCAGCAGAAGATACAGTCCTCCGAAAAACAGCAGCTGCACCGCCATGCTCACGGCGAAAAACGCCGCCGCCAGCTTGAAATTCTCGAGGGAATAATCCATGGCCTGAAAGGAATTGAGAATCAGGCACGGCCCGCAGATATACAGCAGCACCCCGGAAAAGGACCTGGCGTGGTCCGACTCCGCCTTGCCGCCCTTCACCAGCGCAAAGCCGCAGCCCATATAAAGCAGCATCACCAGCACATTTTCCAGCACCGTCCGAAATCCCATGACACGTTACTCCCGTCCTTGCAAAATCACGTTTATTATAGTGGAGCCGCCGGCTTCTGTCAAGCAGCGCCCGCCTGCGAATTACAGGCGGGCGCATCGGTTATTCCACAATGTGAAGCTGCCGGAGACGCTCCAGAAAATCCGCCACATCCCGGGAAACCGTCTCCCGCTCCGCGTCGAATTCCGCAAGCATGGCGTCGGTCAGCGCTTCCGGCGTATCGCAGACCTCCAGATGATCCCAGAGCCACTCCCCGGTCTCGTTGAGCGTCAGCAGGCCCTTCAGCTCCAGCGATGCGTCCCCCACCGGGACCAGAATCACGTCCCCGGCAATATTGCGTTTCACCAGCTGTTTGAGAATCTTCATTTTGTTGCCTCCTCAATGGTCAGCCGCACCATTTCCTTCGTCATCGTGCAGACATAGGACGGGCAGCCGTCAAATTCCCCCGTTTCCGTCACGCACATGGCCGCGCAGGCGTGACAGGCATTTTTGCAGGCGCATTGGGCGCAGCGGGACGGCAGCCGCAGCTGGGCCGTCTCCTGCCGGATCCGGTCCCATGCCCGGGAAAATCCCAGCTCCGGCACCGAAGCCTTGGGCCATGTCATCATGCCGCAGGGCGTCATGTCCCCCTGCCAGTTGATCCAGAACGCACTGCGGCCCGCCCGGCAGGACACCCGTTCTCCCGGTGTTCCATCGCAGGCCTCCCCCGGCTCCTCCAGCATCCGGCCCTGCCGGAAGGCCTCCGCTCTGGCCCGGAACTGCTCCGGCGTCAGCCGCAGTTTGTCCCACTGCACCGTGTAGGCCGCCGCTTCCTCCGGCGTAAACCGGTCGTTTTCGCCCACCCGGGTTTCGTCCCGGCGGATCGGCGGGAACATATAGGTGGCCAGCTGCATGGGCGTCCCCAGTTCCTCGGCCATCCGATAAATGGCCGCCATATCCGCCACGTTATAGGGCGTCATGGAGGCGTTCAGCTTCACGCCGATGCCCAACGCCTTCAGCCCCCGGATATTCTCCACCACCCGGTCGTACATGGGGCGGCCGCAAAGGCGCTGATAGCTTTCGTTGCCCCCGCCGTACAGGGTGATGTTGAACCGGAACGGCGGCTCCGTCCGGAAAAAGTCCAGCCAGTCACGGTCGATGAGGGAGCCGTTGCTGTTCACCGACACCAGCAGGCCCATTTTCTTCAATTCCCTCAGAAGATAGCGGAATTCCGGGTAAACCAGCGGCTCGCCGCCGGTCAGCAGCAGAAACAGCATTCCCTGCCCCCGCGCTTCCTCCGCCATGGCCAGCCACTCGTCCGCCGTCCGTTCCCGGCCGCGGCGGCGCTGCTCCTCCGCCGTCAGGTGAACATAACACATTTTGCAGTCAAAGTTGCAGCGCGGCGTCAGCTCAAAGGTACCGGCCAGCGGCGTGCCGTTGCGGCAGGCCTTGGCGTGCAGATAGGCCGACAGCTGCGGCTCAACGCTGGATGCTTCCATGCTCGTTCCTCCTTAATGCTTCCTCCAGAACCCGCACCGCGGATTCCTCCGGCTGGCAGGTCAGTTCCATCACCGGCACCGTCCCGACCAGCCGGGCCACTAGCTCCGTCATGCGGTTGGCGGCAGCCGGATCCCAGTCGTAATAGGCGCACTGGCTCCAAATTCGTGCAAATGCCTCCGTTTTCCGCAGAGCGGACACCCGATTTTCCTTTCCCTGCCGAAGCAGGACCACGGCGGCCAGTTCCGAGGTAACGTTGCGGCAGATTTTGGACGTTCCGGCGTAAAAGATGCCGTTGGCCGTCCGTTTTTCCACATGAATCAGGGTCCGGTCGCCGTTGCAGACGGTGGCGCCTGCAAATTGCTCCCAGAGGCGGCCCTGGGTGCTTTTCCCCACGCCGCTGGGGCCGGAAAACAGGATGGCGCGGCCGTCCGGCCGCCGCACATAGCAGGCGTGCAGGATCAGCCGGTCATGCGCGGCCAGAAGGTCGAAGAAATCCGACGATTCCAGTACCGTTCGGGTGGACAGGTAGGGGCGGTACCACTCGGAAAACACCAGTTCCGTCCGATTCCCCTCCGTACGCGCGAAGGTCCATTGGGCGCTGCCCGACGACAGGCTGTAGCAGCGGAACGTCATGCGCGCCGCCCCCGTATACCAGCGATGCAGCACGTTCCGGGACAGGGCGCCATCCGGAATCGCCGGGGGGCGGTCCGAAAAGGAAACCGTAATTGTGTGGTCCGGCGTCCCGCCGTCCACGCGGAAGGATTCGCACAGCGCCGAGTCCTGCATGGGTGCTTCCGCGGTAAGCCCGACGGTCAATACCCCGAAACGATATTGCCTATGATACATAGGTAATAAACAGGACCTGACTGTCCGTCTGGCTGAAGTGGGACGTATAAGTGCTCTTGGTCCCATCGGCCTCCAGGCTGCCGACACCGGCGCGGTAGGTAATGCCGCCCATGAAAACGCCGTTCTGGACGGTTTTGTAGTAGACATAAACCTGCTGCATGGGGTCGCCGGTCAGGTTGGTGACGGTCACGGTGCTGTCCAGCGTTTCCAGCTTCACCGCATCCTCGTGCAGGCTCAGCGGCTCCGTAAAGGGCACATAGGTGGTGAGCGCCGCAGTCATGGACCCGGTGTCCTCGGGCATGGCCTTCCGGTTCTGCTCCAGAACCCGGATGACACCGCCAGCCGGAAGGGTGGAAAAGTCGAAATCGTAGGTTTCGCTGCCCTGGGTCAGCGTCACATGGGCATACTGCACCGGTTCGGTGCCCGTATTTTTCAGCTGAATGGAAAACAGGCCGGAAACAAGGTCATCCGTGCCGTCCTCAAAGTAAATGCCGGAATAGCGGCCCATGCTCTCGATGACAAGGCCGTTGCCCAAATCCCGGTTCAGGACGTCCGCGCTTTCCGGCTCCGTGACGGGGGCGTAAACTTCCGTCGCCGCCGTCGGTTCCGTCGTCACGGCCGTCGTTTCGTCTGGTGTCTCCCGCTTGCCGCAGCCAGTCAGCAGCAGCGCCGCCGTGACGGCGGCCAGCGTGAGCCGAACCGCACATTGCTTTCTTTTCATGTTGGATCTCCTTCGAAAAAGTGCCCTGCCCGAAGGGGCAGGGCACAAGGTGGGGTATTTAGGAATTGAACAGCTTTTGAGCCTCAGTCGGCACATGGTAGCAATAACTATACTCACCATCACTGCCCGAACGCGTGCAGCCAATCACCGCAGATAGAAATACCACACCGGGAACGCCTGGAATAGTAAGTCCACAGGTTCCATTGGTCGGTCCATCAACCTTCGTCGCACAGGAAGACGCAATGTTGGCGCTCAATTCGAAGTCCTCGAAAGAAACCTCGGGTTTCTGATATCTCTTTTTCATTTCGATAACTCCTCTCTCAGAACCACTTTGCAAAGATGTTCCACCATCTGCCGGACCGGACGGTCAGGGTTGCGGTGATCGGCTCGCTGGCCGTGCCCTCGGCGTTGACGGCGCAGATTTCATAGGCGCCGGAGGTCTGCGCGGTGACGGTGTAGGTGAATTCGCGGTAGGTCACCTTAGGCGCATTCCAGCCCCACCCCTTCCGCTCCGTGCGGGTGCGGTAGGAGGTGACGGCAACGCCGTTCACCGTGATGGACTCCACATCGGTGGACGTCTTCACTGTCAGCGTGGCCTTCTGGCCGGCGCGGACGTTCTTAGTCCATCTGGCTTCCAGACGGGACGGCTGGAAGGGATCCGGTTCCACAACCGGCACCGCGAACAGTGCCCGGACGGTATTCACCGCGTCGGCCTGATCTTCCTCGGTCAGCTCCGCCAGCGTGGTCGTCGCGGTCGGCTTGTTCTTGTAGGTGATCTTGACATTGGTCAGGGAAAGGATGCTGCCTTTCGCCGTGCTTTTATTGGTAATGACAAAGGTACGATCAGCCGTATTCCCGGTACTAATTTTATAGTACATCTCGGTAGCAGTCTGAATGTCCGTGCCCGTTTTGTCGTCATCCACGGACATTACTGCTCCGCCCTTCGGGGATTTGGCACCGATCTGGATGGAATCGATTTCTTGATCGGCCGAAATCTTGAAGGAGATGGCCTGACCAGGTGCCAGATAGACCTCGTTATTGGGGCCATAGTTCTTGTAATCATCGATCGTCGCATTCTCAGCACCGTCGATGAAGAGGCCCTTACCATTTTCAGCGCCGGTAATCTCGTCACGGAGCTTGATGTACTGCGGATAGCCTTCGCCGTCCTTGGCGTAATCCGGAACATTCGTGCCCATGGGGTCGTAAATGCGGATGGCGGCCCGCCAGAAGGGGTACAGGTTGTCAGTGGTCGTAACGAAGAATCGAGAATAAGAACAAAGACAAC
>CAJLCS010000041.1 GCA_905205195.1 uncultured Eubacteriales bacterium
CGGAAGTGACCACGTCCTGATCGCCGATGCGGTTGTTGGTCACTTCAATGCGCTGAACTGCGGTGAGCCGATTGAGGACCATTTCCTGCATGGCCTTCTGCATACTTGGATATCCGTCGAATCCCAGATCCACGGCAAAGCGTACCACGGTGGATTCGGAAACCCCCACGGTTTTGCCCAGTCGGTTGGCCGTCATGAATGCGGCCTTGTCGTACGCTTCCGTAATATAGCGGGCAATCTGCCGCTGTCCTTTGGAAAATGTCGGCGCTTTGGTTTGCAGCAGGGATAAAATGTCTGCGCTCATGTTTGCCTCCACAAATTTCTGTATTTGTTTCTCTGTATCCACATCATAACAGAGTTTGTACCGCTTTGCAAGGGTACGCCGCAAAATAACCCCTAGTTTTTGAGGGTAATTCGTTCTTCTTCCGTTAATTCCCGCCAGGTGCCCGGCTTCAGGTCCCCCAGCGTCACGCCGCCCTCGGCAATGCGCTTCAGGCGCAGCACCTCCATCCCGGCGGCCTGGCACATCCGGCGGACCTGCCGGTTACGCCCCTCGTGAATGGTCACCCGGAGTCTGGCCCGGTCGTCCCGGGACGAAAGCAGGGTCACCTTCGGCGGCGCAATGGCGTAGCCGTCCAGCACAATGGGCCGCCGGAGCAGCGCCTCGGCGCCGGGCCGGAAGCCCCGGACCAGAACGTCGTAAACCTTCTCCACCTGGTGGCGGGGATGCATCAGCCGGTTGGCAAACTCCCCGTCGTTGGTCAGCAGCAGCAGGCCCTCGGAATCCATATCCAGCCGCCCCACCGGATAGACCCGGACGCCGCAGCTTTCCACCAGCGCGGAAACGTCCGGCCGCCCCTTCTCGTCGGACAGGGTGGTCACATACCCCCGGGGCTTATGCAGCATGATGTACCGTTTCGCCGCCGGAGCGGGAAGAGGCTTCCCGTCCAGCGTTAGCATATCCCGGTCGGGATCGGCCCGGTCCCCCAGAGAAACCGGCTGCCCGTTGCACTGCACCCGCCCGGCGGTAATCCAATCCTCCGCCTTGCGCCGGGACGCCAGCCCCCGGGCGGCCAGTATTTTCGCAATCCGTTCCGTCATGACGTTCTTCTCCAAAGTCTGTCCCAGAGGGACCGTGTTTCTTCCTTCGCCTGCTCCACCGTCTCGCCGCAGACCACGTTCACCCGGCCGACGGTCCGGCCGCCCAGGCGGATCAGCGCCGTACCGGCGCTCTGGCCTTCGGCCACCGGTGCATAGAGAAAGCCCGGCCCCGGCAGCAGGATCTCCGGCTTTTCGCCCAGTGCCAGCAGGCAGGAAAAATCGTCCTCCGCTATCAGAGAAACGGTCCGGGCGGTGCCGCCCAGAACCTCCGTCGTGCCGAGCACCTGCCCGCCGCGCACCACCTGCCGCATCCGATAGCCGGAGAAGGCCTCCTCCAGCAGCACGGCATGATCCCGCCAGTCGTCCGGATCGTGGATGGTCACAGCCACAATCCGCCGGTCCTGCCGGGTAGCGCTGGACACCAGAATCCGCCCGGCCGCTTTGGTGTAGCCGGTTTTCACACCGTCCGCCCCCTCCACCTGCCACAGGAGCTTATTGTGGTTGCGGAGACGGCGGTTGCCCACGGTCACCGTTTTGGTGGAGACGGTTTTGGCGAAAATCGGATTGTCCATGGCAACCGCGGCCAGCACCGCCAGGTCCCGGGCCGTGGAATAATGTTCCGGATCGTCCAGCCCGTTGGGATTGGCAAAGTGGGTGCCGGTCAGACCCAGCACCCTGGACCGGTCGTTCATCAGGTCCACAAACCCTGCCACCGTTCCGCCGCAGTAAATGGCCAGCGCCACGGCGGCATCGTTGCCGCTGTGCAGCATCAGCCCGTAGAGCAGCTCCTGAAGGGTCAGCACCTCCCCTTCCTGCAGATACATGGAGGAGCCTTCAATGCCCACCGCCTCCTGCGGAATCCGCATCTGATCAAGCACGTTGCACTGCTCGCAGATCAGCAGCGCCGTCATGATTTTCGTGGTGCTGGCAATCAGGCTGCGCTGCCGGGGGCTGCGCTCATAGAGAATCCGGCCGGTCTGGGCATCCATCACCACCGCGCTGCGGGCGGAGATCGCCCGGCAGGGCAAAATCAGGGCGGCGGCCATCAGCACGGCCGCCGCACCGGAAATCCATCGTTTCATTGTACATCACCCGGCGTTAGTTTGGCCGGGATCCGTCCTGTTATTCGCTCTTTTTCTCTTTTCTGGAATCCAGAAAGGCAGAGAACTTATCCAGCACATCCGGCACCAGATCCACCACCCGGTCCGCCGTAGTGCTGGCCGGCGCCGCCAGCGGCAGCATCCGGACGTTGCCGTCCTTCACGATCAAAAACGCCACCGGCACCACCTTGACCCCGGCCCCGGCGCCGCCGCCGAAGGGATTTTCCTGCTTGTTGACGTTTTTGGACACGAAATCCGATCCGCCGCCGCCGAATCCCACGCTGATCTTGGAGATCGGAATGATCGTCACCCCGTCGGGCGTGGTGATGGGATCCCCCACCACGGAGTTGACGTCCACCATTTCCCGGAGCTTGGCAATGGTGCCCTCCAGCATATTCGGTAAATTCTGACTCATGTTGATACACCGCCTGTCTTTTGTTGTTGAAAAATTCGGATGGCTCGAAGCCCGTATTTGCTGGCAAGGCCCAGAAGCCTTCCAAGAGAAATATCCACATCCACCCGGGCCGCCACGGTGGTTTCCTCCGCGGCAAAGTCACAGTCCACCCGGATGTCCCGGTGCCGGATCACCAGCCAGCGGTCCAGCCGGGGAATCAGGTTCCCCACGGCGGTCCAGGTCTTGGCATAGGTCAGCGCCAGATCCGCCGGATCGTCCCCCGCCAGCACAAGGCGGGCCTCCAGCCGCCGGACACGGAGCCTCCGGCGCAGGTCCCCGAGAAAATCCGGCACCAGCTTTAATAGCGGCATCAGCTTTGCAAGGCTGCCGCCCTTCGGCGTGTCGGCAGAGGGCCTGGCTTCAGCCGGGGCCTGCGTGTTCGGCTTTTCGTCTTTTTTCTTCTTTTGCGCGGAATGGGTGGTGGGATGCAGGGCTTTTCGCACCGGCCCCACCGTCAGGCACACCTTCACGCCCGCTTCGCCGTAACGAACGGACACCCCCAGCGGCAGCAGAAGCAAGGCAAGCACAATAGCTGCCGCAATCAGCCAGCCCATTAGGTTGACACAGCCGGTTCCGTCCCGGCCGATTCCGCTTCCGTTTCCACCGGCTCGCCGAAGGTGACCTTCTCAATGGGCGGCAGCTCCTCCAGCGAATGCAGCCCGAAGGTCCGCAGGAAATCCGGCGTGGTCCGGTACTGAATAGGCCGCCCCGGCACGTTCAGCCGTCCGGCCTCCTCGATGAGCTTCTTGTTTAACAGCGCAGACACGGAATAGCTGCTGTCCACGCCCCGGATCTGCTCCACCATGGCTTTGGTGGCTGGCTGATAGTAAGCAATGATGGTCAGCGCCTCCAGCTGGGAAGCCGACAGCTTGGGCGGCTTCCGGGTTTCCAGCGCTTTTGTGATATAGTCGGCCATTTCGCCGGAGGAAACCATCTGATAGCCGTCCTCCAGCTTCAGCACCCGGATGCCCCGGCGGTCAAAGGCCAGCGCGTCGGCCAGCGCATCGGCGGCGGCGGCAACTTCCGCCGTGTCCGTTTCCAGCGCCATGGCCAGCCGGGCGGTTTCCACCCGCTCACCGGCGGCAAAGAGGATCGCCTCAATGGCCCGCTGCAATTGTGATTGTTCCACTCAGGTGGTCTCCTTTCCTTCTTCGGGATGAAGCAGCCGCACTTTGGGGTTCTCGCCGGACAGATCGTCCTCCAGTACGACGGAATTGGTGCGGCACAGTTCCAGCACCGCCAGAAACGTGGCTACCATTTCGGAGCGGGTCCGGCTGCCCTGAAACAGCGCCTTGAGATAGGCAAATCCCCGCAGCACCAGACGCCGGAGCACTTCGCCGGCCTTCCGGGTCACCGGATAGGGCTCCTTGCCCACAATTCCCTTGAAATTTGCGGCAGGCGGCGGCAGCTGGCGCTGATTGCGCTCGGCAATGGCGTCCAGCGCCAGCAGCAGGTCGGCAGGCTCGTGGCGGTAGCGGTAGGTGGCGTCCCGGCGCAGCGGCTCCGGGTCCTTGGTAAACAGGCACCGGCCGATTTCGTTGCGCGGCTCCAGCACGGCGATGGCACCGCGGATCTGCTCCATGGCGTCCTTCCGCTGGCGCTCCAGCAGGGACCGGCGCAGCAGATCCAGCTCGTCCTCCGCTTCGGCCTGCTCGGCGGCGGAGAGGAGCATTTTGGTCTTGATGAGCATCAGGTGGGAGGCCATGGTGATAAACTCGCTGGCAATTTCCATGTCCAGCCGTTTCATTTCGTCCAGATAGGCCAGGTACTGGTCCAGAATGGCGGTAATGGAAACGTCCTGGATTTCGATTTTGTTCTTGCTCAGCAGCAGGAAGATCACATCCAGCGGGCCTTCAAAGTCCTCCCGTTCCTCGGACCGGGTATGGACGATTCCCTCCAGATGATAGTGCGGTTCGGACATGGCAGCTCCTCAGAATTCAGGTCATTTTCTGTGATTATAGCACCTTTTTCCCGATTGTGCAAGCATTTCCGGGAAATCAACATTTCACACAGAAAAGATTGCAATTTCCGACGGAATGTGATATAAATAAAATAGCTTTTGACATGGAGGAATCATCATGGGTCAAGCGCGCAGCCGTTACAAACAAATGGAGCGTTGGATGACGCGGTGTCTTCTGGCCGATGCGGCCGATTTTGCCGTGTATCTGCTGGCCGCCGGGCTGGGCATCGGCTGGCTGAAGATACTGACGGTGATTGTCGCCGTCACCGTGTCCGGTCTCTGCCTGACGCTGCTGAATTTTTCCGGGGAGCTGCGCCGCCGCCGCAGCCGTTGGATGTCCGTGGGCTTTGCCGCCGTGCTGATCTGTCTGCTGGCCTCCCTGGTTCTCCGGTATCCCAGCCCCAACCCGCTGAAGGATACGGGAAGCGGCAGCCCGAACGGCGCCGCCGTGGGGGCCTACTGCATTCCCCCGTCCGGCCAATAAGCCGATTTTTCTCCCCTTTGCCTTCCGGCGAAGGGGAGTTCGTCTGCCGGGCGGCGGAACGCTTGCATTTCTAAGGAAGAGATGTTATATTATGGATATCATTCCGATTTTTGATACAGAGGGGATTCTATGAATATTATCATTGCCGGCTGCGGCAAGGTCGGCGCCAATCTGGCCCGGAAGCTGGCGGCCGAGGGCTATGATCTGACCATGATCGATTCCAATCAGGCCGTCCTGGAATCCAGCATGGAGCGCTACGACGTCATCACGGTACAGGGCAACTGCGCCTCCAAGCAAGTGCTGCTGCAGGCCGGGGTACTGGACGCGGACCTGCTGATTGCGGTCACCGGTGCCGATGAAATCAATCTGCTCAGCTGCACCACCGCCCACGGGCTGAACCCGAAGCTGCACACCATCGCCCGGATCCGGAACCCGGATTACACCGACCAGATCTACGAAATGCGGGACACCTTCGCCCTGTCGCTGGCCGTCAATCCCGAAAAGCAGGCGGCGGAGGAAATTGAAGGATTGCTGAAATTCCCGGGCTTTCTCCACCGGGACACCTTTGCCAAGGGCCGCAGCGAAATCGTGGAGCTGCGGGTGAACGCCTCCAGCGTGCTGTGCAATCAGCCGCTGGTGGAGATGCCGAATCTGGTCAAATGCCGGGTGCTGGTGTGCGCCGTGCTCCGCAGCGGCACCGCCGTGGTGCCCAACACCGGCGATTTCGTGCTGCGGGAGGGCGACCGGCTGTTTGTCACCGCCCCCACGGAGAATCTGACCATTCTGCTGAAAAATCTGGGCATCATCACCCGCCGGGTCCGCCGGGCCATCCTGTGCGGCGGCGGCCGGGTCAGCTATTATCTGGCCAGCCTGCTGGAGCGGGACAATGTGGACGTGGAGCTGATCGAGCAGAAGGAAAGCCGCTGCACCGAATTGGCGGCCCTGCTGCCCAAATGCTGCGTGGTCTGCGGTGACGCCACCGATCAGGGCCTGCTGGAAAGCGAAGGGCTGGCCGACTGCGACGCGCTGGTCAGCGTCACGGGGCTGGACGAGCTGAACATGATTATTTCCCTTTACGGCAACAGCCGGAAGGTGCCCCAGGTCATCACCAAGCTCAGCCGGATGAGCAACCGCAGCATTGCCGACACCCTGTCGCTGGGCAGCGTGGTCTGCCCCAAGGAGCTTTGCTGCAACACCATCGTCCGGTACGTCCGGGCCATGCAGAATCAGTCCGGCGCCGCCATTTCCGTCCATGCCATTGCTGACGGACAGGTGGAAGCCATCGAATTTCTGGTGGAGGACGACAATCCCTACTGCAATATTCCGCTGAAAAAGCTCACGCCCAAATCCAACGTGCTGATTGCCAGCATCGCCCACGGCGCCAGCGCCGAAATTCCCAACGGCGAATCCGTCTTTCGCGGCGGCGATACCGTGGTGGTGGTGTCCAGCGGCAACGGCGTTATCCGCCAGTTCGGGGATCTCTTTGAATAAGGAGCGGCACCATGAACTATAAAATGATCGGCCGTTTTCTGGCCCAGATCCTGTTCATCGAAGCGCTTTTTATGATCCCTGCCCTGATCATCAGCCTTTGCTGCGGGGAAACCGCCGCCGTCGGCAGCTTCCTTATCACGCTGGCCGTCATCGTGGCCCTGGCCGGAATCCTGGCGCTGCTGTGCCGGGGCGCGGCCAGTGCCTTCCGGGCCAGAGAGGGCATGGTCTGCGTGGGCATCAGCTGGATCGTGCTGAGTCTGGTGGGGTGCCTCCCCTTTTACCTTTCCCGGGAAATTCCCCGGTATATCGACGCGTTTTTTGAAATCGTCTCCGGCTTTACCACCACCGGCGCCTCGGTGGTGCCCAATGTGGAGGTTCTTTCCAAGGGCATTCTCTACTGGCGCAGCTTCAGCCACTGGCTGGGCGGCATGGGCGTGCTGGTGTTCCTGCTGGCCATCGTCCCCAGCGGCAAGCGGGGCGAGGGCTTTACCATGCACCTGCTCCGGGCGGAAAGCCCCGGCCCCAATGTGGGCAAGCTGGTGCCCCGGATGAAGTCCACGGCCACCATTCTGTATTTACTGTACATCGCCCTGACCATTCTGAACATCGTATTTCTCCTGCTGGGGAAAATGCCGCTGTTCGACGCGGTCTGCACCGCCTTCGGCACCGCCGGTACCGGCGGCTTCGGCATCAAGGCCGACTCCATGGCAAGCTACAGCCCGTATCTGCAAAACGTCTGCACCGTGTTCATGCTGCTGTTCGGCATCAATTTCAGCTGCTACTATCTGCTGCTGATGAAGCAGTTCCGAGCGGTATTCAAGGACGAGGAGCTGCGGCTGTATCTGGGCATGGTGGCGGTGTGCATCGTGATGATTGTGCTCAACCTCCGGGGCTTTTACGGCACGCTGGCGGATACCGTCCACCATGCGGCGTTTCAGGTTTCCAGTATCATCACCACCACCGGCTTTGCCACCACGGACTTTGATATGTGGCCCACCTTCTCCAAGGCCATCCTGTTGTGCCTGATGGTGGTGGGCGCCTGCGCCGGATCCACCGGCGGCGGCCTGAAATGCGCCCGGGTGCTGCTGCTGGTGAAGAGCCTGAAGCGGAATATCCAGCGGGTCATGCATCCCCAGCGGGTGCAGGTGGTCCGGGTCAGCGGGCAGGTGGTCAGTGAGAAGGTCCTCGATAACTGCAACGCCTATCTGGCGGCCTATGTGATTATCGCCAGTGTCAGCTTTGCCATTCTCTCGCTGGACGGGTTCTCCATAACCACCAATCTGTCCGCCATGCTGTCCTGCTTCAACAACATCGGCCCGGGTCTGGAGCTGGTGGGCCCCACCAGCAGCTTCGCGGCCTATGGCACGCTGTCCAAGCTGGTGCTGATTCTGGATATGCTGGCCGGGCGGCTGGAAATCTTCCCGATTCTCGTTCTGTTCTCCCGCAACACCTGGATTAACCGATAAAAAAGTGCAAAAAGGTACCGTACGGCGTTTTTATTGCCATACGGTACCTTTTTTTATTCGCTTTTTTCCTGATCGACCGCCTGCGACAGCGTCCGCCAGCCCAGCATGGCACATTTGACCCGGGCCGGCATATGGGCGATATCCGCCAGCGCCGAGGCCTCCTCCAGGCTGTCGATCTCCTCCGGCGTCGCCTCCCCGTGAATCATCCGCTGAAACAGCTCCGCCAGACGGAGTGCCTCCTCTTTCTTTTTCCCGATAATCATGCCCAGCATGATATCGGCCGAGGCCTGGGAAATGGCGCAGCCGTCGCCGACGAAGGCCCCGTCGGTAATCACGTCGCCGTCGGTTTTCAGCTTCAGCACAATGTCGTCGCCGCAGCTGGGGTTGACCCCCTCCAGCACGATATCCGCATCCGGCAGATCATGCTTGAATTCCGGATGAATGTTGTGTTCGGTAAGGATTTCGTTATAAAAGCTTCTATTTTCCATATCCCATTCTCTCCCTGATGCTTGCCAGGCTGGCAAGGAAACGGTCCGCGTCGGCCCGGGTGTTGTAAAACGCAAAGCTGGCCCGGGTGGTGGCGTGATAACCCAGATACTCCAGCAGCGGCTGGGCGCAGTGATGACCGGCCCGGACGTCCACGCCGTCCGCCGCCAGAATTTCACTGACGTCGTGGGGATGGACCCCGTCCACGGCAAAGGACAGGATGCCGGTATGCTCCGCCGGGTCCGCCGAGCCGAGGAGATGGACGTGGGGCATTTCCTCCATGGCCGCCATGGTGTAGGCCGTCAGCTCCAACTCCTGACGATGCACGGTTTCAAAGCCGATGCCGGAAACATAGTCGATAGCGGCCGCCAGCCCCACCGCCCCCGGCGCATTGACGGTGCCCGCTTCAAATTTATGGGGCAGCTCCGCAAAAACGGCGCCGTCTCTTGACACGGATTCGATCATCTCGCCGCCGGTGAGAAACGGCGGCATGGCGTCCAGCAGCGCCTCCCGCCCGTAGAGAACGCCGATGCCCATGGGACCGTAGAGCTTGTGGCCGGAAAAGGCGAAGAAATCGGCATCCAGCTCCCGGACGTTCACCGGCAGATGGGGCGTGCTCTGGGCGCCGTCCACCACCATCACCGCGCCGCGGCGGTGGGCAAGGTCGGCAATTTCTCGGATGGGGTACACCCGCCCCAGCACGTTGGAAACCTGGGTCATGGCAACCAGCCGGGTTTTGTCGGTGATGACCGTCTCCGCCCGGTTCAGATCCAGGCTGCCGTCCGGCTCACATTCCAGATAGCGCAGCGCGGCGCCGGTCTGGCGGCACACCATCTGCCACGGCAGCAGGTCGCTGTGATGCTCCATGATGGAGACCACCACCTCGTCGCCGGGGTGCAGATGAGTCAGGCCGTAGCTGTAGGCCACCAGATTGATGCTTTCCGTGGTGTTCCGGGTGAAGATAATCTCGCTGCCGCGGGCCGCGCCGATGAATTTCCGGACCGTCTGCCGGGCATTTTCGTAGTCCTCCGTGGCCTCCACGCTGAGGGGATACAGCCCCCGCAGGGGATTGGCGTTGTGGCTCCGGTAAAACCGATCCACCGCCTCCAGTACCGCCCGGGGCCGCTGGGCCGTGGCGGCATTGTCCAGATAGGCGGTATCGCTGCTTTGCAGCAGCGGAAAATCCTGCTTAAAGTTCGTCATCGTCCTGCCCGCCTATCGCCTTGAAGATTTTTTCTCTGGTCTGCGGATCGTCGATCATCCGGGCCAGACGCTCCAGCGCCGCCCGGGCCATCATGTTTTCCGCCGTCTGCCGGTCAAAGCCCCGGCTTTCAAAGTAAAAGAGCGTCTGCTCGTCCAGCTCGCCGATGGTGGCGCCGTGGGTGCCCTCCACGTTTTCCTCCGCGCAGAGGATCAGCGGCACGGTTTTGTTGACCGCGTCCTCCCCCAGCATCAGCACCGTCTCCTGCTCGCTGCCCACGGAACCGGCAGAGCCGGTTTTGAAGTCGATGGTGCCCCGGAACACCTTTTGCGCCCCGTCTTTCAGCGCCCCGGCGGCGCTGATTTCGCTTTCGGTTTTCTTGCCGAAATGATTCACCGCCAGATTCAGATCCACGGTCTGGCTGCTCTGCCCCAGATAGCCGATATCCGCCTGCAGGGCGCTGCCGTCGCCCGTCAGATCCACCCGGCTGTCGGCGTACACGTCCCCATTTCCCGGGAAAATCTGAATCAGCTCCGCTTTGCCCCCTTCGGCGCAGGTGCCGGTAACGGCAGTTCGCAGAATCGTCCCGGGCTTGCTCAGCTGCACCTGAATCAGCCGGATCCGGGCATTTTTCCCGATTTCCAGCACCGTCTCCACCGACAGATTGCCGGTATTTTCATAGCATTCGATGGCCGTCATGGCTGTCCCTTCCGGGGCGGAAAGCCGGACGGTCCGGTGGCTGTAGTCCCCCTGCCCGCCGACGGTCAGGCAAAGTGCAGGATGCTGCACCGCGTCATAGGCGTCGGTCCCGAGATCCACCGATCCTGCCGTATCCCAGGGGAGAACGGCCTCGTTGACCTTCAGCCGGTTCCAGGTCCGGGTGGGAAGGCGATCAATCACGATTGTCTGTGTCTGTTCCATATTGGATCTCCTCCTCTCAGCCGATGCTGCCCTTCATTTCCAGGCGGATCAGATTGTTCATTTCCACGGCATATTCCACCGGCAGTTCCTTGGACACGTTGTCCGCAAAGCCGCTGACAATCAGCGCCCGGGCGTCCTCTTCGCTCATGCCGCGGCTCATCAGGTAGAACACCGCGTCGCCGCTGATGCTGCCGATTTTAGCCTCGTGGCCCACGGCCGCATCCCGGGTCCGGATGTCCATGGCCGGAATGGTATCCGACCGGGATTCGGAGTCCAGCATCAGGGACTGGCAGGAAACCGAAGATTTGGCACCCTTGGCGGTTTTCTCCACCACCACGCTGCTGCGGAAGGTACTGATGCCGCCGCTCTTGCTGATGGACCGGGTGTTCATGTAGGAACTGGTATCCTGGCCCATATGGACCACCTTGGCGCCGGTGTCCAGATTCTGTCCCTGCCCGGCAAAGGTCACGCCGGTGAACTCCATCCGGGCATGGTCGCCCTTCAGGATGGTCATGGGGTACAGACAGCCCACATGGGAGCCGAAGGAGCCGGACACCCATTCCATCACGCCGCCTTCCTCCACCAGCGCCCGCTTGGTGTTCAGGTTGTACATATTCTTCGACCAGTTTTCAATGGTGGAATAGCGCAGCTTGGCGTTTTTCTTGACATAAAGCTCCACGCAGCCGGCATGGAGGTTGGCCACATTGTATTTGGGCGCCGAGCAGCCCTCGATAAAGTGCAGGCTGGCCCCCTCGTCCACGATAATCAGCGTGTGCTCAAACTGCCCCGCGCCCTTGGCGTTGAGCCGGAAATAGGACTGAAGCGGAATGGACACCTCCACGCCCTTGGGCACATAGACGAAGGATCCGCCGGACCAGACGGCGCCGTGCAGCGCGGCAAACTTGTGGTCCGTCGGCGGTACCAGCTTCATGAAGTACTTTTTCACCATGTCGGCGTACTCGCCGTGGAGGGCGCTTTCCATATCCGTGTACACCACGCCCTGGGCCGCGACCTCCGCCTTCACATTGTGGTAAACCAGCTCCGAATCGTACTGCGCGCCCACACCGGCCAGCGATTTCCGCTCGGCCTGAGGAATGCCCAGACGCTCGAAGGTATCCTTGATGTCCTGGGGCACGTTTTTCCAGTTGTTCTGCATCTTGGTGTTAGGACGGACATAGGTCGCAATATGGTCAATGTCCAGCCCGTCCAGAGACGGGCCCCAATCGGGCACCTTCAGCTCGTTGTAAATCTGAAGGGAATGAAGCCGGAACTGCTGCATCCAGACGGGATCGTTTTTCTCCTTGGACAGCTGATCCACAATGTCCGGCGTCAGACCGGCCTGCATCCGGAAGGCATCGTGCTCCGGATCCCGGATATCGTAGACGCTGCGGTCGATATCCTCCACATAGCTTTTTTCGCTCATGACCGGTCCCCCGTCGCTTTCAGCGCGCCGAAGCCCTTTTCGTTGATTTCCTCCACCAGCTCCGGACCGCCCTCCCGGACGATGACGCCGTTTTCCATCACATGGGCCTGATCCACCGTCAGGGCCTCCAGAATCCGGGTGCTGTGCGTGATAATCAGCAGTGAGCCGTGGGTCCGCTCCCGGAACAGGCGGACGCCGTTGGACACGGTCCGCACCGCGTCCACGTCCAGGCCGGAGTCGGTTTCGTCCAGAATGGCCAGCTGGGGCTCCAGCATCAGCATCTGCAGAATTTCCGCCTTCTTCTTTTCGCCGCCGGAAAAGCCCACGTTCAGATCACGCTCGGCGTAGGATTCGTTCATCTGCAGCAGCTTCATGGTTTCCGTCAGCTTTTTCCGGAAATCCCACAGCCGCAGGCGGCTGCCGGTTTTCTGCTCCAGAGCGCTGCGGATAAAGGCGCTGAGGCTCACGCCGGGGACCTCCAGCGGATTCTGGAAGGACAGGAAAATGCCCTTTTTCGCCCGCACGTTCACAGGCATTTCCGTAATATTCTCCCCGTTGAACCAGATCTCGCCTTCCGAAACGGTATAGGCGGGATTACCGGTCACGGCATAGCCCAGCGTGGATTTTCCGGTGCCGTTGGGGCCCATGAGCACATGGGTCTCGTCCCGGCCCACGGTCAGATTGACGCCGTGGAGGATTTCCTTGTCCTCCACGCCGACGTGAAGATTGTGAACCTCAAGTAAGGTATTGTTTTTCATAAAACTCCCTCATTTCTCTGGTTTTTATGGAACGGCTGCACAGGCAGCCGAAAGTTCCGTCGTTTACCGGCCGTTTTTGACCGCTATCATTATAATCCCGCGCCTGCGGCAGTGTCAAGGGTTCCGGCGGATAAAACCTACCAAAATTATAGGTAAATCAGGCAGCCCTTTCCGGCTTTCCGCCAAAGGCGGTTTTCCGAGAAAAAACGTTGCACTTTTTCCCGCCATCAGGTACAATAAGGGAAAGAATCAAAACAGGCAGGGATCAAACATGGCAATCACGGAAATCACCGATCTATCCGCGCCGGAGCTGGATCTGTTCCTCCGGCTGACGGAGGCCCAGCTGAGAAACAGGCTGGAACCGGAAAAGGGCATTTTTATTGCGGAGAGTCCCAAGGTCATCGGCACGGCGCTGGACTGCGGCTGTGAGCCGGTGGCCATTCTGGCGGAGCGCAAACATCTGCCGACCCAGGTGGCCGCCATTCTGGCCCGCTGCGGCGACCTGCCGGTGTACACCGGCGATGAGGCGCTGCTGAAATCGCTGACGGGCTATTCCCTCTCCCGGGGGCTGATCTGCGCCATGCGGCGGCCCGCCCCCCAGGCGCCGGAAGCGGTGTGCCGGGGCGCCGCCCGGATTGCCGTGCTGGAAGGGATCGTGGATTCCACCAATGTGGGCGCCATTTTCCGCTCCGCCGCCGCGCTGAACATGGACGGCATTCTCCTCTCCCCTACCTGCTGTGATCCGCTGTGCCGCCGGGCGGTGCGGGTCAGCATGGGCACCGTATTTCAGATTCCCTGGGCCAGAATTGCGGAGGATCCGTCCGGGTGGCCCCATCCCGGGCTGGAACGGCTGAAGGAGTGGGGCTTCAAAACCGCTGCCATGGCGCTGAGCAAGGATGCCGTCTCCGTGGACGATCCCCGGCTGATGGCGGAGTCCCGCCTGGCCATTCTGATGGGCACGGAGGGGGACGGCTTGTCCCACGCCACCATCTCCGGCTGCGACTACACCGTGTGCATTCCCATGTCCCATCAGGTAGATTCTCTGAACGTGGCCGCCGCCAGCGCCGTGGCGTTCTGGCAGCTGCGGGCCAGACGGTAAGACCTGTTTTCGCCGCCCGGCGTCTGCCGGGCGGCGATTTTGTGTTCATTTCGAAACATTTTCGCTTTTTATTTCGTTGACATTTGCCGGATATCGGTGTATGATGGAAGGCAGTTGATACCAAACCGCAAAAAGGAAGTGTGAACTGTGAAAACTTACAGCATTGTCGATTACGGCGCCATTGAAGCGGATCTTCTGCAAACATCGGCCATTCAGGCGGCCATTGACGCCTGTTATCGGGACGGCGGCGGCGAAGTCCTGGTTCCGGCCGGTATTTACCGCACCGGCGGCCTCCGGCTGCGCTCCCGCGTGACGCTGCACCTGCTGTCCGGCGCCATTCTGGAGGGCAGCGGCAATCCGGACGATTATCAGGGCTGGCGGCACGATCCGCTGGAGCCGATCGAAGTTCCCCCGGCGGAACCGACCCAATACCGGTCTGCCCTGCGGACCAGCCGCTGGAACAATGCGCTGATCCGGGCGTTTGACGCCCATGACATCGCCATTCTCGGCGAACCCGGCTCGCTGCTGTGCGGCATGAACTGCTATGACCCCACCGGCGAGGAAAACTACCGCGGCCCCCACGGCATCAACCTCTGGGATTGCGAGAACGTGACGCTGGACGGCTACACGCTCCGCAGCGCCGGAAACTGGGCCCACGCCATCTTCCGGACGAAGAATGTGACCATCCGGAATGTCACCGTGCAGGGCGGCCACGACGGCGTGGATCTCTTCCTGTGCGAAAACGCCCTGATCGAGGACTGCATTTTCCGGACCGGCGACGACAGTCTGGCCGGGTTCGGCAACCGGAAGGTCGTCATGCGCCGCTGCGTGCTGAATTCGTCCTGCAGCGCCATCCGGTTCGGCGGCACCGACGTACTGATTGAAGCCTGTGAGGACGGCGGCGCGCCCCGCTTTGCCTTCCGCGGTTCCCTCACCCCGGAGGAAAAGGCCCGCAGCGCCAGCACCACCGCATCCAACCGCCGGAGGACGCTCAACGTCTTTCTCTACTACTGTGACGCGCGGTTCGGCGCCCTCCCCGACGCCCCCGGAAACATCACCGTCCGGGACTGCCGCTTTGACGGGGCCTATGATCTGTTCAAAATGGCCTACGGCAAGCACATCTGGTGCTGCAACGAGCCGTTGCGCTCCATTACCTTTGAAAACTGCCGGCTCACCGGACTGCGCCTGCCCATCGGGATTCTCGGCGACCCGGAAAAGCCCATTGAATTCCGGCTCCGGAACGTGGAGCTTTCGTCCGGTGACGAAGTGGAAAGCCCGGTCTTTCTCGACGCCGAGAATTTCTCCCTGCTGGAGCTGACAAACGTGCATCTGAAGGGCTATGATGCCCCCAGACTCGTCGTCCGTTCCGAAGGACAGATCATTGTCGCCCACTGCGACGACTTTGAAACGGTCCGGGAGGCCCCGGGCCAGTCCGGCATTCAGGGCAACTGACCTTTTGCACAGAACAAGCGGGTATCCGGCTGGTTTCACCGGATACCCGCTTGTTTTAATCCTTTTTTTCTGTCTTTTCCACGGACGCAACCGCATCGGCCAGAGCGGCGGTGTCCACCGTCTCCATCAGGCCCTCGTCGTAGCAGGCGGCCACCTTGGGATCAATGGGTAGCCGGGCCAGCACCGGCAGGCCGAACTGAGCGGCCACCTCGTCCAGGTGGCTCTTGCCGAAGACCTCAATCTTCTTTCCGCAGTCCGGACAGCGCAGATAGCTGTAATTTTCCACGAAGCCCAGCACCGGAATGTGCATCATGTTGGCCATCTTCACGGCCTTGGTGACGATCATGGACACCAGATCCTGGGGGCTGGTGACGATCAGAATGCCGTCCACCGGCAGGCTCTGGAACACCGTCAGCGGCACGTCGCCGGTTCCGGGGGGCATATCCACAAACAGATAATCCACGTCCTCCCAGATCACGTCGGTCCAGAACTGCTTCACCGCCCCGGCGATCACCGGGCCGCGCCACACCACCG
>CAJLCS010000042.1 GCA_905205195.1 uncultured Eubacteriales bacterium
CTGTGACCCCATGCTTGTAAGGCATGTGCTCTCCCAGCTGAGCTATGCTCCCCTACCGTGCGGATCCTTGCGGACCTCAGCGACGGGTATTATTATACACACGGATCGCCATTTTGTCAAGCGTTTTTCTTTTCTTTTTTTGCAAAATTTTTGCAGGCGAAAAGACCGGATTTCTGCGGAAAATCAGATTCTTTTCAGAAGTTCCCGGATATCCTCCGGCGTGAACGAATAGATCTTGTCGCAGAACTGGCACTCCACCGGGAAGGCCTTGCCCTCATCGGCAATCTCCGTCAGCTCCTTACGGCCAAGGCTGATCAGTGCCTTCTCCACCCGCTGACGGGTACAGTAGCAGCGGTAGCTCACCGGGGTGGTTTCCATGAACACCACGCCCAGCGGGCCGCAGACGGCGCCGAGGATGTCCTCCGGCGTCATGCCGTGATCCAGCATCGGCGTCACCGCGCCCGCCTGCTCAATGCCCCGCTCCAGCGCGGAAACCGTTTCCTCCGGCGCGCCGGGCAGTAGCTGCACCAGATAGCCGCCGGCCACCCGGACGCTCTGATTCCGGTCGATCAGCACCCCAAGCGCACAGGCCGTGGGGGTCTGCTCGCTCTGGGCAAAATAAGCCGTCACGTCGTCGGCAATTTCGCCGGAAACCAGCGCCGTGGACCCCACATACGGTTCTTTCATCCGCATATCCCGGATCACGGTCAGGGTGCCGTCGGTACCGACGGTGGCCCCCACGTCCAGCTTGCCCGGGTGCTTCTCCACCAGCGGCACCTTGGGATTGGTCACATAGCCCCGCACGTTGCCCACCGCGTCGGAAACGCAGGTGATGCTGCCGATGGGACCGCCGCCGCGGATTTGCAGCGTCATGGAGCCGTCGTCCACCTTCTGCATATTGCCCATCATGGAGGCCGCCGTCAGCGCCCGTCCGAAGGCCGCCGTGGCGTTGGGCGTGGTGCCCTGTATCTGGGCGCCCCGGCGCACCAGCTCCGTGGAGCGAATGGCGACTACCTTCACAAAGCCATCCATACTCATGCCCCGGACCAGATAGTCCCCCTTCATTTCCTTGATTTCGTCTTCCATCACGGTGTTTCCCTCCTCTGCGGCCCGTGCCGCACGATGCCCTTGCGAGCCTTCAGATAGATGCGCTGCTCCCCCGGCCCGGGCGGCTCCAGCCGACGGTCGCCGTAGACGGCAATGCCGGTAAAGCCCGCCTCCCGCAGGTAGCCGACCAGCTTGGCCTGCGAATAGGCGTATTCCCGATGCTCCTCAAAGCTGCGCTTCCAAACGTCGCCCCGGCGCTGGAACAGGTCCATGCCGTAGCTGCAAATGTTGGTTTTTTCGTCGAATTCTCCCCGCCAGACGCAGTAAACGTCGTCGTCCTCGTCCAGAAACACCTGACCGTCCATGGCTCGGAGCTTTTCCGGCGTATTCACATCAAACAGGAAGATGCCACCCGGATTCAGCGCCCGGTAGACCCGGAAAATGGCTTGCCTGCCGTCCTCCGGCGACGTGAGATAGTCCAGGCTGTCCAGCGCGCACACCGCCAGATCCACCCCTCGGGGCAGCTCCAGCCTTTCCAGCCGCTGGTGGACGTAAAGGGGCGGATTTTTCATCCCCTGGGCCTTCCGGGCGGCCTCCGTCAGCATTTCCTCCGACAGGTCCACGCCGGTCACCTGCAGGCCGTCCGCCGCCAGAATCCGGGCCACGGAGCCGGTGCCGCAGGCCAGATCCACCGCCGTCCGGGGCTTCAGTCCCTCCCGGCGGAGAATCTCCCGGTAAAAGGCCACGGTGGCCTCATAATCCACGTCGCTGGTCAGCCGGTCATAGCTGGCGGCGAGTGCATGGTAAGCATTCATCGCGTCTCCTTACGAAAAAGCATCCCGGACCGGTGGTCCGGGATGCGGCAAAACACGGATTAGTGGTTGAAGATCTTGAAGATCTCGTCAATGTCGCTGATGTCGCTGCTCTTGGCGGTCTTTTCGGCAGGCTTCTTGGCCTCCTCCGCCTTGGGGGCGGCATCGTCGCCGGAGCGGTCAAAGCCGGTGGCAATGACGGTCACGCGCATCTCGTCCTCGAATTCGTCGGAGGAGGTGGCGCCGAAGATGATGTTGGCGTCGGGATTGGCGGCCTCCTGCACGATACCGGCGGCGGTCTCCACGTCGTCCAGCGTCAGCTCGGCGGAGCCGGTGACGTTGATCAGCACGCCGGTCGCGCCGTTGATGGAAGTCTCCAGCAGCGGGCTGGCCACGGCGGCCTGAGCGGCCTGCTCGGCCTTCTCCCGGCCGGAGGCAATGCCGACGCCCATGTGGGCACGGCCCGCGTCCTTCATGACGGCGGACACGTCGGCGAAGTCCAGGTTGATGATGACCCGCTCGGAATAGCCGACCAGCTCGGAGATGGAGGTCACCGCCTGCTTGAGCACGTCGTCGGCAATGCCGAAGGCGTTGGCAAAGGTGATCTTCTGATCGGTGACATACTTCAGCCGGTCGTTGGGGATGATAATCAGGGAATCCACCTTGTCGTGGAGGGCGGCGATGCCTTCCTTGGCCTGCCGCATCCGGTTGGCGCCCTCAAACTTGAACGGCTCGGTGACCACGCCCACGGTGAGGATACCGGCCTCGTGGGCCAGATCCGCCACAATCGGGGCCGCGCCGGTGCCGGTGCCGCCGCCCATACCGGCGGTGATGAAGACCATGTCGGTGCCTTCCAGCACCTTGGAAATGGCAGCTCTGGACTCCTCGGCGGACTTGCGGCCAACCTCGGGCTTGGAGCCGGCGCCCATGCCGCCGGTCAGCTTTTCGCCGATCTGGATTTTATTCTTGCAGGTGGACTTGTTCAGATCCTGCTTGTCCGTGTTGACCACGACGAATTCCACGCCGGACACACCGGAGCTGATCATCCGGTTGATAACATTGTTGCCGGCGCCGCCGACACCGATGACTTTGATTTTGACCACGCGATCCTGAGAAACTTCGGACATATGCTCTCCTCCTATGTATGTGTTCGCAGGCCGGAAAACGGCGCTGCAACAATCTTTCATGTATTTACTTTTATATTCTATCCCGAAAAGCGGAATTGGTCAATAGAAATTCTCATTTTTCGTCAAAGAATTTGTAAACAAATCTTGGACGGCCTCAGGAGAAGGGCGTATACCCCGCCTCCGTTTTCCAGACGGTAAAGCTCACGTCCAGCACGCCGCTTTCGTAGTCCGCCATCTGGGCGATGGCTTTCCGGGCGTATTCCAGCTTGTAGGACAGGTTCTGCCGGTCGCCGAGCTTGATCTGATAGCGGTCCTCGTACCAGACGATCAGGTTGGACGGGTCGCTGACGTCCACGCTGGCCGCCTTGCCCACCAGATCCTGCTCCTCCAGCGCCGCGCAGACCTCCAGCGCCGCCGACAGCCGGTCCGCCGCATCGGAAGAGGCGCCCGCCGTCGGCTCCGTGGCCGCGGCGGAAGGCTCCGTCGCCGCCGTCGTCTGGGCGGAAGGCTCCGTCGCGTCGGTGGTGTCGGTCACGTCGGTCGGATCCGTCGCGGCGGAGGTGTCCGCCGTGCCGGTGGCCGCGGCGGGATCGTCGGAGGCGGCGATATCCCGGGCCGTCACCGTTTCTCCGGGCGTCGGCACCGCAATGCGGACGCCGGTCAACCCGGTATGGCTCACGGTTCCGTCATCCGGCTCCGTGGCCACGCCGTCGGCGCGGATGAGCCAGGTGCTGCCGTCCACGGCCTCCACCCGGTACACCACCGCCGTTTCCGTCACCGTAATATGCACCGTATCCGGCAGCCCGATGCTGATCCGGACATTCTGAACGTAAGGAAGGTTCTTCAGAATTCTTCCGCAGGCACCGGCCCGGCCGAAGGTCAGCAGGTTGTCGCCGTCCTGAATGCCGGAGGCCTCCCGCACCGTCCAGGCGCTGTACTTTTCGTTGCCGGAAACGGTGACGTGCTGCACCTTGAAGAAAATCGACAGGCCCAGCACCACCGCAATCACCACCGCCGCCACGGACAGCAGCCGCAGCAAAAACCGGCTGCGCCGGAAGGGGCCTGCCGGAACATAGACAATCTCCGGCCGGGGGGCCGCCGGACGGCGCACACGGGCCGCCTTTTTCGGCGGGGTGCGGCGCGGCGCATCGGCCCAGCGGCGGGCCGTTCTCTCTTTCTGACGGGTATCCATGATGTTCCTCCTTTGCAGGGTCACGCGCGGGCCAGCTGCTCCAGAATGGTGCAGATCTGCTCCGCCGAATCCAGCACCACCAGCTTCCGCAGCGCCGCGCTCATACTGCGCCGCTTGTCCGTATCCCGCAGCAGGGCGCAGATCGTGTCATACAGCTGCCGGGGCGTGCAGTCCGGCTCCGCCAGCACCACCGCCGCGCCCTTTTCCTCCAGAACCTTGGCGTTTTTCTCCTGATGATGATTGGTCACGTTGGGCGACGGAATCAAAATGCAGGGCGTGCCGCTGGCCGCAATTTCGTTGCAGCTGGACGCGCCGGCCCGGCTGATGATCACATCCGCCGCCGCCATCACCGTGGGCATATTGTAAAGATACTCCCGCATCTCGATCCGAGGGCACCGGGACAGGTCCAGGCCCTTTTCCCGCACCAGATCCGGCATCCATTCCCAGCCCAGACTGCCGGTGGCGTGGATGTGCCGGAAGGGGAAGCCGTCGTCCCGCTCCAGCCGCATCATTTCCGCCACAGCCTCGTTCATGGCCCGGGCGCCCAAGCTGCCGAAAGCGGAAACCACCAGCGGCTCGTCGCCGATGCCCAGCGCCTTCCGGGCGTCCTCCCGCTTTTCATAGATAAATTCCCGGCGCACCGGCATGCCCACCATCTGCACCTTTTCCGGATGACGGTAGGCCTGCGTGCTGCTTTCAAAGGAAACCAGCACCCGGTCCGCCCGGTTGGCAATGAGTCTGGTGGTCAGCCCCGGCACCGCGTTGCTCTCGTGGACGCAGACCGGGATGCCCATCCGGCTGCCCATATACAGCGCCGGGAAGCTGGCATAGCCGCCGGTGCCCATAATCACGTCGGGCCGGAACTCCCGGATGATCTTCCGGCACCGGGCCATGGCGGTGAGCACCTCCCGGGTCCCCCGGACGTTATGCCGGATGGCCTGCCAGGACAGCCCCCGGGTAAAGCTGGAGGCAGGCAGACCGATGATCTCGTAGCCCGCCATCGGCACCAGCTTTTCTTCCATTTCGCCTTCCGCGCCGATAAAGAGAATCCGGCTGTCGGGATGACGCTCCCGCAGCGTATTGGCAACGGCGATGGCGGGGTTGATATGCCCGCCGGTTCCGCCGCAGGTAAAAATCACATTCATAGGGAATCCTCCTGTCTTTTGCTCCGATTGCGCCCCCGGGAAATGCTGAGCACAATGCCCATTTCCCCCAAATTCACCGCCAGCGCCGTGCCGCCGTAGGAAAAGAACGGCAGCGAAATGCCGGTAGACGGCAGCAGATTCGTCACCACGCAGAGGTTCAGCACGGTCTGCACGGCAATCAGCGTCACCAGCCCCGCCGCCAGTACCGTGGAAAACCGGTCCCTGGCCTGCAGGGCAATCCGGTAGCCCCGGACGATGGTCGCAGCAAACAGCGCCATCAGCCCCACTGCCCCCGCAAAACCAAGTTCCTCGCAGAAAACGGCAAAAATATAATCGTTATACTGAAACGGCAGATACAGGTATTTCTGCCTGCTTCTGCCGAAGCCCAGTCCGAACAGGCCGCCGGAGCCGATGGCATACAGCGACTGCAAAATCTGGTAGCCCGTGTCGCCGGGATCCAGCTCCGGATGCCGCCAGGCGGTCACCCGGTCCCCGGCGTAGCCAAGCAGGCTGACGTACACCGCCACGAAGGCCGCCGCGCCGCCGGTACCCGCCAGCAGCCACCGGATGTCGGTGCCTGCCACATACATCATCACCACCGCCACCATGCCCATCAGCAAAATGGCGGACAGGTGCTTTTCCAGCGCCAGCGGCGCCAGAATGCCCAGCAGCGCGCCGCCGAAGCCAAGCACGCCGAAGCGGAAGCGCTTGGCGTCCGGCCCGTAGCGCCGGGTCAGCCGGGCAAACACCAAAATCATGGAAAATTTCGCAATTTCCGATGGCTGAAACCGGATCCCCGCCAGATTGATCCATCGGCGGGCGCCGTTGACTTCCTCTCCCACGGCCAGCACCGCCAGCAGCAGGGCGATGCTCACCCCGTACAGCGGCCATGCCAGCCGGTACCAGACCTCCGCCGGAATCCGGCTGAAGGCCGCCATGCCCACCAGCCCCAGCGCCGCGCACACCGCCTGCTTCTGCAGGTAGCGGGTGGAGACGGTGTAGCCGGTGTCAAATTCGCTCTGGGCGTAGCTTGCGGAGTACAAAACCGCAAGTCCCAGCGCCAGTAAGGTCAGAATCATTCCCAGAAAGGGAACATCCACGCTTTCGTCCGCCCGCAGGCGGCGGTTCTCCTTGGCATACAGAGTCCGCTCTGCCGCCATGAGACGCTCCTTTCCCGGTTAAATCCGGCCGGCAATGCCAAACCAGGCGAGAATGCACATCGCAGCCGAAACCGCCGCGAAAACAAGCACGATCTTTTCTTCCTTCCAGCCGCACATCTCAAAATGATGATGGATCGGCGCCATTTTGAAAATCCGCTTGCCGTGGGACAACTTGAAATAGGTCACCTGAATGATGTCCGACAGCGTCTCCACAATGTACACAAAGCCCACCAGAATCAGAATCAGGGGCATATCCAGCGCAAAGGCCAGCGCACACACCAGTCCGCCCATAAACAGCGAGCCGGTATCGCCCATGAACACCTTGGCCGGATGCCAGTTGTAAAACAGGTAGGCAATCAGCCCCCCCACCATGGCCGCCGGAAGAACGGCCAGGTCCGTTTTCTTCATGGCCACCGATGCCGCCGTGAAGAAGATCATCACAGGCAGCGTCACCGAGCTGCTCAGCCCGTCCACACCGTCGGTCAGGTTCACCGCATTGACGCAGCCCACCATCACGAACATGGCAAAGAAAATGTAGGCAAGGGGGTGAATATACACCGTCACATTGGCAAAGGGGATGTACAGGTCGCAGGTCATCACGCCCCGGCGATACAGCAGATACAGGTAAATCGCCGACACCGCCATCTGCAGCATGGATTTCTGCAGCGCCGTCAGGCCCAGATCCCGCTTGAATTTCACCTTGCAGAAATCATCCAGGAAGCCCACCAGTCCGAAGCACAGGCTCAGCGCCAGCGCGTAAAAGGCGGTGTGGTCCGTCATGAAGGGCAGGTTGCCCAGCAAGCACAGCACTGTGGCGCCGATAAACATCAGCCCGCCCATCAGCGGAGTGCCCGCCTTGCTGTTGTGCCAGGTGGGGCCGATTTTCCGCACCGACTGGCCCGCCTTCAGCGCATGAAGCACCGGCAGCAGCAGCCGGCCCAGAATGGCCGTCAGAATGCAGGCGATGACGCCTGTCAGAAGTACTCGTGTCATTTTGTCTTTTCCTCCGCGTTTTCTTCTTTGCTCAGCGCATCCAGCACCCGCTCCATGTGCATCCCGTGGCTGCCCTTGACCAGCACCGTGTCGCCGGGCTTCAGCAGCCGCTTCAGCGCCGCAATCAGGTCCTTCTGGTCCTCAAAGGCCCGGGCCTTGGCGCTTTCCATGCCGCCGGTCAGCGCGCCGCTGATGACCCGGGGGGCGTTGGGGCCGTAGGCCAGCACATAGTCCGCCTTTTCCGCCGCAATCCGGCCTACCCGGTAATGCTCCGCCTGGGCGCAGGCGCCCAGCTCCAGCATATCGCCCAGCACCGCAATATGCCGCCCCGGCTTCCGGCCCAGTACCGCCAGCGCCGCCGCCATGGATTCCGGCCCGGCGTTATAGCAGTCCTTGATCACCGTGGCGCCCCGCAGCGACAGGATTTCCTGCCGCCCCGCCATGTTCCGGAATTCCGACAGGGCACAGCTGATTTTCTCCGGCGGCACCTGCATGGTCAGGCCCACCGCCACCGCCGCCAGCGAGTCCGGGATGAAATGCTCGCCCTCCAGCGGGATATCCACCTCGAATTCCGAGCCTCCGCCGGACACCCGGTAGCTGATGGAGCTTTCGCCGCTCCGGACGTCCCGGGCCAGCACGGCGCAGTCCGGATTCTGAATGCCGAAATAAACCGGGTCCCGGTCCAGCACCCGCCGGGCGTTCCAGAGGAGCTGATCGTCGCCGTTGAGGATCACCGTGCCGTCCTTGGACATTCCCTCCAGAATTTCCAGCTTGGCCTGGAGGATCCCCTCCATGGACCCCAGATGCTCGATATGCATGGTGCCGATGTTGATAATCACCGCCACATCCGGGCAGGCAATCCCCGTCAGATAAGCAATTTCCCGGAAATGGTTCATGCCCATTTCCAGCACCGCTACCTCCGTGTCGTCCGGCAGCGCCAGAATGGACATGGGAAGGCCCAGATCGTTATTATGATTGACGGCGCTTTTTCCGGTCCGGTAAACGGAGGACAGCACGCAGGCAATCATCTCCTTGGTGGTGCTTTTGCCCACCGAGCCGGTGACGCCCACCACCTTCATATTCATCTGTTTGCGCTTCTGCCGGGCAATATCGCCGAAGGCCTTGTGGGGATCCTCCACGATAATGGCAGGGATATCCGCCTCGCAGTGGCTGCACAGCACCGCCGCCGCGCCCCGTTCCATGGCCGCCGGAATAAATGCGTGGCCGTCCCGCACGCCCTGCAGGGCCACAAACAGCTGCCCGCCGGACACCGTCCGGGAGTCGATATCCGCGCCGTCAAACACGACGTCGGCGTATTTGGGATCGATTCTGCCGCCGCACCACTGGGCGGCCTGCCGCAGCGTTACTTTTCCCATGTGTTTTCCCTCGATTCGTTCAGGTAAGCGGCAACCTCTTCCCGCTCGTCCAGATGGTGCTTGACCCCCCGGATTTCCTGATAGGTTTCATGGCCCTTTCCAGCCAAGAGTATCATATCATCTTTTTGTGCCATTTGCAAGGCGCAGCGGATGGCTTCCCGGCGGTTTTCCACCACTTTCCAGTTGTTCCGTTCCGCCGGAACACCCCGCACCACATCGTCAATAATGGCCATGGGGTCCTCGCTGCGGGGATTGTCGGAGGTAATCACCGCCACGTCCGCCAGCCGGGTGCCGATTTCGCCCATGATGGGCCGCTTCATCGGATCCCGGTCGCCGCCGCAGCCGAACACCGCAATCAGCCGCCCCTTGCAGAAATCCCGCACCGACGAGAGCACCTTTTCCAGCCCGTCGGGGGTGTGGGCGTAGTCAATGAGTACCGTGTAGGGCTTTCCGGGGGTGGGCACCACCTCGATGCGGCCCTTGACCCCTTCCACGGTGGCCAGCGCGTCAGCGGCCTCCGTCAGCGTCAGTCCCAGCTCCAGCGCCAGGCCCAGAACGGTCAGGGCATTGTACACCGTGAACCGGCCGGGAATCGGCACCCGCACCGGCACCCGCTGATCTCCGTAAACCGCCGTGAAGCAGACGTGATCCGCCCCCAACTCCGGGTTCTCGGCATACAGCCCCGCCGGTCCCCGGGCGGAAATTGTCAGAATTTCGCAGGTGGCTCCCGCCGACATCCGGTCAAAATAGGCGTCGTCCCGGTTCATCACCGCTTTGTCGCACCGGCGGAACAGCCGGGCCTTGGTGTCGCAGTAATTTTCCATGGTCTTGTGGAAGTCCAGATGGTCCTCCGTCAGGTTGGTAAACGCCGCCGCCTGAAAGTGCAGGCCCCCCACCCGGTCCAGCGCAATGGCATGGGAGGAAACCTCCATGATGCAGCAGCTGCACCCGGCGTCCCGCATCCGGGCAAACAGGTCCTGCAGCTCGAAGCTCTCCGGCGTGGTCCGGTCCGTGGGCAGCACCTCGCTGCCGATCTGATTGGCCATGGTACCGATCAGACCCACCTTGGCCCCCCGGGCCTTTTCCAGCACCTGCTTGAGCAGCAGGGTGGTGGATGTCTTGCCGTTGGTGCCGGTGACGCCCACCATGGTCATGGACCGGGCGGGATGGCCGTAGAAATTGGCCCCGATAAGCGCCAGCGCCAGCCGGTCCGACTCCACCAGCACATAGGGCACCTCGCCCTGCGGCACCTTGGCGGTTACCACCGCCGCTGCACCCTTCTCCATGGCCATGGGAATAAACCGGTTCCCGTCGGCGGCAAAGCCGGATACCGCCACAAACAGCGCCCCCGGCGTTACCTTTCTGGAATCATAGGCCACCGCCCCAATCTCCAGCTCCGGGTCCGCCGCCCAGCGCGTCACGGCCACATTCTGCAATAAATCCCGTAATTTCATGGTGTAAGCTCCTTTGTATAGTCATGGATCATCGGGCCGATGATCCGCAAATTCCACGGTAATCACGGTGCCCGCAGGCACCGTCTGCCCCGGCGCCGCCGATTGGGAAATCGCCGTCACCGCCGGGTGCAGGGTATCGTTTCCGGCGACGCGCAGGAGCAGTCCTGCCGTGCCCGCCGCGTCGGCGGCCTGCTGCCGGTTCATGCCCCGGAAATCCGGCACCTGTGCCTCCGGCTCTGGGTCCTGCCCCCGGTAGAGCAGCACCTCGCTGCCGCCGGGCAGGCTTTCTCCCGCCGCCGGGATCTGTCCGGTCACCCGTTCGTCGCTGCCCAGGAACCGGGCCGTCAGCCCGGCGCTTTGCAGCGCTTTTTCCGCTTCCGCCGCCGTCATGCCGGTGTAATTGCCCAGAAGCACGGTCTTTCCCGCCGGGTCGTCCTCGGCGTAGGATTGGGAAACGCCCAGATAGGGCAGAATATCCGCCAGCACCGCCCCCACCGTCGGCGCCGCCATGACGCCGCCGGAAATGTAGATGCCCGTGGCCCGTGACGGCGTATCCAGCGCCACCAGCGCGATGTATTCCGGGTCGTCCATGGGGGCAATGCCCACAAAGGACACGATTTTGTCCTGGGTAGGCCGGCCATTTTCGTCCAGTACATCAATTTTCTCGCTGGTGCCAGTTTTGCCGCCGATCAGATAGCCCGCCACCCGGGCGTTTTTGGCGGTTCCCACCTCCACCACGGACTGAAGCAGGCTGCACATGGTTTTGGAGGTCTCCGGGCTGACGGTCCGGCGCACCACCGTCGGCTCCTGCCGGAGCACAGTGGTACCGTCCCGGTCCAGAATCTCGGATACCAGATACGGCTCCATCAGATTGCCGCCGTTGACCACCGACGAAATGGCCCGGACCAACTGCAGCGGCGTCAGCTTGAAGGTCTGGCCGAAGGAGGCCGACGTCAGCGACGCCGTGCCCCATTTGTCGGTATCGGTAATGAGGGCCTTGTCAAAGAAAACGCCCTTGCTCTCCCCCGCCAGGTCAATCCCGGTCTTTTCCAGAATGCCGAAGCGCTGGACGTAATCATAAAAGGTATCGCCTCCCAGCTTCAGGGCGATGTGGGCAAAGGCGATGTTGCAGGAATTCTGAAGGGCCTGGGGTGTTTTTTCCGCCCCGTGGCCCGCCGACCGCCAGCAGTGCAGCAGCTGGGACCGGCCCGGAATCCGTTCGGAACCCCGGCAGTAAAAATCGGTGTTCAGATCGATGGCGCCGCTGTCCAGCGCCGCCGCCATAGTCAGCACCTTGAAGGTGGACCCCGGCTCATAGCCGTCGGACAGCACCCGGTTGCGCCATTGGCGCAGCTGGGCGTCCCGGAGGGCCGTACCGTACTCTTCCTTCAGGCGGCGGTATTCCTCCCCCGCCTCCGGCTGGGCCAGGTAGGCCAGCTTCATCCGGTCCAGCTCCGCCCGGGTGTCCGGGTCGGCAATTTCCAGGTAATTGTTGGGGTCGTAGCTACCCAGCGTAGCCATGGCCAGAATTTCGCCGGTTTTGGCGTTCATCACCAGGCCGAAGGCCCCGTTCTGCACATCATAGCGGTCGATGGCCTTTTTCATCTGGGATTCCAGACAGGCCTGCACCGTGGTATCCAGCGTCAGCACCACACTGCACCCTTCTCCGGCGCCCAGATAGCGCTCCTCGGAAAAGGGCATCTCCATTTCGTTGTTGCCCCGGCTGGTCAGGACGTTGCCCGCTTCCCCGCTGAGATAGCGGTCGTAGGCAGCCTCAATGCCCTCGGAGCCGGTGTTGGAATTGTTGGTAAAGCCGATGACCTGGGCCGCCAGCGTGCCCAGCGGATACCGGCGCATGGAGTTCGGCTCCAGATGGACGCCGGAAATGTGATTTTCGTTGACATAACTTCGGATTTTCCCCGCCGTCTCTCCCTCCACCCGGGCGGCGATCTGCTGATAGCGGTAGGCGGTATCCCCGGCCTTTTTCAGAATCGTCTCCGGGTCCTGCTCCAGAATTTCTCCCAGCGCCCGGGCAAGCGCCGGCAGGTCCGCCTTGGACTGCTTCAGCTCCCGGGGAGCCAGATACACATTCTCCACACTCTGGGAACCGGCCAGCACATTCATATTCCGGTCGTAAATCACGCCCCGGTCCGCCGTCACCGCCGTGGTCCGGCTCTGATTCCGCAGGGCCTTGGCGGCGTAGTAGTCATAATCCCGGATCATCAGCACGGACAGCCGTGCCGCCACCGGAAAAAAGGCGGCGATGCCAAGCAGCGCCGTCACCGTCATAATCCGGCGATGCTGCCCGCTGTCGCCGCGCAGCCTGAAAAAACGTTTCCGTTCGGACTTTTTTGCCATGGGTCACCGGCCCCCTCCTGAGGATGCAGGGATTCCCTGCTGCCACCAGTGTATGGGCCGACGATGCAAATATGCGCTCAGGAACCGCTCAGATCGATGTGGGGCACCTGCTCCTCCGGCACCAGACCAAGGCGCTCCGCCTCGGCGGCAATTTCCGCCAGGTCGCAGCCCTCCTCATAGCGCCGCCGGAGTGCTTCGTTCTCCGCCGTCAGGGCGCGGACGGTTTCCTCCGCCCGGGCCGCCATACGGCGGCTGTGAATCAGGCGGCAGACGCCGGTAAGCATCAGAATCGCCATCACTGCCGCCATCACAATCCCCGCCAGCGCCAGCGGGTCCACCTGAATCACCCACACCGGCTGCCGCCGGTGCCGGGGACGGCGCAGAGGCTGGGGTGCCGGTTCCACCTTGCGGGCAGCCGACCCGGCCACATAAGGCCCCATATTCCGTTGTCCCGGTCTCTGTTCCATCCTATTCCTCGATCGTTACAGTTTTTCGCAGACCCGCAGCTTGGCACTTCTGGCCCGGGGGTTGCGTTCCAGTTCTTCCTCGCCGGAGACAATGGGCTTCCGGGTCAGCACCGTCACCTTGGGCTTTTTGCCGCAGACGCACACCGGGAAGCTGGGCGGGCAGGTGCAGCCCTTGGCCGCCGCCGCCATGGCGTTCTTGACGATCCGGTCCTCCAGCGAATGAAAAGTAATCACCGCCAGCCGTCCGCCGGGGTTCAGCACGTCCACCGCCTCGTCCATGACCTTCCGCACGGCCCCCAGCTCGTCGTTGACGGCGATGCGGATGGCCTGAAAGCTCCGCTTGGCCGGGTGCTGCTTTTCCCGCAGCGCCTGGGGCGGCATGGCGCTGCGGATCACGTCCACCAGCTCCAGCGTCGTTTCGATGGGCTTCTGCGCCCGATGGCGGCAGACGGCCGCCGCAATCTGGGGGGCGTAGCGCTCCTCGCCGTATTCATACAGGATCCGCCGCAGCTCCTCCTGGGGCCAGGTGTTGACGATTTCCGCCGCCGTCAGGCTGTCGCCGCCGTCCATCCGCATATCCAGCGGTGCGTCGGCCATATAGGAAAAGCCCCGTTCGGCGTCGTCCAGCTGGGGCGACGACACGCCCAGATCCAGCAGGATGCCGTCCGCACCGGCAATGTCCAGATCCTGCAGCACCTGCCGGATCTCGGAAAAATTGGAATGAACCAGCGTCACCCGGTCGGCATAGGGCGCCAGCCGCGCACCGGCGGCCTGCAGCGCCACCGGATCCCGGTCAATGCCGATGAGCCGCCCAGTGGTCAGCTTTTCGGCAATCCGGCAGGAATGCCCGGCGCCGCCCAGCGTGCCGTCCACATAAATCCCGTCCGGACGAATATTCAGGCTTTCCAGACACTCCTCCAGAAGCACCGAGGTATGATGAAATTCCGTCACAGTCCGATTGCCTCCATCGATGCCAGAAGCTTCTCCGGCGTCAGATTCTCCGTTTCAAAGCTGCGGAATTCCTCCGCATCCCAGATTTCCGCCTGCCCGGCCCGGCCGACGATCATTGCCTCCCGGCCGATGCCCGCATAGTCCAGCAGGAACTGGGTCAGGGTAAACCGGAACTGCCTGTCCGGCGTACATTCGTTGGCGTTCATGAAAATCAGGCTGCTGGCCGCCGACCGTTGGGAAACCGGCAGCGCGTTGAACCGGTCGTTCAGGGTCTGCCAGTCCGACGCCGTGAACACCGTGAGACACCGATGGCCGCAGTTGACGCCCAGCGTCACAAAAAAGGTCTCCCCCAGCTCCTCCCGGAGCTTGGCAGGCACAAACAGCCGGTTTTTCTCGTCCAGCTTGGCCGGATATTTTCCGATCATGGCGCCTCACCTCCTCCACAGCACTCCATTTTACCGCCCTTTTACTCCACTTACTGACAGTATAAACCTTCAGGGCAAAAAAATCAATCCATTTCGGCAGATTTTTCCGCCGAAATGGATAAAAAGCCACAACATTTTCTCGTATTTCGAACATCCGTTCTTATTTTCGCCTTATCCCTGAAATTGCAGGGCATTCCCCTCCCAGACGGCCTTGACCTTGCCCGGCTTCCGGGGGCAGCGCAGCAGAAACGATGCCAGCGGCCCCTCCACCTCCTCCTGCACCAGTCGGCGGATCTGTCTGGCCCCGTCCCGGGCCGGGACGCGTCCCGCCAGACGCCGCCCCGTCTCCTCCGGCAGCGCCAGCTGAATGCCGCAGGCCGCCGCCCGCTCCCGGAGCTGGCAGAGATATTTTTCCGCAATCCGCTCCACGGAAGCGCCGTCCAGCCGGGAAAAGGCCACGATCCGGTCCAGCCGGCCCAGAAATTCCGGCGAAAACAGCGCCTCCAGCGCCGCCCGGGATTGTTCCCGGCTTCCCGATGGCCGAAAGCCCAGCCCCTCGCCCCGGACCGTGCCTCCGGCGTTGGAGGTCATCACCACAATGGCATTGCGGAAGCTGACCCGCCGCCCCGCCGCGTCGGTCAGGACCCCTTCCTCCATGATTTGCAGCAGAATCCCCGTCACGTCCGGGTGGGCCTTTTCCAGTTCGTCCAGCAGCACCAGGCAGTAGGGCCGCCGCCGGACCGCTTCCGTCAGCTTACCGCCCTCGCCGTAACCCACATACCCCGGCGGCGCGCCGATCAGCCGGGAAACCGACTGTTTTTCCATATATTCCGTCATATCCAGCCGGATCATGGCGTTCTGGCTGCCGTAAAGCTCCTCCGCCAGCGCCCGGCACAGCTCCGTTTTTCCCACGCCGGTGGGGCCGGTGAACAGCAGGCTGGCGATGGGCCGGTTTTCGTCCCGCAGACCGGAAAAGCCCCGGCGCACCGCTTCCGCCGCCGCATGGACCGCCTCCTGCTGGCCGATGACCCGCGCCGCCAGCACGTCCTCCAGATTCAGCAGCCGCTCCCGCTCGCTGACCGTCAGCCGTCCCGCCGGGATGCCCGTCCGGGCGGAGACGGCCCAGGCCACATCCGCCCCGGTGACCTGCCTGGCCCGCCTGCTTTCCGCCGGTCTGGCCGCCAGATGCCGCATTTTGTCCCGCAGCTCCGCCGCCTGTTCAAACCGGCTGTCCCGGATGGCCTCGTGCAGCTCCTGCTCCAGCTCCATCCGGGCCGTGCTCCGCTTCCGGGGCTGCAGCTCCTCCAGCCGTGCATGGGCCGCCCCCTC
>CAJLCS010000043.1 GCA_905205195.1 uncultured Eubacteriales bacterium
ATCCCACAGCCGTTCCTCCTCGGCCCGGCGCAGAATCAGCGACGGCCGGGCCGGATCCGGCTCCCCCGCCTCCCCGAGGGCGGCGGAGACCACCGTGGGCAGGCCCCGGTCGGTGCGGGCTGACGTGGTTACCGTCAGGTCGAATTCCGCCGTCAGTTCTCCGTTTGCGGAACCGGCCGCAGGGGTGCCGGTCAGGACCGCGGTCGGGTTTACGGTCACATTCACGTCGGAAGGATAGGACTGATGCAGCAGAAACCGACCGGATTCCGCCTGCAGCGTCCCTTCCGGATCGTAATAAAGCACCTGCACCGTGCCGGGCAGCTCCACGGATTGGGTGTCGCCGCTTCCCAGCAGCTGGGGAACGTCCGGCCAGACGGTCACATCGGCAGCGGTCCCGGCGGCACCGGAAAAGCTCTGGGTTCCGTGGACCGTCTCGGTCCGACTGTCCAGAATCGCCGGCAGCGACAGCATCTCCATCGTCGGCTCCGCCGGGCGGACCGGACTGTACAGATCCTCCACCAGCTCCACCATCACCCGATCGCTGACGGTATACTGGGCGACCATGCCGCATTTGAGATGCAGGCCGTCCTCCTCCGACCAGTGGACCTCCAGCCCCGTTACCCCCAGTGTCAGCGCCGCAGCGGCCTCCGGGCCGTAGTCGCCGTCCAGCTCCGCAAACTGGGAAAAGGGAACGGCCAAATCGCAGGGGTAGAGACGGCCGTCCTCCCCACTGCACAGAAGGTGGAGCCGCAGCGTTCCCCGGAAGGCCAGCCGCTGGCCCACGATTTTCTCCTCCGCCAGCTCTGGCACCGCCGGATACAGCAGCACCCTCCGGGGCGCGGGACAGCCGCCGGGCCAGTCCGGCGTTTCCTCCAGGGTAAAGGTCTTTTCCCCGGCCTCCCGGGGCAAAAGCATGGGATAGCTTTGCCGCAGCAGCTCCACGTCCGGCGGCACGTCCTTCGGCACGGGAATTTCCGCCTGCTCTGACTCCAGCGCCTCGGCATCCACGGCCACGCTGCCCCGGACCAGCAGACGCCGGGCGGACAGGCTCCGGGCATCCACGCTTCGCAGCAGGCAATCGGCACGGATTCTCCCCTCCCGCCGGGTTTCCGGGAAGGACCAGTTCATCTGAAACGGCAGCCAGGCCTCCAGGCAGGCCGGTTCTCCGCCGTCCTCCGGCAGATACAGCGTCCACGTCATGATCCCGCCGGAAATGCTCATGCCGTCCGACTGCCACTGCTTGCTGCGAAGCACGCACTGGCCCCAGCTGGCCAGCACCCGCCCGATATCCGGCATGGAATCCGGCAGCCGGACCTCCTGGGTCTGCTCCTGCACCTGGGTCTGGCGGATCACCCGGCGCAGATACGCGCAGGCGTTTTTTTCAAAACTCAAGTCCAATCGGCTCACTCCTTTATCGGCTTGCTGCCATAGTCTATTCCCGACGGGACAAGTATATGACGGTTATTTTCGCTGGATCAGGCACAATCCCAGCACCACGGCCCCCACGCCCAGGCAGCCGCAGACAAAGCCGGAGGCGATGCACAGCCCGATCAGCAGGCCCAGCCCCAGCGCGATCATGCAGCAGCCCCACAGTTGGTTCCTTCGGCACATAAAAATCCCCCCTGCACAGCGTATGCAGGAGGGATGAAAAGTTAACCGCCCAGATAGGCCTTGCGGACCTCGTCGCTTCTGGAAAGTTCGGCGCCGGTGCCCTGCAGGGTCACCCGGCCGGTTTCCAGCACATAGGCCCGGTCGGCGATCTGGAGGGCCTTGGAGGCGTTCTGCTCCACCAGCAGAATGGTGGTACCGGCTTTGTGAAGCTGCCGGATGATGTCGAAAATCTGATCCACCAGAATGGGGGCCAGGCCCATGGACGGCTCGTCAAGCATCATCAGCTTGGGTTTGCTCATCAGCGCCCGGCTCATGGCCAGCATCTGCTGCTCGCCGCCGGAAAGCGTCCCGGCAATCTGCCTGCGCCGCTCCTTCAGCCGGGGGAACAGCTCGTAAATCTGATCCAGATCCGACTGGGAAACGGTTTTCCGGGTAAAAGCGCCCATTTCCAGATTGTCCTGCACGGACATTTCCAGAAAAATCCGCCGTCCCTCCGGCACATGGGCCAGACCGTGCCGCACCAGCTGATAGGCCTCCGTGTGGGTGATATCCTGATCCATGAAGGTGATTTTTCCGCTGCGGGGGTGCATCAGGCCGGACACGGTTTTCAGAATCGTGCTTTTTCCGGCGCCGTTGGCGCCGATCAGCGCTACGATTTCCCCTTCCCGCACTTCAAAGGAGACGCCCTTCACGGCGTGAATGGCGCCGTAGTACACATGGATGTTGTCAATGTCCAGTATCATGTCTGACCGTTCTCCTTTCTGCCCAGATAGGCCTCGATGACCTTGGGATCGTTCTTGATTTCCTCGGCGGAGCCTTTGGCGATGATCCGGCCGTAGTTCAGCACGGCGATGGCCTCGCAGACGTTCATCACCAGATTCATGTCGTGCTCAATCAGGAAAATGGCCACCTGGAACGTGTCCCGGATCCGGCGGATCTGGTGCATCAGCTCCGTGGTTTCACTGGGGTTCATACCGGCAGCCGGTTCGTCCAGCAGCACGATGGACGGATCCGTAGCCAGCGCACGGGCAATTTCCAGCCGGCGCTGCACGCCGTAGGGCAGGCTCCCTGCCTTTTTGTCGGCCAGATCGGCCAGTCCCATAAAGTCCAACAGCTCCATGGCCTTTTCGTTGGCCTTCTTTTCCGCCTTGAAGTAGCCCGGCAGCCGCAGTAAGGAGTCGGCAAAGGTGCACTTGATCTGATTGTGCATACCGACCTTCACGTTGTCCAGCGCGGACATTTCGCCGAACAGGCGGATATTCTGGAAGGTCCGGGCAATGCCGAGCCGATTGACCTTGGCGGTGTTCATGCCCTTGGTATCTACGCCGTTAATCAGAATGCTGCCCCGGGTGGGCTGATAGACGCTGGTCAGCAGGTTGAAAATCGTGGTTTTTCCGGCGCCGTTGGGGCCGATCAGACCGGAAATCTCCGTGGGGCCGATCGAAATGCTGAACCCGTCCACCGCCGTCAGGCCGCCGAAGTCGATGCCCAGGTTCCGGACATCCAGCACCGGCTGCTTGTTGGTGTCCTGCTCACGCAGAAGGGTGTAGCTTTCCACCTTGACCATTTTTCTGGAATAGGTATCACTCATGGCCCTTTTCCTCCTTCTTGCGGAATTTTCCCAGCCACTGGCGCAGCCGGTCCGGTGCCGCCTGGACGAAGTTCTTGACCTTCGGCGACCAGGTAAACAGCATTACCGCAATCAGCACGATGGCATAGAGAATCATCCGGTAATCCTGCAGCGACCGCAGGGCCTCCGGCAGGATGTACAAAACCGTGGCCGAAATGACGGAGCCGAGGATATTGCCCATGCCGCCCAGCACCACGAACACCAGCACATTGATGGAGGTGTTGAAATTGAACTTGCCGGCGATCAGGGATGCGTAGTTCAGGCCGAACAGGACCCCCGCCATCCCGGCCAGCACCGCGGACACCACAAAGGCCTTCATTCGGAAGGCGGTGACGTTGATGCCCACGGATTCGGCGGCAATCCGGTTGTCCCGGACGGCCTTGATGGCCCGGCCTTCCTTGGAGTGAATCAGATTCAGCACCACGGTCAGCGTGACGAGAATCAGGATGAACCCGGCGGTAAAGCTGGAGAGCTTGGTAATGCCGGTGGCGCCCATGGGGCCGTCGATCAGCATGGTGCCGCCCTCCCCCAGCGCCATCTTATCCGTGGTGATGGCCATGTGCAGGCCACTTGCGTCGGTGCCGACATAGAGGTTGTTGACCAGATTTTTGATGATTTCACCGAAGGCCAGCGTCACGATGGCCAGATAGTCGCCCCGCAGGCGAAGCACCGGGATGCCGATCAGAAAGCCGAACACACCGGCGGTGACGCCGCCGCAGAGCATGGCCAGAAGCAGCCGCAGCGCCGTACTCGGTACGGCCTGCTTCAGCAGCGCGGCTGCCACAATGCCGGTAAAGGCGCCGATGCTCATAAAACCGGCGTGGCCCAGACTCAGCTCACCGCAGACGCCGACCAGCAGGTTCAGGGAAACCGCCATGACGATGTAGGCGCAGCTGGGAACCAGATAGCCCTTCACGGCGCTGCCCAGCATTCCGGCAGCGGACAGACCCTGCATCACCACAAACGCGGCGATGACCACCGCGTAGGTCAGGAAATTGACCCGGGCGGTTTTTGTTTTCAGAAGTGTTTTCATCGTCTCACCTCACACCTTCTCCTGCACCTGCTTGCCCAGCAGACCGGCGGGCTTCACCAGCAGAATCACGATCAGCACGGCGAACACAATGGCGTCGCTGAACTGGGGGGAAATATAGGCCTTGCTGAAGGTTTCAATCAGGCCCAGAAGCACACCGCCCAGCATGGCGCCGGGAATAGAGCCGATGCCGCCGAAAACGGCTGCCGTGAAGGCCCGGATGCCGGGCATGGCGCCGGTGGTCGGCTCCAGCGTCGGCACGGTGGAGCAAAGCAGGACGCCCGCAATGGCGGCCAGCGCCGAGCCGATGGCAAAGGTGGTGGAAATGGTCCGGTTGACGTTGATGCCCATGAGCTGGGCGGCATCCCGGTCCTCCGAGACGGCCCGCATGGCCTTGCCCATCCGGGTTTTGCCGGTAAACAGCGTCAGGCCCACCATCACCAGAGCGGAAACGGCCACCGTCAGCATCGTTTCGCCGGTCAGCACCACCTGCCCGCCGAACAGCGTGATGGGCGCAAAGGACACAATGCTGGTGAAGCTCTTGGGGCTGGAGCCCCACAGCAGCTGGGCCGCATTCTGGAGGAAATAGCTGACGCCGATGGCGGTAATCAGTACCGCCAGACTGGGCGTTCCACGTAGCGGCCGGTAGGCCAGACCTTCAATCAGGACACCCAGCACGGTGCAGGCCACAACCGAAGCCAAGATGGCCACCGGCACCGGAAGGCCAAGATAATTGGTGACGCAGAAGGAAATATACGCGCCGACCATAATGATATCGCCGTGGGCGAAGTTCAGCATTTTGGCAATGCCGTAAACCATGGTATACCCCAAGGCGATAATGGCATAGACCGCGCCGATATTGACACCGTTAATCAGATATTGCAGTAATTTCATTGTCATCCCTCTTTCTATCACAACGGTTTATGACAAAACCGGTTTTTCTCTCATAAACCGTTGTTCGATTGCCGGGGTGAGGGCCTCACCCCGGCAATGCTTGGATTGGTACTTATGCCATGGGAACGTAGGCGCCGTTCGTAATCACAACGGCAGCGGGCAGCTTGGAAATCATGCCGTTATCATCCCACTGCATTCCCTTGCCGGTCAGGCCGTTGAAGGTCATGGCGTTCAACTGCTCCTCCACCAGCCGGCAGGCCTCCTCATTGGAGGTTGCACCGTTGACACCGGCCTTCTCGCAGGCCTCGTACAGGGCGTAAATCACGTCATAGCCGTCAGCGGCGAACTGGTTGGGCACCAGGCCGTTTCTCTTTTCCTTGTACTTGGTGACGAAGGAAACGGTAGCCTCGTCGGTGCCGTCGGCGTCGAAGGGGGTCATCAGCGCCAGGCCCTCGGCCAGGGACTTATCGAAGCCTTCCACGTTCAGGATGCCGTCCATGCCGTCGCAGCCGAAGAAGGTGGGCTTATAGCCGATCTTGTTGGCGTAGGTCAGCACACGGGCCGCCTCGGAATAATAGAAGGGCAAAAACACCAGATCCGCGCCCATCTCCTGGCATTTGGTCACCTGGGTGGACAGGTCGCTCTTGCTGTCGTTGGTGAAGGAAGTTTCGCACACGATATTCAGGCCGAGCGTGGCGGCTTTGGCCTTGAAGCCCTCGGCAATGCCGGTGGAATAGGCATCGGAGGAATCATAGATAATGCCGATGGCCTTGCCCATGTTCTTTTCGGCCACCAGCTGCGCGGCGCTGACGCCCTGGTTGGGGTCGGTGAAGCACATCTGATAGACGTTCTTGCCCGCCATGGCAATGGCCTCGGCGGAGCCGGAAGGCGTCATCATGACGATGTTGTCCTCGGCCGTCAGCGGGGCAACGGCGTTGCAGGAACCGGTGGTCACGGCGCCGGCCAGGAACTGGATGTTCTTGTCCTTCAGGGTGTTGTAGGCGCTGACGGCCTTCTCTCCGTCCGCTTCATCATCTTCGGAATAGAACGCAATCTGCAGGCCACCCTTGGCATTGATTTCTTCCACGGCAATTTCCATGCCGGCCTTCACGGCGGTGCCGTACTGAGCATTGCTGCCGGTCAGCGGGCCGCTCATGCCGATACGAATGGTATTGGCATCGGTGGTATTGCCCGCGCCCTTGCCGCAGCCGGCGAACAGGCCCACTGCCATGACGGCGGAAAGAATCAAACTTACAGCTTTTTTCATGATAATGATCTCCTTTTTCCTTTGAATGCTATAGAAAAAAGCGACCGCCTGCGCGGCCGCTTTTGACTACAAAAACGGTCACGCGCCCATCGAAATCAGCAGCAGCCCCAGCAGCGCCAGAAAAATGGACACCGCCGCAATCGCAGTGCCCAGTACTACCATAATCTGAAAAGCGCGCACGGAGGATGCCACTGCACGACCCGCACAGCAGAAGCCGGAATTGGAATGCATAACCTTTGCGAAGTCTTTCATGTCGGGCACCTCCTTGAAATGATGGCCTTATTGTACACCACTCATGCACATTTGTCAACGAGCAAGATAACAGAAAAGACGGCGAAAACCGCCGTCTTTTCTGTGCATCCCGCACGAGAATCAGAACGCATCCATCATATCCTTGCAGGCAAGCAGCACCTGCGACAGAATCGGCACACAGACGCTGCTGCCGTAGCCCGCATCCTCCACCGAGGCAATGAACGCCAGCGGATAGGCATCGTCCGTCACAAATCCGCAGAACATGGCGTTAGGCCGCCGGTCGCCGCCGACCTCGCCGGTGCCGGATTTGGCGCACACCGTCAGCCCCGGGAAATTGTCCGCGCCGTAGTTGCTTTCCACGTTGTTTCGCATATAGGCCTGCATCGTGGCCGCCGTGGCAGCCGTCATCAGTCGGCCGGTGGACTGTTTTCTGGCGGCATAGGTCCGGCTGCCGCCCACCCGGATTTCCGACACCAGATACGGCTCCACGCCCTCTCCGCCGGAGGCAATGGCCCCCATATAGGTCAGAAACCGGCAGGGATTGATCTGGTCGAGATGCTGGCCGATGCCGCTCCAGTCGATGTCAATCTGTTCGCCGCTGGAAATGTCGAAATTTCCCTCCGCCGTGGTGATGCCGTCAAAGCTCACCGGCTCGGTAATTCGGAACTGCCGGACGTAGCGCTCCAGATCGGCCCCGCCCAGCTCCTCCACGATCTGGGCAAAGGCGCAGTTGCAGGAATTGGCGAAGGCCTCCTCCAGCGTCTGGTAGCCGTGGGCGGATTCGCAGGTGACCTCGTCGGCGCCGACGGAATACACACCGTCGCATTCGTAGGTGTGCTCCTGCAGGTCCGGCACCGCCTCCAGCGCGGCGGCCAGCGTGACGGTTTTGAAAATGGAGCCGGGAATGTAGCTGGCCATGGTAAACCGGTTCAGATACACGCCGCTGTAGCGGTCGTCGTCCTCCTCCAGATCGGGCACGTCGTCCGGATCGTAGGTCGGGGACGTGACGGCGCAGAGCAGCTCGCCGGTTTTGTAATTATACACGGCCACGGTGCCCTTGTAATCCCCCAGCGCTTCCAGCGCCGTCTTCTGCACGTCGGCGGACAGGGTCAGCGTGGCATTTCCCTGGCTTTCGCCGTAGCGGTAAACGCCGTTGACCATGTTGTAGCCCACCATTTCCTCGGCATGGCTGGCCACCGCCGGGGCGGAAATGTTGCCCTCCCGGTCGCCGAGCCAGTGCATCACCGATTCCCGCAGGAGCGTGTCATCGGTATACTGCCAGCCGTCGGTCATATCCAGCAGCAGCGTGCCGCTGCGGTCGGTCACCGTGCCGCAGCCGATGTTGCCGCCGTTGTAGACGTGTGGACTGCCGGAGAAGGTGGCCCAGCTTTTCCCCTTCACCGCGTATTCGCCCACAAAGAAGATCATCCCCGCGCCCAGCGCCAGCACCAGAATCAGGGCAATGACGCTGCGGGACGCAATTCTATTCATCCTCCCGGTCACCTCCGTTTTTGTTCAGGGGAACGGCGAAGCTGGCGTTCTGGCGGGTATCCGCCGCCTTGACGAAGGCCATCAGTCCCCAGGCGCAGAGCATACTGGAGCCGCCGTTGGAGACAAAGGGGAACGTCACGCCGGTCAGCGGCACCACATCCACGGTGCCCAGCGCGTTGAGAATGGTCTGGGCCACCAGAATGCTGGCCGCCGTAATGCCGCCGATGGTATAAAAGGCGCTGCGCTCCACGGCGGCGGAGCGGATGGTAAACAGGGCCAGCGCCATGATGCAGAGCACCATCATCACGGCAATCAGCAGCCCCCACTCCTCGGAAACGGTGGCGAACACCATGTCGGAATCCGCCGCAAAGACGTTTTTCATCCATCCCTGTCCGGCGCCCAGGCCGAACAGGCCGCCGGAGGCCAGGCACATCAGCGCCCGGGTCTGCTGGTAGCCGCCGTCCAGCGGATCTTCCCACACATGGCGCCAGGTCGCAAACCGGCGCAGCGCGTGGGGGGCGATTTTGACGGCAATGACACCGGCAAAGCCCAGGGACGTGCAGGCAAGGCCGATGGTGCCGAGACTGCCGGACCGGAGATAGGCAATCACCAGAAACGCCATGAAGAAAATCAGCGCCGTGCCGAAATCGTTCATCAGCGCCAGGCAGCCGCACAGCACCACCGTGTAGGCGATGAACAGGATCAGGTTCCGCTTGTTCATCAGCCGGTCCATGGTGGATGCACCGGCGTACACAAAGCAGACTTTGCTCAGCTCCGAGGGCTGAATAGACATGGAGCCGATATACAGCCAGTTTTTCGCGCCGTAGGTTTCCTTGCCGAATACCAGCGTAATGACAAGAAAGCCCAATCCCGCCGCCGTGGCCAGATACCGGAACTTTTTGGCCCGTTCCAGATCCCGCAGGGACCAGCCCACCGTCAGAAACAGGACAATGCCCAGCTCCATGGCGGCAATCTGCTTCACGGCGGAGCCTGGTGAAACGGAACAGATGGCGGCCATGCCCATGGTACACAGAAAAAAGGCGATGGTTTCCACCTCAAAGGAGGTCCGCTTGATGGCGGCATAGAACAGCAGCAGCAGCCACTGGGTCACCAGAATGGTGCCGAAGCCGATGAGCACCGGCTTGGCCGTCTCCGCCGCGCCGCCCAGAAGGAAGCCCAGCGCAATCAGGCACTGCATGACGGACAGCAGAAGAAGGTTTGCCATACCGTCCAGGACAGAGGAGGCTTTGGTCCGCAGCTGGGCCAGACGGATTTCCTGACGGCGGGAGATGGGCTGAAGCGTCATATCCAGTCCGCCCACGGAGATCACGTCCCCCTCCTCCAGCGCGCAGATGGAGACCTTCTGCCCGTTGACGGTGACGCCGTCCTTGGAAGCGGTGTCGGTAATGGTCCAGCTGCCGTCGTCATAGCGGGTCAGTACCGCATGGTTCCGGGATACGGTGGGAAAATCAAGCACCACGTCGCAGCGCTTATGCCGGCCGATGACGTTTTCCCAATGGGTCACGGGAATTTTCTTCCCGTCGGGCAGGCACAGCCACGCCCAGATCTCCGGCTCCCGCCGGAAGGTCAGCAGCGGCCGGATGCAGCGGATCAGCAGCAGCGCCGCCAGCAGCGGCAGCAGATACCGGGTGACGCTGCGGAGAACGTAGATATAGGTGCCGTCCGCCCCGCTGAGCGCGTCAAGAATGTTGTTCAAAGGTGGTCACCTCCCGAAAAATGGTCGATAGGGCTTACGCTTCCGTTTCCATGGCACGCAGCAGTGCGATTTCCGCCTGATAGCCCGGCAGCTCGTTGGGCGTTTCCAGAATCATGGGCTTTTCCTTCAGCAGTGGGTGATTGACGATGCGCCGGAAGGCTTCCAGGCCCAGACTCCCCTGCCCGATACATTCATGCCGGTCCTTGTGGCTGGCAAAGGGGTTCTTGGAGTCGTTCAGATGCAGGGCGCACAGCCGGTCCAGACCGACCATCCGGTCAAATTCCGCCAGCACCCCGTCCAGATCGTTCACGATGTCATAGCCGCCGTCGTGGACGTGGCAGGTATCCAGGCAGACGCCCACGTTTTCGCTGCCCACCGCGTCCAGAATGGCCCGCAGCTCCTCAAACCGGCCGCCGATTTCGCTGCCCTTGCCGGCCATGGTTTCCAGCAGGACCTTGACGGGGTAGCCCGGTTCCAGCGCCTTTTTCAGCGCCTGTGCAATCTGGGCAATTCCGGTGTCCACCCCCTGCCCCACATGGCAGCCCGGATGGAAATTATAGAAGTTCCCCGGCAGGGCGGCCATCCGCCGCAGATCGTCCGCCAGCAGTTCGGCGGCGTAGTCCCGGGCGGCGGCATCGGCCGTGCAGAGGTTCATGGTATACGGGCCGTGGGCCACCAGTGGGCCGAAATTTCCTTCCTCCAGCAGGCGGCGCGCCTCGGCCGCGTCGGCCGGGTCCTCCTTCCGGGCCTTTCCGCCCCGGGGGTTCCGGGTGAAGAAAGCGAAGGTATTGGCGCCGATGGACATGGCGGTCCGGACCGTGGCGGCATAGCCGCCGGAAACCGACAGATGGCATCCGAGATAGAGCATGGTCATTCTCCTTTTGCTGCTTCCGGAGACGGTCCGGAACTTTTTCCCTTATTATACCGATTTTCCGCGGCTGTGTCAATTCAAAGCTGCCCCGGACCAATCAGCGGTCCGGGGCAGGTGAAAAAGCTTATCGCTGCTTGATTCGCCGGGTGTAGAAGGCGGCAAGGCCGCCCTCGCTGGTTTCCTTGTACTGGTGGCTCAGATTCAGGCCGGTTTCCTTCATGGCCTTGCACACCATGTCATAGCTGATATTGCGGGAGCCGCAGAGGAAATAGCTTAAATTACAGGCGTTCATGGCCCGCATGGCGGCTACGGCGTTTCGCTCGATGCAGGGAATCTGCACCAGCCCGCAGATCGGATCGCAGGTCAGGCCGAGATGGTGCTCCATGGCGATTTCCGCCGCGTATTCCACCTGATCCAGATTCAGCCCGTACAGCTCCGCCAGCGCCGCCGCGGCCATGGAGCAGGCCGTGCCGATTTCCGCCTGGCAGCCGCACTCGGCCCCGGAAATGGAGGCGTTTCGCTTGGTCAGGCTGCCGATAATCCCGGCGGTGGCCAGGCCTCGGCAGATCACCTCATCCGAAACGTGGCGGGTATCCTGAAAATACTTCAGCACCGCAGGCAGTACGCCGCAGGCGCCGCAGGTCGGGGCGGTGACGATGGTGCCGTTGTCGGCGTTCTGCTCGGCCACGGCGTAGGCGTAGGCGCTGATCAGACGGCATTCCCGCAGCTGGGGCAGCTCCCCTTCCCGCCGCTGTTCCATCAGGTACTTGGCCTTCCGCTGGACGCCCAGGCCGCCTGGCAGCGTGCCGGAGGCGGACAGGCCCTCTTCGATGGCTGCCTTCATGGTCTGCCAGACCTCCAGCAGAAACGGCCAGATTTCGTCGCCCTCGTTCATTTCCACATAGTCGGCCAGAGAGCTGATATACCGCCATTTGCAGAAATCCGCCACCTCCGCAAAGGAGTTTTCCGGGTAGACCTCCTCGCTGACGGTTTCCTCGGAGCCGGGAATCCGGATATCGCCGCCGCCAATGGACTCCACCCGCAGCCGTCCCAGCTCGGTTCCGTCCTTCAGGGCAATCAGATCCAGCGTATTGGGGTGGGAGCAGTCCGGCGTTTCGTCGGAGAAGACGATTTCCGTCGGATAGGGCGAAAGCACCTCCCGCAGCACCCGGTCGGTGCCGTGGCCCACGCCGGTTTTGCTCAGGGAGCCGTAGAGAATCACCTGGTAGGCATCCGCCTCGGGATAGCGGCCCCGAAACAGCTTTGCCGCCCGCTCCGGCCCCATGGTGTGGGAGGAGGACGGCCCTTTGCCGATTTTGTAGAGTTCTCGAATGGATTTCATGAAGCATACCTCGGTTTCTCTCTGGCTTTTATCTACAGTATAGCAGAAGATCCGGAAAAATACAATGGAAATTCCGAAAGCCGCGTCACGGACTTCCCTGCTTCAGCGCCTCCAGCGCCAGCTCCCCCGCCAGCTTGAACAGCGCGTCGGCCAGCACCTGCTCCAGCGGCCGTGCCGCCGCCTGGGCAATCCGCTGATAAAACGAGGCCGTGGCCGGATCCAGCAACAGCACCACCTGTACCATGGTTCTCCCCTCCGCCGGACAAATCGCCGAAAAAATGTCAGTTCATCCTATGCAAACCCTTGACAGATGTGCTATAATGAATGCCATAAATGACTTGTCCGGACCGTCTTTCCGGCGGAACGGTTATAAGGAGAGGAATACTATGGCCAAAGACAAAAAGGTGGAGCAGATCACCGACATGGAGGTAGATTTTGCCCAGTGGTACACCGACGTGTGCACCAAGGCGGAGCTGATCGACTACTCCGCCATCAAGGGAATGTTCATCTACCGGCCCTACGGCTACGCCATCTGGGAGAACATTCAGCACATCATGGACGCCGAGTTCAAGAAAACCGGCGCCGAAAACGTGTATATGCCCATGCTGATCCCCGAATCGCTGCTGCAGAAGGAAAAGGATCATGTGGATGGCTTCGCGCCGGAGTGCGCCTGGGTCACCATGGGCGGCAGCGAGAAGCTGGAGGAGCGCTACTGCATCCGTCCCACCTCCGAGACGTTGTTCTGTGAGCATTTCAAGAACATCATCCACTCCCACCGGGATCTGCCGAAGATGTACAACCAGTGGTGCAGCGTGCTGCGCTGGGAGAAGACCTCCCGCCCCTTCCTGCGCCATCGGGAATTTCTGTGGCAGGAGGGCCACACCATGCACGCCACCGCCGAGGAGGCCAAGGCGGAAACCGAGCGGATGCTCAACGTTTACGCCGACTTCTGCGAGAACATTCTGGCCATGCCGGTAACCCGGGGCCAGAAAACCGAGAAGGAAAAGTTCAACGGCGCCGAGGCCACCTACACCATCGAGTGCATGATGCACGACCGCAAGGCGCTGCAGGCCGGTACCTCCCACTATTTCGGCGACGGCTTTGCCAAGGCCTTCGGCATTGAGTTTACCGATCAAAATAACTGCCGGGTCAATCCCTTCCAGACCTCTTGGGGTGTTTCCACCCGGCTGATCGGCGGCATTATCATGACCCACGGTGACAACAACGGCCTGGTTCTGCCGCCGAAGATTGCACCGATTCAGATCATCATTCTCCCCGTAGCCCAGCACAAGCCCGGCGTGCTGGAAGCTGCCGCCAAGCTGGCGGACCGACTGGCTGCTGCCGGTTTCCGGGTCAAGGTGGACGATTCTGATAATTCCATGGGCTGGAAGTGCGCCCAGTACGAAATGAAGGGCGTTCCCCTGCGTGTGGAGTGCGGCCCCCGGGATCTGGAGAACGATTCCTGCGTGCTGGTCCGCCGCAACGACGGTGAAAAAACGGTCATCAAGCTGGAGCAGCTGGAAACCGCTGCCGCCGAGCAGCTGGAGCTGGTCCATCAGGGCATGTACGCCAAGGCCAAGAAGAACCTGACCGATCACATTTACGAAGCTCACTCTCTGGAAGAGGCAAAGGACCTGCAGGAGCGCAACGGCGGCTTCATCAAGACCATGTGGTGTGGAGAAGAAGCCTGTGAAATTCGCATGAAGGAAGAAGCCGGGATGACCTCCCGCTGTATGCCCTTTGCTCAGGAGCATCTGGACGATGTCTGCCCCATCTGCGGCAAACCGGCCAAGAAGATGATCTACTGGGGCGTGGCCTACTAAAAATTTGAAAACGCGGGGCCGTCCTGTCGCAGGACGGCCCTCATTTTATGAATTCCCCGCCGACACGAAAGTGAACAGCACCCCATTTGTTAGACAAGTATGATATACTATCTAATAAGTGGGGT
>CAJLCS010000044.1 GCA_905205195.1 uncultured Eubacteriales bacterium
CACGGCGGACCTGAACGACGTGAACATGATCGACCCCTTCCATCTGGAGGCCTACGGCAAGACCACCGTCAACTACAACCGGGATGTGGAGGCGTTTCCGCTGCTGGTGGCCATTTTCAACCGGATTCTGGGCCACTGCCCCTACCAGTCCCCCACGGATATGGGCGTGAATATGGTGGGCAACTGTATCACGGACGATGCCGTGGTGCGGGAGGCCTCCTGTCAGGAGATTATCCGCCGCTATTATGCGGCGCTGTGCGATTACCGGCAGGGCAAGGCCACCCGGGACCCGGTGCAGCGGCTGGAGCTGCTGATGAACAAGGCCGGGGTTGAGCCGGGCATCCGCCGGGTGGTGGCTCCTGCTCTGAAGAAGGCGGAGGAAACCGGTCTGCCTGCGGCGGCCATCGAGCTGCCGGACGGCCGGATCGTCACCGGCAAGACCTCCAGCCTGCTGGGAGCTTCGGCGGCGCTGCTGCTCAACGCCATGAAGGCGCTGGGCGGCATCCGGGACGAGCTGCACCTGATTTCCCCGGTGATTATCGACCCGATTCAGCACCTGAAGATCACCTATCTGGGCAACCACAACCCCCGGCTCCATACCGACGAAATTCTGGTGGCGCTGTCCATCTGCGCCGCCACCAATCCCACGGCAGAGCTGGCCATGCAGCAGCTGAGCAAGCTGCGGGGCTGCGAGGTCCATTCCTCCGTCATGCTTTCCCCCGTGGACGAGAAGGTGTTCAAGCGTCTGGGGGTTCATCTGACCTGCGAGCCCCAGTACCGGAAATAAGGGGCAGCTGCCCCAGCTCCTGCCATAGGCCCACCCCCCGGGTGACGCCCAGACCGGCGGCGTCCTCCAGCAGGGCCAGCAGGTCATCTTCCGTGCGGTACAGCGTAAACAGGGCCTGCCGGGGCGCGAGACGGAGGGTGTAATGGCACCGGAGGGCGGCATCGGTCAGACTGGCTGCCGGTTCTTCCTCGCCGGAGCAGGGCCGGGCGGCGGCGCCGTCCTCCGTGACGGTGTAGCAAAGCCCCTCCAGCGCCAGCTCCTGCCAGATTTCCCGACCGGCCCAGGGAGCCAGCCAGCGGGCAGGCGGCACGTCCGGCGGAATCGGTGGCACCAGCACCGGCCCGCCGTATCCGGCGGCATAGGGCGCGGCCACGCCCACCGGGCAGGGAGTCTCCGCCAGTACGGCCCGGACCGTTTCGGCCTGGCCGGGAATGTCCGGCCGCTGGAAATCCAGCAGCAGGCTGCCGCAGCCCAGCGCGTCGGCAGCGGCGGCCAGTTCCTTCGCAACCTGCCGGGGGTCGTGACCGCCGAAGATCTGGCTGTCGTCCAGAATCAGCATGGCGCCCTCCGGCAGCGCGGCGGGGAGATTGGAAATTCCCGCCCCGGAGGGGGAAAAATGGCAGGCCATCCAGGCGGGAAAAGCCGGGAACGGCGCGCCTGCGGCCAATTCCCCGGCGGTTACGGCAAGATAACACGGTAAAAACATGGACAAACCGCTCCTTCCGTGCTATAATTCTGGTAGACTCTATGGAGAAGGAACATTTGTTATGCCACTGCCTTTTTTGCCGGACCTGCGGGCCGACACGCTGACCGATCTGACACCGGCGCTGCTCCGCAGCCGGGACATCCGGCTTCTGATGCTGGATTTCGACAATACCATCGTGCCCTACACCACGGACCGGCCCACCGAGGCCATGGTGCGCTGGCTGTCGGAGATGCAGCAGGCGGGAATTACGCTGTGCGTGGTCTCCAACAGCAAAAAGCCCCGGGTGCGGCAGTTCTGCGCGGAATACGGGCTGCCCTGCATCACCCACGCGAAAAAGCCCTTCTCCAAGGGAATCCGGGAGTGCCTGAACCGGTTCGGCCTGCCGCCGTCCCAGTGCGCGCTGGCGGGGGACCAGATCTACACCGACACCCTGGGGGCCAATACCATGGGGGTCTGCTCCATTCTGGTGCGGGCCATTGACAATCATAACATCTGGCTGAAGTTGCGCCACGGCGCGGAGATGCCATGGATTATTGCTGCGAGAAAAAGGAGAGTTCAAAAATGACAAATCTTGAAAAAATGCAGTCTCTTTTGACCGGCGAGGTGGACGGCCTGCTGCTCACCAGCCGCTACAGCCGCCATTATGCCGCCCGGTATGACATTGCCGAGGGCGTGGCGGTGGTTTCCCGGACCGGTTGTCGCTACTTCACCGACAGCCGCTACATCGAGGCCGCCCAGCAGGGCATTTCCGGCTTTGAAGTGGTGGAGGTCAACCGGGAGCACCCCTATGCCAAGCTGCTCAACGAGGCCATTGCCGAGTTCGGCATCACCAACATGGGCTACGAGGAAAACTATCTGACCGTGGGCGAATTTCTGGGCTACGAGTCCAAGCTGAACGTGAAGCTGGTGCCGCTGTGCGGCCCCATCAATTCCTTCCGGGATGTGAAGGAGGAGTGGGAGCTGGAGCGGATGCGGAAGGCCCAGGACATCACCGACGCGGCCTTTACCGAGGTCCTGACCCGGATCAAGCTGGGCATGACCGAGAAGGAGCTGTGCGCCGAGCTGATTTACTGCCTGCTGAAAAACGGCGGCGAGGGCCTGTCCTTTGATCCCATCGTGGTATCCGGCCCCAACACCAGCCGTCCCCACGGCGTGCCCGGCGAGCGGAAGCTGCAGGAGGGCGACTTCGTCACCATGGACTTCGGCGTCATCTATCAGGGCTACTGCTCCGACATGACCCGGACCATCGCCCTGGGCTACGCCACCGACGAAATGAAGAAGGTTTACAATACCGTGCTGCAGGCCCAGCTGACCGGCATCGCCGCCACCCGGCCCGGTGTCCGGGGCAAGGACATTGACGCGGCGGCCCGGAAGGTCATTGCCGACGCGGGCTACGGCCCCTATTTCGGCCACGGCTACGGCCACGGCGTGGGTCTGGAAATCCATGAGCGGCCCAACTGCAACGCCGGCGGCGAAACCGTCATGCAGGCGGGCAACGTCTGCTCCGCCGAGCCGGGCATTTATCTGCCGGGAAAATTCGGTGTCCGGATCGAGGATGTGGTGATCTTTCAGGCAGATGGCTGTGAAGATATCACCCACAGCCCCAAGAATTTGATTATTCTGTAAAAAATCAGATTCCCTCTTGCAAAAGAAGGATTTTTCGGTTAAAATATTTCAGTTAATGATTGTATTTATTTCGCCCTGCACCGGGTGAACATTTTAGGAGGAGCAACTATGATTTCTGTCAGCGATTTTAGAAATGGCGTTACCTTCGATATGGACGGTAAGGTCATGCAGATCATCGAATTCCAGCATGTCAAGCCCGGCAAGGGTGCGGCCTTCGTCCGCGTGAAGATGAAGAACATCATCACCGGCGGCGTCACCGAAACCACCTTCAACCCCAACGACAAGTACCCCACCGCGTATATCGAGAGAAAGAAGATGGAGTACTCCTACAACGACGGCGAGCTGTACTACTTCATGGATCCGGAAACCTACGAGCTGGAGCCGATTGAGAAGGACGTGCTGGACGACGGCTTCCGCTTTGTGAAGGAAAACGACGTATGCACCATCATGTCCTATAAGGGCAAGGTGTTCGGCATTGAGTCTCCCCGGTTTGCCGACCTGGTGGTCACCTCCACCGAGCCGGGCTTCGCCGGCAACACCGCCACCAACGTGACAAAGCCCGCCACCGTGGAAACCGGCGCCGAGATCAAGGTGCCCCTGTTCATCAACGAGGGCGACAAGATTTCCATCGACACCACCACCGGCGAATACCTGGGCCGCTCCAAGGCCTGATAGGAGAACCGTCATGACGATTTCTGAAAAGTCCGCCTACCTGAAGGGCTTGATGGAAGGCCTGAAGCTGAACACCGAGACTGACGAGGGAAAAATGATCGCCGCCATCGTGGATCTGCTGGGGGATGTGTCCCACCGGCTGACCGACGTGGAGGAAACCACCATTGCGATTTCCGACGAGCTGGATGAGATCGAAGAGGATCTGGACGCCATCGAGGACTTCATCATGGAAGATGATGAGGACGACGACTTCGAGGACGAGGATGACGACGATTTCGACGACGAGGACGACTTCGAGGACATGGATGAGGACGACGAAGACGACGAGGAGCCGGAGGACGAGGAAGACGACCCCGAGGAAGGCTTTGATTTCGGCGACGAGGATACCATCATCTATGAGGTGGAGTGCAGCTGCGGCAACGTGATTGATTTCGATCAGAACGTGCTGGAAAAGGGCAGCATCGTGTGCCCCAAGTGCGGCGAGCTGCTGGAGTTCACCACCGAAGACGAGGAAGACGACTGAGCGTCGGCCACTATTTGCATCAAAAGCGGATTCCGGAAAACTGGAATCCGCTTTTTTGATGTGTATCGGAATCAATCGGAGCTTTTCAGCAGCGCCACCTGATTTTCCTCCAGCCGGAAGGAGCGGCTGTCCAGATCGGTTTCGGTGAGGAACCGGTCCTGATCCAGCAGATACACCTTCATGCCGGGAAGGTTGGTTTCCACCGTTTCCGGGCTGCCGGTATTGGCGATCAGAACGGCCTTGCTGCCGTTTCCGTCGGAGGCGGCCAGGGCGCGAAGCTCGTCGCTGCCGCCGCGGACTTCCGCGCAGCGGCCCAGGGCGTACAGCTCGCCGTAGGCCTTGAAGGCGTAATAGGTGCAGAGAGGTTCGTAGGTCATGGGATGGAACAGGCCGCCGTAGCAGGAGGTACCGATCCGGGCGTCGTAGTAGCACATGATGTCCGTTTTGGTATCGTGCATGGCGATCATCATGGCGGCGGCCTGGGCGGCGGCGTAGGAGGTGCCCCGGTGTTCCTTGGCCGAGGCGTTGTTCCACTCGTTGCACTGGGTCTCCACGCCGTCAAAGCCGTAGAGCGCCAGCTGCTGCTCCACATAGCGGGCCATTTTCAGCGTGTTTTCCACGCTGTCATAGCTGTGCCAGGAGAAAAAGTCCAGCGGCGCGCCGGTCTGCCGGACGTGGTCCAGGAAACCGTGGAAAAACGTCAGGAAATACTGCTTGCGGGGATTGGGTTTGTCCGCCGGGTCATAAATGCCGTAAAAGCCGCAGGAGGCGTAGCCGCCGACCTTGATGGTGTTGCCGAACCGCTTTTTCAGGTGCTTGGCGGTGATTTCGTACAGCTCGTAGTATTCCTGGGCGGTGCCGTGCCACATTTCGTTGATGTGATTGTCCCAGTGGCCGTCCGGCTCGTTCCAGATTTCCCAGTAGCGGATGCCGTAGTGGAAGCCGTCGGCCCATCCTTCATTATAATGGCGGATGATATGCTCGCAGATTCTGGCCCACTTGGCGAAATCCTTGGGGGGCTGAATGCGGTAGGCGCGGATGTGCTGATAGTTCTCGATGGTGACGCCGAGACGGAAAATCGGCGCGCAGTGGGCCTCCGCCAGCTGCTTGAGCAGCAGGTCGGTAAAGCTGAAATCGTAGGCCGCCGGGTCGTATTCGTTGGCGTCAAAGTCGCGGAAGATGTTGGGAATGTCCACAAACATATTTCCGCCGTAATTCCCGCCGACGTCGTGGAGCCGGGAGAAGGGAATGTGGGCATCCGTCAGATAGTGCATGTAGGTGTCCTCGATTCCCATCCGGGGCGGCTGACCGACGGCGTGCATCGGGCGGATCGGGCCGGTTTCTTTGGAAAAGTCAAAGGTGAATTTCATAATCATCCTTCCTTTCATGTTTGTTCCGGTAGGGGAATTGTAGCACGGCGGCAGCCCTATGTCAACTAAAATAGAAACGAAACATTTTCGAAATTGTATCAAAATTTTCCGTGCCGTACTAGCACGGAAAATCGCAGTGTGTCAAAAAGCCTCGCAGAGTTCGTCGCCCGCAGGCGACGAAGCGATCAGATCATTTTTCCCGGCGGCCCGCCTTGCGCGAAGCGGACTGCAATCCTTTTGTCGGAAAAGCCCGAAGAGGGTTTTCGACAGTCTCAAAATTGCCCGTGCCGTCGGCACGGGCAGTCGTTATTTCGCGGACAGATCCACCTGGCGGCGCAGGATGGTCATGGGCGGCACGGCGAAGGGTAGCGGCAGGTAAAACCGGCTCTGGGGCGTCCGGGGCTGGGCCAGCGGCAGGCCGTCCGGGTCCGTCATGTTTCCGGCGGTGAAGGACCGGGGGCGGAAATCCGGGCCGACGGCCTCCAGCTCATCCCCTTCGGAGAACTTGTTCCGCAGGCTACACAGGGCCAGACCCTTTTCGTCGCAGCGCTCCACAATGGCGGCAATCTGCCATTGGCGGATGTACCGGGAATTTTCCGTGTACTGGCCGGGCTGACCGTAGTAAAAGCCGGTGGAATAAATCCGGTGGGAGACGTGCTCCACCTCGTCCCGCCAGACCGGGTCCGTCGGCCGTCCGGCGGCCATATCGTCGATGGCATGACGGTAGGCACCGGTGACGATGGCAGCATAGTAGGCGGATTTGGCCCGGCCCTCGATCTTGATGCAGTCGATGCCGGCGTCCGCCAGGTCCTTCAGATGGTCGATGGTGCACATATCCCGGGAATTCATGATGTAGGTGCCCTTTTCGTCCTCAAAAACGGGGAAATATTCGCCGGGGCGTTTTTCCTCCATCAGGGCGTACTGATAGCGGCAGGGCTGGGCACAGGCGCCCCGGTTGGAGTCCCGGCCGGTCATGTAGTTGCTCAGCAGGCAACGGCCGGAGTAGCTGACGCACATGGCGCCGTGGCCGAAGGTTTCAATTTCCAGCTCGTTCGGCGTTTTTTCCCGGATTTCCCGGATCTCCGGCAGGCTCAGTTCCCGGGCCAGCACCACCCGGCTGGCGCCCAGCTCATACCAGGCCTGGGCGCACTCATAATTGCCGATGGACTGCTGGGTGGAGATGTGGCGCTGGCAGTGGGGGGCGTATTTTCCGGCCATGGTGAACGCACCGAGATCCGCCAGAATCAGGGCGTCGGCCCCGGCGTCGTCCAGCTGTTCCAGATAGGCAGGCAGCGCCGCCGCCTCGTCGTTGCGGGGCATGGTGTTGACGGTGACATGGACCTTGACGCCGTGCTCGTGGGCATAGCGCACCGCCCGGGGCAGCTCCTCCGCCGTGAAATTCCCGGCGAAGGAGCGCATCCCAAAGCTGGTGCCCGCCAGATAGACGGCGTCGGCGCCGTACAGAACGGCCATTTGCAGCCGCTCCATGTCACCGGCCGGGCTTAAAAGCTCCAGTTTCTTCAAGGCTTATTCTCCTCCGATGCTGCTGAGGAACTGCTCGTGCTCTGCGGCGGTTTCCGAGAAATGGTGCGAACCGGTTTCCGGATCCAGCGCATAGTAGAAGTAGTTGGTGTCCTCCGGCACCAGCGCGGCGTTCAGGCTGTTCAAGCCGGGGTTGGAAATAGGACCGGCGGGCAGACCGGTGTGCGTGTAGGTGTTGTAGGGGGAATCCAGCTCCAGATCGGCCTGAGTCAGGGGCTTTGTTTTCCCTTCCGCATCCAGGTTGCCGTCCAGCGCGTATACCAGCGCCGCGTCGATGTTCAGGAAGGCGGGGTTATCGCCCCAGCGGTACAGGCGGTTATAAATGACGGAGCAGATCGTGTAGGATTCGCTGATGTCGGCGGCTTCCTTCTCGGCCAGCGAGGCAATGATGACGGCGTCCCGGATGGAAAGCTGATGATCCCGGATATAGGTTTCATCATGGCCGTTTTCGGCCATCACGGAAGCGAGATGCTCGTTGAGGGCGGTGAGCCGCTGCTGCATCAGATCAGAGAACCGGTCGTCAAAGTTGCTGAGCATCTTTTCCAGCACCCGCTGGGGATCGTCGTGGGTGTAGAAGCGGTAGGTGTCGGGGAAGAGGAAGCCCTCCAGGCAGTATTTGCTGCCACGGGTGACGCCGTCCAGGAACCAGTAGCTGTCCAGCTCGCCGTTGGCGGCGTAATCTTCCAGATCGGCCACGTCGCAGACATCCTTGTCCTCCAGCAGCTGGAAAATCTGCCGGCAGGTGTAGCCCTCGGGGATGACCACGTCCACCTCTTCCCGGGCTTCGGACTGGCTCCGCATGGAATTGACCAGCGCATTGTAGTCGTAAAGGGTGTTGAGGGTGAAGGTGCCGGTACTGATTTTCTGATCGGCATGGGCCAGAGACGCGTAGGCCTTGAACAGGTTGGGGTAGCGGATCAGCCCGGCGTTATGCAGCTTGTCGGTGATGGTATCGATGGTATCGTCGGCGGTGATGGTGATGGTGACCTTCTGATCCTCCCGGCCGAAGGCCAGCACATCGGCGGCGCTGACCCAGAGCATCCGCCCCAGCGTCACGCCGATGGCGGCGATGATGGCCAGCCACAGCACGGTGGCGAGAATATGGGGAATGCCCAGCAGGCCGTAGCCTTTTTTCTGCTTGGGCCGTTTCTTTTTCATGGGCGGTTCCTCCTTGGACCCGGCGGGGGGATTTTTGCGGGGCGGGGGCGTACTGCCGCCGTCAAAGGCGGCGTTCAGGTCGTCTCCCTCGCCGAAGGTGTCCCGGTACTCCTCGTCGTGGAACAGCTCCGGCTCCGGTTCCGGCTGAACCGGGTCGGCGGCTTCCTCCCGGAGGGTTTCCGTGATGATCTCGTCCACCTCGGCGTCGGAGGGATGGGACAGTCCGGCGGCGTAGATGGCGGCTTCGTCCGGGGTGATTTCGTCGCCCAGCTGAGGATCGTGGAGCAGATCGCTTTGCAGCTCCTGATCGTTGTGTTGCTTTTTTTCGTCCATGTCTGTTCCTCCTGTCAGCGGATCACGATCTGCCGGGCCACGGCCTCGGCAGCTTCCCGGCCCTTCAGCGCCTCTACCAGCGCCAGACCGAAGGCCACGGCGCAGCCGGCAGAGGTGCCGGTGATGAGACGGCCGTCCCGGACCACGGCGGCATCGGGCACCATCACGGCGCCGCCCATGCCGTTTTCACAGCCGGGGTAGCAGGTGGCCCGCTTTCCCTCCGTGATGCCCAGATCCGCCAGCACCGTCGGTCCGGCGCAGATGGCGGCGACCCATTTTCCATTTTTCCATGCAAAGCGCAGGGCGTCCAGCGCGGCGGGGCAGGCCCGGGCGGAGGCCACGCCGCCCTTGCCGCCGGGCAGGACGATCATATCCAGATCCGTGGGATCCAGCTGGCCCACGGTGATGTCGGCCTCCACGGCGATGCCGTGGCTGCCCCGGACGGTTTTTCCGTCCAGACCGGTGGTCAGCACGGGAATCCCGGCCCGCCGCAGCAGATCCAGCGGCGCAATGGCCTCGGTTTCTTCAAATCCGGTGCCCAAAAGCAGATAAACCATGATTATTCCTCCAAACAGCGTTGTACCAGTCTGTAAATTTCCTGATGGATTTCCTCCGGCGTCCGCAGACGGTCACCCTGCACACACTGCACCACCTGCCAGCCGTAGTAGGCGGCGGCGGCCCGGCCGGTTTCCCGGCAGTGGGCAAGATAGGCGGTGTCCTGCTCGTGAATGTCCGCATGGGTGTTGGTGGCGGCCTCCCGGCCTCGCAGCAGCAGCGTGGTCATTTCGGTGGGAACGTCCAGATAGATCACCAGATCCGGCCGGGGCAGCCCCAGACGGCGGTACTCAAAGTCCTCGAGCCAGCGCAGAAATTCCCCCTGCTCCGCCAGCGGCATTTTGGAGGCCTGATGGACGGCGTTGGAGGTGGTGTACCGGTCGGAAAGCACCAGTCCGCCGGATTCGTACCAGCTGCCCCAGACCTTTTTGTAGGAGGCGTACCGGTCCACGGCAAAAAAGGTGGAGGCGGCATAGGCGTTGACGTCCGACGGATGGCTGCCGAATTCACCGCCCAGATACATCCGGATCAGGGCGGAGCTTGGCTCGGCATACTGGGGAAACACCAGCTTTTCAAATTGCCGGTTGTCCCGGGTCAGATGCTCGGTCAGCAGACGGAACTGGGTGGATTTTCCGGAGCCGTCGGTGCCCTCCAGTACGATTAGCTTGCCCATCATGGCGGCGATTCCTCCTTCGATGCGTTTCTTTGCGGGAAAGAAACGGCGGCATTCCGATAAATCGGAATATTCCTTACCAATATACCATAAATTCCGCCGATTGTCCACCTTCCGCAGGTCCGGATTTCTTAATTTTTGTTTTCCGGCTAAAAAAGTCGGCCGCATAGTTGAAACTTCCGGCAAAAGCTGATAAAATAAACCGCAGCAGTATAGAAAAGGACGACGAAACAATGGAAGAAAGCAATATTGCATTTTCGGATCTCGGATTGTCTCCGGCCATGCTCAAGGCGCTGGAACAGAAGGGCTACGGCTACCCCACCACCGTGCAGCAGGAGGCCATTCCGCCGCTGCTGGCGTGGAAGGACGTGATCGCCAAGGCCCCCACCGGCACGGGCAAGACCTTTGCCTTCGGCATTCCCATGATCGAACACGCAGACCCCGACAACGAAGAGGTGCAGGGCCTGATTCTGGCGCCCACCCGGGAGCTGGCCATTCAGATCGGCGACGAGCTGCGGGGGCTGCTGACCTACTATCAGGGCATCCGCGTGGCGGTGCTTTACGGCGGCGCCGGTCTGGTAGGGCAGGCCAAACAGCTTGAAAAAAAGCCCCAGATCGTGGTGGCCACGCCGGGGCGGCTGATGGACCACTACAACCGGAAGAATATCCGGCTGGACAAGGTGCAGACCGTGGTGCTGGACGAAGCGGACCGGATGCTGGACATGGGCTTTTTCAAGGACGTGACCCGGATCCTGGACAAGCTGAAAAACCGGCGAAATCTGGGTCTGTTCTCGGCTACCATTTCCCAGGAGGTCATGACGGTTTCCTGGATGTACCAGCGGGACGAGGTGGAAATCACCGTGGAGCCGAAGAAAGAGGACCGGCCGGATATCGACCAGTATTCCATCACCGTGTCTCCCCTTCAGAAGGCCGAGGCTACCCTCCGGCTCATCCGGGGGCAGGGCTTTGAGCGGGTGATGATTTTCTGCAACACCAAGCATATGTGCCAGCGGCTCAGCGACGAATTCCAGCGGGCCGGGCTGGACTGCGACTGCATCCACGGCGACGTGCGCCAGAGCCAGCGGGAAAAGACCATGCAGCGCTACCGGGAGGGCAAGCTGCCGGTGCTGATTGCCACGGACGTGGCATCCCGGGGCATCGACGTGGACGACGTGGACTGCGTCATCAATTTCGACATCCCGGAGGAAAACGAATACTACGTCCACCGCATCGGCCGTACCGGCCGGGCCAAACGGAAGGGCGCGGCCTACTCCGTCGTCAGCAACTTCCCGGAGAAGGCCAAGCTGGACGAAATCGCCAAGTATTCCAACTATCGGATTACGCCCATGGTGCTGGGTGAGGACGGGTCGCTGACGGAGGAAGAAGTCAAGGCGCCGGCGCCGGTCCGCAAGCGGTTCCGTTGAACGCCCGGGAGCGGGGCTTCCTGCTGCTGACCGGGTTTCTGGGAAATCCGGACCGGCGGGTGCTGACCACCGCCCAGCTGCGGGAGCTGAGCCGCCGGGTGACGGCGGCGGAGGTCCCGGCGGAGGACCGGCAGCTGATGCCGTCGGACCTGCGGGAGCTGGGCTACGGAGCGGACATGGCGGCGCGGATTGCGGGCCTTCTGTCCGAGGAGGCGCTGCTGGATCACTATCTGACCCGGGGCAGGTGGGCTGGCTGCGTGCCCGTGACCCGGGTCAGCCGGGGCTATCCGGCTGCGGTGCGGCGGCGTCTCGGCCCCGATGCGCCGGGCTGCCTGTGGCTCCGGGGGGACCCGGCGCTGCTGGAAGGCGAGATGATCGGCGTGGTGGGCAGTCGGGACCTTTTCCCGGTGAACCGGGACTTTGCGGCGGAGGCCGGGCGGCAGATTGCCCGGCAGCACCGGACGCTGGTGTCCGGCAATGCCCGGGGGGCGGACCGGACGGCCCAGGAGGCCTGCCTGCGCGCCGGCGGCACGCTGGTGTGTGTGGTGGCCGACGAGCTGGAGCGGAAGCCCCTGCGGCAGAACGTGCTGTATCTCAGCGAGGACGGCTTCGATCTGCCGTTTTCGGCACCCCGGGCCATCAGCCGCAACCGGGTGATCCATACCCTGCCGGAGGCGGTGCTGGTGGCCCAGTGTACGCTGGACAAGGGCGGCACCTGGAGCGGCACCACGAAGAATTTGCAGGCCGGTTGGACACCGGTTTTTTGCTATGACGATTGGAGCGAGGCAGCCCGGCAGCTGGAGGGGCGGGGAGCGGAACTGATTTCCGCCGACCGGCTGTCGGACCTGTCCACGCTGCCCAAGGCCCCGGGCAGCCTGTTTGACGGCGCGGGGTTCGACGATGAGGAGGAACGGCCATGAGCAAGGCGGACGAACTGTACCGGGCAACCTGCCTGGATATTCTGGAAAACGGCGTTTCCGACGAGGGCCTGGAGGTGCGCCCCCACTGGGCCGACGGAACCCCTGCCCATACCATCAAGAAATTTGGCGTGGTCAACCGGTACGACCTGCGGGAGGAATTTCCCATCATGACGCTGCGGCGGACCTACTGGAAATCCGCCGTGGACGAGCTGCTGTGGATCTGGCAGAAGAAATCCAACCGGATTGCCGATCTGGGCAGCCATGTGTGGGACGAATGGGCCGGTCCGGACGGTACCATCGGCAAGGCCTACGGTTATCAGCTGGGCATCAAGCACCAATACCCGGAGGGGATGTTCGATCAGGTGGACCGGGTGCTGTATGACCTGAAGCACAACCCGGCATCCCGGCGCATTCTGACCAATCTCTATAATTTTGAAGACCTACATGAAATGAACCTGTATCCCTGCGCCTATTCCATGACCTTCAATGTGTCGGGGCATACCCTCAACGCCATCCTCAACCAGCGCAGCCAGGATATGCTCACCGCCAACAACTGGAATGTCTGCCAGTACGCGGTGCTGGTCCACATGATGGCCCAGGTGTCCGGCCTGGAGGCGGGAGAGCTGGTCCACGTCATTGCCGACTGCCACATTTACGACCGGCACATCCCGGCGGTGAAGGCCATGCTGGAGCGGGAGGGCTACCCGGCGCCCACTTTCCGGATGGACCCGACGGTGACGGATTTTTATGCGTTTACCAAGGATTCTTTCCGGATGGAGAACTATCGTTACCATCCCTTTGACTTTGAAATTCCCATGGCGATCTGAGAGGTGCGGTATGATTCTGATTGCGGCGGTTTATGACGATTGGGGACTGGGCCGGGACGGCACCCAGCCGGTGGCGCTGTCGGCGGACCGGAAATTCTTCCGGGAAACCACCCGGGGCGCGGCGGTGATTGTGGGCCGCCGGACAATGGCGGATTTTCCCGGCGGCAGGCCGCTGCCCGGCCGGAAGAACTTTGTCCTGAGCCGCACCGCGGAGGTGCCGGGGGCGGTGGTATGCCGCAGTCCGGCGGAAGCGGCGCAGCAGGCGGCCGGGGAGGACCGGGTGTTTGTCATCGGCGGCGGCAGCGTGTACCGGCAGATGCTGCCCTACTGCGACACCGCCTATGTGACGAAGGTCCATGTGACTGTCCCCTGCGACACCTGGCTGCCGGATCTGGACGCAGACCCCGGCTGGCGCCTGTGCGGCGTGATGCAGCAGGGGGAAGAAAACGGCATTGCCTATGAAATGTGCCGCTACGAACGAATCTGAAAAAACGGCCGCAGCTCCGGATTTCCCCGGACCTGCGGCTTCGTCGGTTGGATGCCCGAAAAAAGGCCC
>CAJLCS010000045.1 GCA_905205195.1 uncultured Eubacteriales bacterium
TCTTACCCTATTCACCGCCTGCGGGCGGTGAACTCTGCGAGGCTTTTTGACACGCTGATCCGCCGGACTCCTGACGAGTCCGGCGGTTGTTGTTATCGGATGGCCCGGGCGATGACCTCGTCCTGCACATTGGGTTCCAGCGCGGTGAAACGGGCGCTGTAGCCGCAGACCCGGACGGTCAGGCCTTCGTACTGCTCCGGGTGCGCCTTGGCATCCAGCAGCATCCGGCGGTCCAGCAGGTTGAATTGCAGCGACGAACCTTCCGCTTCCAGAAACGCCTTGATGATGGCCGTCAGCACATTCACCGCCCGGCCGGTGTCCTCCATCCGCGGCAGCGTCAGCTCCGCGCAGAAGGAATCGGCAAACCGGGTAAAATCAATGGGCGCCAGGCTGTGAATCAGGTCCAGCGGGCTGCGGGTGGGGACGAACTCGCTGGGCGACACGCCCCGGGACAGGGGCGCACCGGCCGGACGTCCGTCGGGCGTGGCTCCCAGCACTTCGCCCAGAGGCCGGAAAATATCGTGGGGGTACACCGCCGGGAGATACGGCCCGCCCCGGCCGTTGCGCTGGCCGGACACCGTGGACAGGTCCGCCAGCACCCGGGCAGAAAAGTCGTTGAGTACCTCCTGATTGGTGCCGTGCTTGGGCAGGCGGCGGATGATGGTCTGCCGCAGCGGCTCCTGCCCTGCGAAATTGTCCCGGAGAATCTGATTCAGCTGGGGCATAGTCAGGGCCTTTTCGTCGAATACCAGTGTTTTCACCGCAAACAGCGAATCGATCACCGTCGCCACGCCGACCATGGAAAGGGCCGTGGTATTGTACCGGGCGCCGCCCTCCGTTACATCCTGTCCCTTTTCCAGGCAGTCCAGCATGGAGGAAGAATAGAGCACCAGCGGGTCAAACTCACACCACCGGGCCTCCTGCCGGTTCTTGGCCGCGGCGATTTTCTCGTGATACGCCCGGACATCCGCCAGAAACTGCCGGTAGAATGCGTCAAACGACGGGCAGACCGTGATTTTTTCCATGGTGGCCAGCAGCAGCCGGGGCAGGCTGATCCAGGTATCGGCCCGGGTGCAGACCTCCGCCCCCTCCAGGACCACCTCGTGGCAGCCGCCGCCGACGTAAAGCCGGGCATCCTCCACGGCCGCTCCTGCCCGGATCCGGGCGGGAATCAGCACATCGTCGTTGTGCATCATGACCGTGGGCAGATTTTCCGCCTGCACCAGCGCGATGTTCCGCAGGAAGGCCTCCGGATGGCGCCGGGAGATCCGGCAGTTGATCTTGGTACCGCAGGAGCGCACCGCCAGGACGGCGTCCAGAACCAGCACCGTCAGGTCGCTGAAATTCACCTGCCCGGCGGCGTCGCAGCCGCCCAGCTCGATGGTGGTGGAGGTTTCGTGGTAGCTGTGGGCCGTGTCAAAGCGGACGTCGGTATACAGCAGCAGATCGCACAGCAGCCCCAGCGCTTCCTCTCGGGTAAGCCGCCCGGCCAGCAGGTCCGCCTCGTAAAGGGGCCGGAGCATCCGGTCCAGCTGGCCGAAGGTGCTGAAGCCGATGCCCTCCAGCGAACCGACACACTCCCGGTAGAAAACCACAGCGCACAGGCCCTCGTAGAAGGTCCGGGGCGGATGCGCCGGCACCTGCCGGGCCGCGGCGGCGATTTTTTCGTAATGAGTCTTCTCCTCCGCCCCGGCGGCCTGGGCCGCCAGCCGGTCCGCCTCGGCGGCGAACCGTTCCGCCAGCCCCATCAGCGCCTGATTGGCCCGGATGACGCAGCGGTAGAAGGTCTGCTTCCGGGGATCCTCGCAGCAGGCCAGTTTGTCCTCCGCTTCCCGGACGATGCCCGTCAGGCCCAGCGTCAGAATCCGGTCATAGCCCGGGCAATGGGGGTCAAAGCCCACCGGATTGTTCCAGTTGTACAAAAAGCCCTCGGCCCGGTCCTGCTCCAGCTCGCTGCGGTAGACGTTCAGCCACTGATCCGCGGTTTTTTCGTGGAAATAGGACCCCACCGGCGACTGAAGGCCGCCCCAGGTAAACCGCCCCCGGCCGGAGGACATTTCAAAGAAGAAATCCGATTCCCGGAACAGGTGGACCCGGCATTCCCGGCACAGCAGCTCATACAGGGCGGTTTTCCGCTCGTAGGATGTCTCTTCCCCGTGGAGGCGGTCCGTTTCCTCCGCCAGCGCCAGCAGCCGGTCCGTATCCGGGTCAAAATGGGCGTAGTAAGTCTCAAATTCTTCCGCCGTCCGGCGAAACGCGTCCGTCATTGCAGCATTCATCCCGATTCCTTATCCTTTCTTCACCGGCACCTTGGTCCCGGCCTGAATGGTTGCGATCCAGCCGTTGACCGTCTCCGTCTCCGGGAAGGTCAGGCCGGAAAAGGCATAGGTTTTTCCCAGCAGCTCGGATTTCCCCGCGCCCAGGGGGTGATACGGCTCCACATCGATTTCCACCGCGCGGTGCAGGGCGCTTGCCGTCCGGGCAATCCCCGCCAGATGCTCCGGCGTGTCGTTCACCGTGGGAATGATGGGACATCGCAGCACGATTTCCGCCCCCAGTTCGTCCAGGCGGAACAGATTTTTCAGAATCAGCCCGTTGTCCACGCCGGTATAGTGCCGGTGCAGCGCCGGATCCGTCAGCTTGTAGTCAAAGAGGAACCGGTCCACCAGCGGCGCCACAGCCTCCATCTGCTCCGTCCGGGCAAAGCCGCAGGTTTCCATGCAGGTGTGATAACCCTCCGCCTTCGCCGCCTGAAGCAGCGCCTTCGTAAAGGCAAACTGGGCCATGGGTTCGCCGCCGCTGACGGTCATGCCGCCGCCGGAATTGCGGTAAAACGGCTCGTCTTTCCGGACCTCCGCCATGACCTCCTCCACCGTGGCCCGGTAGCCCACCTTTTCCAGCGCGCCGGTGCAGCAGGCCGCGGCGCAGGCGCCGCAGCGCAGGCAGCTTTCCCGGTGAAACACCGCCCCCTCCGGCGTCCGCTCCTGACAGCCCCGGGGGCATGCCGCCACGCACCGGCCGCAGCCGGTGCATTTCCGCGGATCAAAAAAGATTTCCGGCTCCGATGAATTGGACTCCGGATTGTGGCACCAGAGGCAGTGCAGCGGGCACCCCTTGACAAACACCGTGGTCCGGATGCCCGGGCCGTCGTTGATGCAGAATTTCTGAATATTGAAAAGAACACCCGATTCCATGTTCCTCACTCGCTTTTCTGTTTGATTGGAACCAGTATAGCATGGTCATCCTCGCTTTTCAACAGGAATATCCGATTTTTTTCGCCGTCTTTTGTGCCATGTCACAACGGGATCCGGCAATTGACTTTTCCCCCGAACTCCGCTACAATAGCCTTATCTTCCGCGCACAGAAAGGACGTTATTCATGAAGAAATTCACCTTCGGCACCCCGGAGCAGCTGGTCCCCTCCCGGTTCTGCGACGGTTTCCGGTATACCCCCACCGAGGTTTCCTACCCGGTTTCGAACTTCACCTTCAAAACCATGGCCTCCGGCTGCGTGCTGGAGTTCCCCATCGAGGACGACTGCCACATTTTCGGCTTTGGCCTGCAGCTCAAGCAGTTCGACCATCGGGGCCGCAAGCTGCGTCTGGACGTCAACGCCGACCCCGTGGCCCCCGACGGCGAAAGCCATGCGCCGGTTCCCTTCTTCGTCACCAACAAGGGCTACGGCATGTATTTTGATACCGCCCGCTATGCCGAGTTCTACTGCGGCAAGCAGCGCAATCAGGCCGGCTGCCGTACCGCTTCCCAGGGCGGCGCCGCCGGAAGCGAGGCGGACCTGTACGCCGTCCGGGACGACCGGGATCTCATCATGAGCGTCCGGATTCCCGCCGCCCGGGGCATTGACGTGTACGTCATCGAGGGCGACACCATCACCGACATTGTCCGGCAGTATAATATGCTGGCCGGCGGCGGCCCGGAGGTGCCCGTCTGGTCCCTGGGCCTTCTGTACCGGTGCTACTACCAGTGGAACGCCGACAAGGTGCTGGAAACCGCCTCCTACTTCCGGGACAAGGACATTCCCTGCGACATCATCGGCCTGGAGCCGGGCTGGCATACCCACGCCTACTCCTGCACCTACCGCTGGAGCGACAAGTATCCCGATCCGGAGGCTTTTCTGACCAAGCTGCGGCAGATGGGCTACCACATCAACCTGTGGGAGCACGCCTTTACCCATCCCGACGCCCCCTTCCATGATGCCCTGGCGCCCCACAGCGGCGACTGGCTGGTCTGGGGCGGTCTGGTGCCGGACTTCGCCACGGAAGAAGGCAAGGCGATTTTTGCCGACTACCACCGGCAGGCGCTGGTGGAAAAGGGCGTGGACGGCTTCAAGCTGGACGAATGCGACTCCAGCGACTTCACCGGTGGCTGGAGTTTCCCCCTGTCCGCCCAGTTCCCCTCCGGGCTGGACGGCGAGCAGTACCACAGCCTGTTCGGCACCCTGTACGCCAAGACCATCATGACCGCGCTGGACGGCCGGGAAACCCTGTCCGAGGTCCGGCAGATGGGCGCGCTGGCTGCCCCCTACCCCTTCGTGCTGTACAGCGACCTGTACGACCACAAGGAGTTCATCCGGGGCGTGGTCAACTCCGGTTTCTCCGGCCTGCTCTGGACGCCGGAATTCCGCAGCGCCAAGACGAAAGAGGAGTGCATCCGCCGGATGCAGTGCATCGTCTTCTCCTGCCAGTGCCTGGTCAACGCCTGGAGCTACGACGGCATCCCCTGGGTCATTTTCGACTGTGAGGAGGAGGTCCGCCAGCTGCTGGACCTGCGCTACCGGCTGATTCCCATGCTGAAAAAGGCCTTTGACGAATACCACGCCACCGGCAAGCCGCCGATCCGGGCGCTGGTCATGGACTACACCGACGACGAAGCCACCTACACCGTGGACGACGAGTATCTGTTCTGCGACGATCTGCTGGTGGCCCCCATTGCCGCCGGAACCGGCGACGAGCGGGACGTGTACCTGCCCCGGGCCTCCCGCTGGGCCGATTTCTTCACCGGCGAGGAAGTCACCCCGTCGGAAAACGGCATCCTCCACGTCAACACCAAAAATATCCCGGTTTACCGGAAGCTGTAAAAAAAGGAGACGCCCCGTATCGGAGCGTCTCCCCTTTTTTCAAAACCGGCCGGAACTATGCCTTATCCTTCCCCTCCGGATGGGCGTCAAACCACGCCTTGATTTCCTCATTTCGTATGGCGTACATAACAGGGACCAGCTCCAAATCCTCTTCCTTGATGGAGATTTCCGCGATATCATCTTTTTCTCCGCATTGCGGAAAATTGACCAGCCATGTCCCGTCGGTATGATCGTCAAGGCAAATCCAGCCATACATTCCTTTATGGACGCCCTCTGCAGCGTATTCCTCTTTTTCCACGGTGACTTTCACGCAATCCATCATTTTCATTTTCCGTATCCTCCTTCTGTTTATTCCGAAAGGCGGTCAAACCGCGCCTTGATCTGTTCGTTAATCCTCGCGTCCATGCCGGGAACGATTTTCATATTCTCTTCCTTCACAGAAATGGTCGCAATATCTCTCTTTGCCCCATACTGCGGGAAGTTGACAAGCCAATATCCGTTCGTACAATCATCAAGGCAAATCCATCCCTGCATCCCTTTATGGACGCCCTCTGCGGTGTATTTCTCTTTTTCCACGATGACTTCGACACAATCCATTTCTTTCATCGCGTTTTCCCCTCCGGATGGGCGTCAAACCGCGCTTTGATTTCCTCGTTTCGTATGGCGTACATGACGGGAATCAGCTTCATGTCCTCTTCCTTGATGGAGATTTCCGCAATATCCTCTTTTTCTCCGCATTGCGGAAAATTGACCAGCCATCTTCCGGGGGTTCGGTTCTCCAGGCAAATCCAGCCCTGCATTCCTTTATGGACGCCTTCCGCGGTGTATTCCTCTTTTTCCACGGTGACTTCTACACAATCCATCATTTTCATATTCACTTACCTCCATATGGTGTTGTTAACTGTATCCGGCCATTCGGATAGGCCATCCATCCTGTCAGAAAGGACACCGGCTTTCCGTTGTCTTTTCTTAAAATCGTAACCCGGATGCTGATACGCTGACCATCTTTATTGAGCACGCCTAATTTGTATTCACCCGAAAGATATTTTTCCCGGGCCTGCCGTTCCATCTCTGCTTGCAGCCATTTGGCATCCGCAGCAGAATATCCCCATTTTTTGAAAAGTTTCTCCTTATTATGCGTGTAGCCACCAGTTGTATTGAATAAGTAGGGTACAAATTTACTGTAGGCACTGTTCGCCACCGCATTTGCAAGAACAAGCGCGTAATCAATCGGCTCCAGGATACAGTGGCAATACGGGTGGTGTGGACACGGCGGATGATTGTTTGCTGTGAAATAGCATCCATCCAGCATTAAGCATTCGGGACAGTGCGTCCGTCCTTCGGAGCGATGAACCCATTTGACCCAGTCCAATTGCCCGTCCGATTTTCGTATCAGGATAACGCCTGTACACTGTTTGTAATACATATTTTTCCCCTTTTTCGAGTAGTAAGGACCAAGGTCCTTCCACCGTTAGGGGGAAATCCATCAAAAGTTGCACGTTGCCGTGCAACAAAATCCGGAAAAAGAGATAGAATCTAAACTAACGCTCTGAACAATTGTCACTTTCCGTATTTTCTTCAAACCGCGCCTTGATTTCCTCGTTGCGTATGGCGTACATAACAGGGACCAGCTTCAGGTCCTTTTCTTCCACGGAGATGGTGGCAATGTCCGGTTTCTCGCCGCACTGGGGAAAATTCACAAGCCAGCATCCTTCAACGCGGCGCGGATCACAAATCCACCCCTGCATTCCCTGATGAACCCCGTCTGCAGTATATTCTTCCTTTTCAACGGTCACTTCGACACAATCCAGTTCTTTCATGGGGCTTCTCTTCGATGCATAACAGAATTTGGAAATGATAGGGTGCAAAAAACGGTGCGTCCACTGGACGCACCGTTGGTCGGAGTGTCGGGATTCGAACCCGAGGCCTCTTGGACCCGAACCAAGCGCGATACCAAACTTCGCCACACCCCGATAACTCCGTTATTATACCGGCATTTTCCGGAATTGTCAAGCCCGGCGGGGAACTTTTTTGGAAATCAGGTGCGGTAGGTGGCCCGCTCCACCGCCGTATCCAGATCCGGGTCCATCCCCGGGCACCGGGCCGCAATCCGCTCCGCGCAGTGGGCAACGGTACGGCTGTGGTCGCCCCCTGGGCCGGGATGGCAATGCTCTCCCTCGGCCAGAAGGCGCTCCGCTTCTTCCCGTGTCGGATACATAATGTCCCCTTTCTCACAGTTGGGCGAACACCGCGCCCAGCGATTCATGCAGTACCAGATCGGCCCGCCCGTCATAGGGCGTCTCGTCCCGGTTGATCAGCACCAGACGGCTGCCCCGGTAGTAGCGCAGCAGTCCCGCCGCCGGATAGACCGTCAGGCTGGTGCCGCCGACGATCAGCACGTCCGCCCCGGCGATGGCTTCCACGCTCTTTTCCACCGTTTCCTCGCCAAGCGGCTCCTCATAGAGCACCACGTCCGGCTTGATGATGCCGCCGCAGGTGCAGCGGGGGATGCCGTCGGTATCCCGGATCCGCTCCGCCGGGTAGAATTTGCCGCAGCGGGTGCAGTAATTCCGCAGAATGCTGCCGTGGAGCTCGTAAACGCGCCTGCTGCCCGCCTTCTGGTGCAGGCCGTCAATGTTCTGGGTCACCACGGCGTCCAGCTTCCCCTCCGCCTCCCACCGGGCCAGCGTCCGATGGGTGATGTTCGGCTGTGCGTCAAGCGGCATCATTTTCTCACGGTAAAACCGGAAAAAATACGCCGGATTCTGCAGGAAAAAGCTGTGGCTGATGATGGTTTCCGGCGGATAATCAAAGGACTGACGGTACAGGCCGTCCTCGCTCCGGAAGTCCGGCACGCCGGACTCGGTGGACACCCCGGCACCGCCGAAAAAGACCAGATGGCGGGCCTCCCCCACCCAACGCTTCAGAAGCTCCAGCTTTTCAGCGTCCATCCTGCTCCCCCCAGCCTTCCGCGTCCAACTCCGCCAGGAGCTTTTTTTCCTGCTTGGATTCAAAGGTCAGCTTCCCGAACATATCCGGCCGACGGTTCCGGGTCCGGCGCAGCGCCATTTTCCGCCGCCAGCGGGCCACGTTGGCATGGTTGCCCGACAGCAGAATCGGCGGCACCTCCAGCCCGTGCCAGTTGGCCGGGCGGCTGTACTGGGGATACTCCAGCAGGCCGCTGTAGTGGCTCTCGTCCTCAAAGCACTCCGGATCCGCCAGCACCCCGGGCACCATGCGGCACACCGCATCGGTGACGGCCATGGCGGCAATTTCTCCGCCGGTCAGGACAAAGTCCCCCAGCGACAGCTCCTCATCCACGCACTCGTCGATAAACCGCTGGTCAATGCCCTCATAGTGGCCGCAGACCAGGACCAGATTCTCCATCTTGCTCAGCCGGATGGCGTCGGCCTGCCGGAAGGTATGGCCGCAGGGGGACAGATAAATCGTATGCACCGGTCCGCCCGCCTCATCACACACCGCCTCCCAGCAGCGGAACAGCGGGTCGGCCTGCATAATGGCCCCCCGGCCGCCGCCGTAGGGGTAATCGTCCACCTGATTCTGCTTGCTGGCGGTGTAATCCCGGATCTGGTGGGTTCCAATGCGGATATAGCCCCGCTCCTGGGCGCGGCCCAGAATGCTCTCGGACAGCACGTCCCCCAGCGTATCCGGGAACAGCGTCATGATGTCAATCCTCATCGCTTCGCATCCCCTCGATCACCGTGACCTCCATCCGGTTGGCATCCAGATCAATCCGGTGTACAAACTGCCGCACGGCGGGAATCAGATATTCCCCGTCCCCCTGAACCACATACACCTTGTTGCCGGGGTAATCCAGCACCTCCGTCACGGTCCCCAGGCAGGTTTCCCCCGCGTAGACCGCGACACCGGTCAGCTCGTCGGCAAAAATCAGATCCTCCGGCGCGTCCTCCCGGTAAACCTCCACGGTTTTGCCCCGGAGGGCCTGCCCGGCCTCCACGGTGTCCACGCCCCGGAGCTTGAGCAAATTGCAGCCCTTCTGAATCCGGCAGCCGTCCACCGCATAGTCCTGCCCGCCGATCCGGACCCGGTCCATGCCGCAAAGGAACTCCGGCCCGTCGGTCCAGGGCAGCACCTTCACCTCGCCCCGGACGCCATGGGTGGTGACCACCTCACCGGCTTTGATAAAAGGGAGTTTCATCTTCCCACTCCTCTCTATAAAACAGGAAATGCGTGACGCTCTGCGCCACGCATACCGTTTAATCCACGATCTCTACCGTGACCTTCTCGCCGGTGCGCTGAGCAACGGTTTTCACGATGGTACGGATTTCCTTGGCAATCCGACCCTGACGGCCAATCACCTTGCCCATGTCGCCTTCCGCCACATGAAGCTCCAGCACCGTCCCGTCCTCCCCGGGGATTTCGTTGACGGTTACTGCATCCGGATTGTCAACCAGATTTTTTGCCATATACAGCAAAAGTTCTTTCATAGCGCTACTCCTTTGGAGAAATTACAGCACGCCAGCCTTCTTCAGCAGGCCGCGGACGGTATCCGTGGGCTGAGCGCCATTCTTCACCCAGTTCTGAGCCTTCTCCGCGTCAACCTTGATCGCATCGGACTCAGCCAGGGGATTATAGGTGCCGATTTCCTCGATGCAGCGGCCATCACGGGGCGCACGGGAATCCGCAACCACAATCCGATAGAACGGAGACTTCTTCGCACCCATTCTTCTCAGTCTGATCTTAACCATTTTGTTTCACCTCCAACGTATTGTCTGTCTATCGCAAAGCAAAACTGCTTACCGCGAACCGATTAAAGCCCGGGGAACCCCCCGAAGCCGCCCATGCCGCGCATGCGCTTCATTTTCTTTCCGGCGCCGGGGCCGGTAAACTGGCGGATCATGGTCCGCATCTGCTCGAAGGATTTCAGGAGCTTGTTCACGTCCTCCACCTTCACACCGGCACCGGCGGCAATCCGTTTTTTCCGGCTGGCGCCGATGATGCCGGGATTTTCCCGTTCCTTGGGGGTCATGGACAGGATGATGGCCTCGGTGCGGGCCATGCCCTTTTCGTCCATCTTGGCGCCCTTGAGTCCCTTGGCGCCGCCGGGCAGCTGGGCCAGAATATCCTCGATGGAGCCCATGGACTTGAGCTGCACCATCTGGTCGTAAAAATCCTGCAGTGTAAACCGGTTGGATTTCAACTTTTCTTCCATTTCGGCGGCTTTTTTGGCATCGTAGGCCTTTTCCGCCTTTTCAATCAGCGTCAGCACATCGCCCATGCCCAAAATCCGGGACGCCATCCGATCGGGATGGAAGGGCTCGATGTCCTCCAGCTTTTCGCCCATACCGGCAAACTTGATGGGCTTGCCCGTAATGGCCCGCACGGAAAGCGCCGCGCCGCCCCGGGCGTCGCCGTCCAGCTTGGAGAGCATGACGGAATCGATATCCAGCCACTCGTTGAAGCTCTGGGCGGCGTTCACCGCATCCTGGCCGGTCATGGCGTCCACCACCAGCATGATTTCGTCGGGCTTCACCGCGGCTTTGATGTTTTTCAGCTCCTCCATGAGCTGCTCGTCCACATGCAGCCGACCGGCGGTGTCCAGAAACACCATGTCATAGCCGTGCTGCCGGGCGTAGGTCACCGCCTCCTTGGCGATGGTCACGGGATTTTCCTGTCCCTTTTCAAAGACGGGAATCCCCAACTTCTCGCCGCAGACCTTTAACTGGGTGATGGCGGCGGGACGGTAAATATCGCAGGCAACCAGCAGCGGATTTTTCCCCTGCCGCTTCATCAGGCCCGCCAGCTTGGAGCCGTTGGTGGTTTTACCGGCGCCCTGCAGGCCCACCAGCATCACCACGGTGGGGCCGTTGGGGTTGATGGTAAGATGCTTGGTATCGCTGCCCATCAGGGCCGTCAGCTCTTCGTTGACGATCTTCACGATCATCTGCGCCGGGGTCAGGGACTCCAGCACGTCGCTGCCGATGCACTTTTCCGTAACGGACTTGGTGAAATCCTTGACCACCTTGTAACTGACGTCCGCCTCCAGCAGCGCCATCCGGATCTCCCGCATGGCCTCCTTGACGTCGGATTCCTTCAGGCGGCCCTTGCCCCGGAGCTTTTTAAAGGTTGCGGAAATTTTTTCGGTTAAGCCTTCAAATGCCATTGTTTACTCCTCAAGATCATGGGCGGCCGATGCAATCGTCCCGGCCAGTGCGGAAACGGCGGGATCGGGATACCCGGCCAGTCTGGCCGCCGTCTCCCGCAGGGCGGAAACCGCTTTTCTTGTCCGCAGGCTTCTGCCCACGCAGCCGATGTTTTCCTCCATCCGCCGCAGCAGCGCCTCGGTGCGGGCCAGATTATCGCAGACCGCCTGACGGCTGACGCCCAGCGCCTGGGCGATTTCCCCAAGAGAGAGGTCCTGATTGTAGCGCATATCGAAGCACTCCCGCTGCTTTTCCGTCAGCATTCCGCCGTAGAAGTCGTACAGCAGTGTCATTTCCAATGCGTCCATGGCGGCCTCCCCTGTCAAGGCAAACTCCTTGACTTCCCGGGTATTATAGCATACCTCTTCCGGAATGTCAAGTATTTTTCCTGAACACCTGTAGACGTTATCGGAGCCGGTACCACCGCTCCAGCTCCCGGGTGGGGAGAAAGCCCAGCGATTCATACAGCGCCATGGCCTTCCGGTTGGCGTCGGCCACGGTCAGCACCGCCGTTTCCTCCGTCAGCAAATGGTTCAGGGCCAGCACCACATCCCGGCCGCCTCCCGGCGTCACCGCGGCCACCCAGTCAATCCGGTTGACGGAGGCCCGGCCGATGCCCAGCAGCGTTTTTCCCCGGTGGACGAAATAGCCGTCGCCCTTTTGCAGCATGGCTTGTCCCTCCGCCAGCGTCATCCACGCACCGGCAGGCACGGCCCGGACCTTCCGGTTATAAATAGCGCGCCAGTCCTCCAGCGTGGAGGTCTGCACCGGCCACAAGGCGGCGTCCGTATCTGGCAGGGCGCTGCGGCGGCAGTGGAGCTCCAGAATGACCGTTTCCACCGGATAAGCCGCCAGCGCCGAATGGCCCGCCGCAAAAATTTCCTCTGCGCCGCAGACCCGGCAGAAATCCCGGCACTCGGCCGCCAGCTTTTCCGGCTCGGACGTGGCCTGAAGCCGGATATAGGCCTTGCCCTGGGGTACGATTTCCCGGAGGATCAGGCTGGCCGCGCCGTATTCCGTTGTAAAGATCGGAAGGTCCTTCATATGCATCACCGGACCCAGTGTACCACACATTTTCCCGTTTGCAAAGGAAAGAATCGTTGCTTCCGGGGAAAATCTGTGTTATGATGGAGAAAATGAGGTGAAAATCATGAACAATTGTCCCCGCTGCGGCTGTCCCGTCTGGCAGACGAACTTCTGCACCGCCTGCGGTGCGCCCCTGCCCCGCCGACGCCGCCGCTTCACGCCGCTGCTTGTCATGGCAGTGATGATTGCCGTCAGCCTGACCGTTTATCTGCTGATGCCCACCGGCCGGACCGTTCCCGCCGGGAACTCCTGCTTTGCCGTTGCCAACGGCACCCTGTTTTTCGATGAATCCCGCTATGACGGCGACGGCGATCTGGTGATTCCCCAGACGGTAGACGGCGAAACGGTCCGCGTCATCGGCGCCGACTGCTTTTCCGGCTGCGACAGGCTGACTTCCATAACTCTGCCCGTCACCGTCGTCGCCATCGAGGACGGCGCCTTTGCCGGGTGCACCGGCCTGCGGGGTATCGCCCTGCAGGAAAATCTGATGGTCATGGGCAGCGGCGTCTTCCGGGACTGCCGGTCGCTGGAAGCCGTCCGGTTCTCCGTACTGCCCCAGTCGCTGCCTGCCGACACCTTCTCCGGCTGCGACAGCCTGCGCTATCTGTTCGTCCCCACAAATTATGCCACCTGGAAGGACTGCTTCGACGGCTTCATCACCCCCTACACCTATGTTTCCTGCGCCGACGGCATTTTCCCCCAGGGCGGAACGCCGTCCTGAACCGCCGTTTTTTGTGCATTTGCTACAATTTTCAGTGTCCCAGCTTCTTCCATTTCTTAACTTACCAAACAATTTTTGAAAATTAGTCCTTCTTTTTCTCGCTGATTCCTTGATTTTTGCACTGCAAGTTGTATAATAGAAGCAGCACATTCGAAAGGAGGACTGTTCCCGTGAAGAAAATCATCTGCAAAAAAGAATACGACACCGAAACCGCCATTCTGGAAAAGAAATATGTCTGCGGCTTTTACGGTGATCCGGCCGGTTATGAGGAATCTCTGTACCAGACCCCCGGCGGACTGTATTTCCTGTACGTCTGCGGCGGCGAGGCCTCTCCCCATCCCAAGGAAGACATTCACCGGATGTCCAAAAAGACTGCCCAGGCGTGGAAGGAAAGCCACTGATCGGTTTGTCCATACTTTTTTGGAGTCTGCCCCCGGCAGGCTCCTTTTTTCTTGACAGATATGATATGCTTATGGTAGCGTCGCTTGACAAGAGCGCGCAGGCTTGCTGGCGCAAGTCAAGGACGATAACGCAGCGAAAGGCGTGCTGGAACGT
>CAJLCS010000046.1 GCA_905205195.1 uncultured Eubacteriales bacterium
CTATGCCCCTGTTCCCATCCCGAAAAAAGAAAACCCCGCTGGGCATCTATATTCACGTTCCCTTCTGCCGCAGCAAATGCCAGTACTGCGACTTCTACTCGCTGGCCACCAAGGACGACCGGCTCATGGAGCACTATCTCCGGGCCGTCTGCCGCCACATCCGGGAATCCGGCCCGCTGGCCCCCGGCTATCGGGTGGACACGGTGTATTTCGGCGGCGGCACCCCCAGCTTTTTTGGCGCCGACGGCATGGCCGCCATTCTGGCCGCCATCCGGAAGCACTTCGACGTGGCCGCCAACGCGGAGATCACCTTTGAGGCCAACCCCGACTCCGTGTCCGACAAGCTGCTGCGGCGGCTCCGGGCCGAGGGCTTCAACCGGGTCAGTCTGGGCGTGCAGTGCGACGACGACGACATTCTGAAAAAAATCGGCCGACCCCACAACTACGCCCAGGCCGTCGCCGCCGTGGAGCGGATCCGCAAGGCCGGGTTCCGGAATCTGTCGCTGGATCTGATGTACGGTCTGCCGGGGCAGGATCTGGACCACTGGAAGCAGACGCTGGAGCACGTTCTGGAGCTGAATCCGGAGCATATGAGCTGCTACGGGCTGAAGGTGGAGGAAGGCACCCCACTGTACGACTATCAGGAGTTCTGCAATCTGGCCGACGACGACGCCCAGGCGGATATGTACCTGGCGGCGGTGGACATTCTCAAGGCCCACGGGTTCCGGCAGTACGAAATCTCCAACTTTGCCCGGAAGGGCCTGTATTCCCGGCACAACATGAAGTACTGGACCGGCGGCGAATATCTGGGCTTCGGCCCCGCCGCCAGCTCCGATTTTGCAGGCAAGCGGTTTACCGCCGTCCGGGACCTGGTGAGCTACCTCACCGGCATTTCCGAAGGCGGGCAGGTGCTGGCGGAGCTGGCGGAGGTTCCCTTCCGGGAGCGGGCCGGGGAATATCTCATGCTGCGGCTGCGGACGGTGGGCGGCATCAGCCGGGAGGAATACGAAAAGCAGTACCGGCTGTCCTTTGCCCCCCTCGAGGACTACCTGAAAAAGTGTGAGCATCTGGGCCACGCCGTCCACACGGACGCGGACCGCTGGCACCTGACCCCCGCCGGTTTCCTGGTGTCCAATACCATCATTTCCGACCTGCTGCTGTTGCAGGACGGCAGCAGCCCCCTGAAAGAAGCGTGAAAAATCCCCCATACCGGGTGTTTTCTGCCCGATATGGGGGACGATTTTGTTAAATCCGCTTTTCCAGCGCCATCACCTTGTCGATGCGCCGCTGGTGCCGGGGTTCGCCGGAAAACGGCGTGGAAAGCCACACGTCCGCGATTTCAAAGGCCAGATTCGGCCCCGTGACACCGGCGCCCAGCGCCATCATGTTGGTGTCGTTGTGCAGACGGGTCATTTTTGCCGACCAGGGGTCCGCCAGCAGTGCGCATCGAATCCCCGCTACCTTATTGGCGGCGATGGACACGCCGATTCCCGTGGTACACAGCACGATGCCCCGCTGGCACCGGCCCTCCGCCACCGCCCGGGCTGCCGCCGCGGCATAATCCGGATAGTCGCAGCTGTCCGCCGTGTCGGTGCCGAAGTCCTCGATGTCATAGCCCTCGGCCGCCAGATGGGCCTTCAGGGCGTTTTTCAGTTCCAGTGCGCCATGGTCGCACGCCATTGCAAGTTTCATGATACTGTCCTCTCTAGATCACATAGCCGCCGTTCACCGGCAGCACCTGTCCCGTTACAAACGATGCCTCCGCCAGATACACCATGGCCTCGGCCACCTCCTCCGGGCGGCCGTTGCGGCCCAGCGGCGCTTCCTCCGCCAGTCCGTCCAGCACCTCCGGCGCCAGCCCGGCGCACATATCCGTGAGAATTACCCCCGGCGCCACGCAGTTGACCCGGATGCCGCTGGGGCCAAGCTCCTTGGCCAGGGCCTTCGTCAGGGCGATCACCGCCCCCTTGGTGGCGGAATAGGCCGCCTCGCAGGACGCGCCCACCTGCCCCCACATGGAGCTGACGGTGACGATGCAGCCCCGCTGCTTGTGCAGGAAGGACGGCATGGCCGCATTGACGCAGTGGTAAATGCCCTTGACGTTCACGTCGAACAGCCGGTCCCAGGTGGATTCCGGTGTCATGCTCATCAGGCCGTAGCTGCAAATCCCAGCGCTGCAAATCAGGATATCCACGTCTCCCGCCTGCCGGAAGGCCGCCGCCACCGCGTCGCCGTCGGCCACGTCGCAGCAGACGGCCGTCGCGCCGGTCCGGGCCGCTACCTCGGCCGCCGCCGCGTGGTTCTTCTCGTAGAGAAACGTCACCCGGTCCCCCCGGGCCGCAAAGGCCGCTACGGCCGCCGCGCCGATGCCCCGGGAGCCGCCGGTTACGATGACCGACGCCATTACCGCCGCCGACTCTTTGTCCGGTGGTCGGAATACTGCTTGATGGAGGAAATTTTGCTGTCGGATTCCGTCATGAACCGTTTGAGCTTTTCTTCAAAAAGCTCGTTTTCCGTCTTGGGCGCCGGAGGCGTGGCCGGGGTACGGGCCGGGCGATTGCCGCCGTCCCGCCGGAAGGAACCACCGCCGTGGGGACGGCCCGTGTTCTCCCGCTGGGGCTTCGGCTCCAGACGCTTGATGGACAGGTTGATCTTGCCGTTCTCCAGTCCGATCACAACCACCTTCACGTCCTGATTCTCGGTCAGATACTGCCGGATATCGCTGACGTAGGTGTTGGCGACTTCGGAAATATGTACCATGCCGGTTTTATTCTCCGGCAGGGCAACAAATGCGCCAAAGTTCGTGATGGACTTCACTTTTCCTTCCAGAATGGTTCCAACGGTTAACTCCATAAATGCTTACTTTCCTCCAATTTCATTGCTGTTTCCGTTTGAAAAAAAGACCGTCCCCGGATCCACCAGCCCCAGCTTTTCCGCCGCAATGCGCCGGACGCTCTCCTCGGAGCCAAGCTCCTCCGTCTGCTGCCGCAGCCGGGCGTTTTCCTGCTCCAGCGCGGAGGCCCGGGCCGTGGACGCTTCCAGATCCGCCGCGGCCTCCCACTGGGCCAGGGCCAGCGCCGTCAGCGCCGCCATAGACAACACGAGCGCAATGAGAATCACCAGCCGCGTTTCCATCCGGCTGTGCCGCAGCACCAGCCGCACCTGTCCGCTTCTGTTTCCCACGATGGTTCCCTCCGGTCCTCCGCCGGTGATCCCGACGGTTATTCCATCTTATTGTACCCCATTTTTTAACAATTGCCAATAAAAATTTTCCGGTTTTTCTGCTTTTTTTCAAAAAATTTTTCACCGGGCGGAGAAATCCGGCCATTCCCTTCCAGAATCCGGCAGTCAGCGGCCGCAGCAGCCGTCCCGGCCCCGCCTCCCAGGCCACGGCCCCCACCGCCAGGCCCATGGTGCAGCCCACCCCGGCATCGCCGCCGCAGAGGCCGAAGGTCAGATACAGCCAGCTCCACGCCGCCGCCAGCAGAAACAACCCGTCCGCCAGGGTGGTCCGCCGGGGCCGGAGGGGCCGCAGGAAGCCGTACAGAAGTCCCAGCCCCGCCCCCAACAGGCAGGCAACCCCGAACCGGCCCGCCGCCGCAGTCGGCGTCATCCGAACAGCCGCTGCACCCAGCCGCCCCGGCGGCGAGGTTCCTCGTAGGCCAGCAGCGACACGGTGCCCTCCACCGCCATCTGGCCGTTTTCCGGCGACAGGGCCTTCAGCTGCAGCTCCTTGCCCTGCACCACCAGCGTCCCCAGAGCGGTATGCAGCACCACGGCGGTCTCGTCAAAGCTCACAACCTCCTCCACCCCGGTCACCGTCAGGCTCCGGCGCTGCTGCAGCGTCAGCCGGTGGGATTGCGATTCCTGCTCCATGGTCATCCCTCCATCCGGTTTCATTTCTATGCGCCGGGGCCGGGAAGGATGCCGCTTTTTTCGTTGACAGCCGGTTTTCGCCGGGGTATACTATAGAAAAACACCATAGGAGGACCTTCTATGAAAACAAAAGGGAATTTCCCCGCCGTCCGTTCCGTTGTCGGGGCGATCTGCCTGATTTTATTCGGATTACTGCTTCTGTGCAACCCGGATTTCGGCTCCGCCGTGATCTCCAACATAATCGGCTGGGCGCTGCTTGTCTTTGGCATTCTCGGCATCGTCTACTGCGTCACCAACTGGGACGCCGCCGGGTGGATCGGCTGCCTGATCGCCGTGGCCGTGACGGTGGTCGGCATCGTGCTGCTGGCCAATCCGCTGCTGCTGGCCAAGCTGCTGGGCATTGCGCTGGGCATCTACCTGATCGCCCAGGGCGTTGACGCCATTCTCGTCTGGAACCGGCTCCATCAGGCCGACTGCGGCTCCCCCGCCAATCTGGTGCTGGCCATTCTCATGACGGTGCTGGGCGCGGTGCTGCTGTTCGTGCCGCTGACCACTTCCCGGGTGCTGATGACCCTGGCCGGGCTGGCCATGATGGGCTGCGGCATTTTCAGCCTGGTGATCCGCTCCAGAACCGAGAAGCTGCTCCACACCCTGGACGCGGCGGACGACGATCCCAACATCGTGGACGCCGACCAGTGAGGCTGGCAGGCTGCCCGCTGGACGGGCAATCCGGCCATGACGCCGGGCGGCGGCTGCTGGCCCGGCTTTACCGGGAGGAAACCGGCGACGCGCTGCCGGAAATCCGCATTGCCCCCCGGGGAAAGCCCTATTTCCCCCACAGTCCCTACTTCTTTTCCGTCACCCACACCCGCCGCCGGGTGTTTGCGGCCCTGAGCCGCCGGGCGGTGGGCATCGACGCGGAGGAGCTGGACCGGACCGTCCGGCCCGCGCTGGCGGAGAAAATTCTCTCCCCCTCGGAGCTTGCCCAGTACCGGACCGCCCCGGATCCCAACCGGGCACTGCTGACCTTCTGGGTGCTGAAGGAGGCCGCCGCCAAATGTACCGGCGAGGGTCTGCGGGGCTACCCCAATCAGACGGCGTTCCGGCTGGACGACCCCCGGGTGCAGATCCGGGACGGCTGCCTGCTGGCCGTCATTTCGGAAGGAGATTGCTGATGCTGTTTGACACCCACGCCCATCTGGACGACCGGGCCTTCGATCCGGACCGGGAGGAACTTCTGGACGCGCTGCCCCGGGCGGGGCTGGCGCTGGTGATGAATCCCGGATGCAGCCTGACCTCCTCGCTGGCTGCCGCCGCGCTGGCGTCCCGCCGGGATTACCTGTATGCCGCCGTCGGCTCCCATCCCGACGCAGCGGACGAGGTCTGCGAGGAGGTGCTGGAGCAGTACCGGACGCTGTGCCGAGACAATCCCAAGGTCCGGGCCATCGGTGAAATCGGGCTGGACTACCACTATGAGGACGTGCCCCGGGCCGTCCAGCAGCGGGCCTTCCGCGCCCAGCTGGAGCTTGCCCGGGAGCTGAAGCTGCCGGTGATTATTCACGACCGGGAGGCCCACGAGGACGCCCTTTCCATCCTCCGGGACGTTCCGGAGGTGACGGGGGTGTTCCACTGCTTCTCCGGCTCGGCGGAAATGGCCCGGCAGCTGGCGGACAAAGGCTGGTACATCGGCTTTACCGGGGTGCTGACCTTCAAAAACGCCCGACGGGCCGTGGAGGCTGCCGCCGCGCTGCCCCTTGACCGGATCGTGCTGGAAACGGACTGCCCCTACATGGCCCCGGAGCCGGTCCGCGGCACCCGGAATGATCCACGGAACCTGCCCCGCATGGCGCAGAAGCTGGCGGAGATCCGGGGTCTGCCGGTGGAGGAAATCGGGCGCATCACACTGGAAAACGGCAAGCGGCTCTATCGCATTCCATAAAAAAACGGCCGGTCGGCCATCCCTGTCCCCCACAAAGGGAAATGCGGATGCCGACCGGCCTTCTTTTTTATTGTTTCTGGATGGCCAGCAGCAGCACGGCAATGTCCGCCGGGCTGACGCCGGAAATCCGGCTTGCCTGGCCGACGGAAACCGGCCGGATCTGGGCCAGCTTCTGCCGGGCCTCCAAGCGCAGGCCGTGAATGGCGCCGTAATCCAGATCCGGCGGCAGCAGCCGGGATTCCTCCCGGCGGAATTCCTCCACCTGCCGGCGCTGGCGCTCCAGATACCCGGCGTATTTGATCTGAATTTCCGCTTCCTCCGTCACCGCCCGGGGCAGCTCCGGCCGCTCCGGGTCAAAGGGCGCCAGATCCGCATATCCGATCTGGGGCCGCCGCAGCAGGTCCGCCAGCCGGGCGGAGGATTCCACCGGCGCCGTCTCCCGGGCAGCCAGCATGGCGTTCAGCGCGGGCGACGAGGCCACGCCGCTGCCCTCCAGCCGCCGGATCTCCCGGCGCACCGCCTCGTACTTGGCCCGGACCGCCGCCAGACGCTCCGGGGGCAGCAGCCCCACCTCCGCGCCGATGGCCGTCAGGCGCTCGTCGGCGTTATCCTGCCGGTGGAGCAGCCGGTATTCGCTGCGGCTGGTCATGATCCGGTAGGGCTCCTCGGTGCCCTTGGTGACCAGGTCGTCAATCAGCGTGCCGATGTAGCTGGTATCCCGGGTGAGAATCATGGGCTTGCGGTCCAGCAGCTTCAGCGCCGCGTTGATGCCCGCCACAAGCCCCTGGGCGGCGGCCTCCTCATAGCCGGAGGTGCCGTTGAACTGACCGGCCCCGTACAGGCCGGAAATTTTTTTCGTTTCCAGCGTGGGCTTCAGCTCCGTGGGGTCCACGCACTCATACTCGATGGCATAGGCCGGGCGCATCATTTCCGCGTGCTCCAGCCCCGCCACCGTGTGGACCATGGCCAGCTGGACATCCTCCGGCATACTGCTGGAAAAGCCCTGAATATACAGTTCCTCGGTGTTCAGCCCGCAGGGCTCCACAAACAGCTGGTGGCGCTTTTTGTCCGCGAAGCGGACCACCTTGGTTTCGATGCTGGGGCAGTACCGGGGGCCCACGCCGGAGATGGTGCCGTCGTAAATCGGCGACCGACTCAGATTCTCCCGGATGATCCGGTGGGTTTCCTCGTTGGTATAGGTCAGGTAGCACACCGCCGTGTTGGTCACCGGCGTTTCCGTCCGGAAGGAGAAAGGCTCCGGCCGGTCGTCCCCGGCCTGCAGCTCCATCCTGGAAAAATCCACGCTGCGCCGGTTCACCCGGGGCGGCGTGCCGGTTTTGAACCGGCGCAGGGACAGCCCCAGCCGCCGCAGGCAGTCCGCCAGCCCCACGGCGGCGTGCATCCCGTCGGGGCCGGAGGAATAAACCGAATCGCCGGTAATGACGGTGCTGTCCAGATAGGTGCCCGTGGCCACCACCACGGCTTTGGCGCCGTACTCCGCCCCCAGCCGGGTGCGGACGCCGGTGACGGCGCCGTGGTCCGTCAGGATTTCCGTAATCATGGCCTGCTTGAGCTGAAGATGCTCCTGCTGCTCCAGCCGGTGCTTCATATATTCCTGATACCGCCGCCGGTCGGCCTGGGCACGGAGAGAATGGACCGCCGGGCCTTTGCCCCGGTTGAGCATCCGGTACTGAATGCAGCAGGCGTCGGCCGCCACGCCCATTTCGCCCCCCAGCGCGTCCAACTCCCGCACCAGATGGCCCTTGCCGGTACCGCCGATGGCGGGGTTGCAGGGCATATTGCCCACGGCGTCCAGATTGATGGTGAACAGAATCGTGTTCAGCCCCAGCCGGGCGGCAGCCAGTCCCGCCTCGATACCGGCGTGGCCCGCGCCGATGACGGCCACGTCGCAATCCCCGGCGTGATAGGTGGTCATGCTTCCGCCTCCGGCGCCGGTTCGGCGATGGGATGGCAGACGATTTCGCAGCGGTTGATGGGGGTGCCCAGGGCGTAGAACTTCTCCTCGTAGCCGGTCATGATCCCCACGGGGCCGTGTTCATGGAGATTCCGGGTCAGGTTCCGCACCTCCAGCCCCAGCAGGGCAAATTCCTCCAGGGAGAACTCGAACAGCTTGGCGTTGTCGGTTTTGAAGTGAATTTCCCCGCCGTCGGCCAGCACCCGGGTGTACATCCGCAGGAAGGTCCGGTAGGTCAGCCGCCGCTTGGCGTTCTTGCTCCGGGGCCAGGGGTCCGGGAAATTGATGAACATCCGGTCAATTTCGCCGGGGGCAAAGCAGCCCTCCATCCACGCCACGTCCAGATCCACGAAAAAGACGTTGTGCAGGTCCATCTCCCGGGCCTTTTCCATGGCCATGACCATGGCCTCCCGGCAGCGCTCCACCGCAACCACCAGCACGTTGGGGTTTTCCTTGGCGGTTTCCACGGTAAATTTACCCTTTCCGCAGCCGATCTCCACCCACAGGGCGGTGCAGCCGGGGCACAGGTCCCGCCAGCGGCCCTGCATGGCCTTGGGGTCGGCCACCTGCCAGGCGGCGCAGGCCGCCATCCGCGGCTCCAGATTGGGCTTTTTTCTCATTCTCATCGCTCGATTCCTCCATGAAAAGCAGCAAAATACAAATCCGGTTTATTATAGCAGATTCTCCCGGTTCCGTCAAAAAATTTCTCAGGCGATGGAGAAAACCGGGAACCGCAGCCCCGCCGCCAGATCGTCCTTCAGCCGCTCGCCCATGAAAAACAGCGTATGATCCGGCTCCCGCAGGATCTCCCGGTCGAAGCCGTCGGAGCTGCCGGGGGTATAGCCAAGGCAGACCCGCTTCACGCCCGGGAAGGCCGCCGCCAACCGGGACAGGTCCACCGGGGTATTCCCCAGCACCTGCGCTATCTCCAGCCGGTCGCCGGACGGCACCGCCGCCGCGTAGGCGTCCGGCTCGGGCAGGTAATAAAGGCAGTCGCCGTAGGCCTCCGCCAGCCAGAACCGGTACAGTCCCAGATTCCGGTCCATCAGGAAGCCGTCATTGGGGCTGCCGCGCTCTGCCGCAGCAAGCAGCTTTTCTTCCAGCCGGGCCGCCGCTGCCGGGTCGGACAGGTTCACCTTTTCCGCCGCGTAGGCGGCATCGTTCGTGCAGGCGGCGGAAAAGCAGCACTCCGTTCCCCGCGCAAAGCCGAATTTGGGGTAATAGTCCAGCACGGAATCGTTGGCGAACAGGTAAATCCCGTCAGCCTTACCTGTCCAATCCGCCAGCACCCGCTCCAGCAGCTGCCGCCCCAGCCCACGGCCCCGGAAGGCCGGGTCGGTCATGACGGTGCCCAGCTGCAAATAGTTCCGCTCTTTCCCGTTTCGCAGGAAGTGCATCCGGTTCACCGCCACGCAGGCCAGCACCCGGCCGTCCTCGGCCAGCACATGGGGCAGGTAGTCGTCGGTCCAGTGGCCCCGGGCATACCAGCGGGAAAAATCGATGGAAAAGGTCGCCCTGGCAAGGCGGAAGAAGCTTTCCCGGAGCGCCGGGATTTCGCGGATATGGGTCAGATATTCCATTTCGGTTCCTCCTTTTTCTCCTATTTTATCAGGTTTTACGGGAATTGCAAGAAGTTTTCTTTGATGTTTTGACGGCACCATGTTTCGGTGCCGTGGCAAGGGAGCCGCGTTTTCCCTCTCCGTGCGCGTTGCGCGCGGCCACCTCTCCCAAAGGGAGAGGCAAGGGAGCGCGTTTCAGGGGGCTGGTACGCACGTCATGCCTGCCGCGCTGCGCGGGGTCGGCATGGGAGCGATCAGGGAAAGACCGGTTTTTCACATTCCGGCAGTGCGGGGCATAGATTATCCGGAGGCGATGCTATGTCGATTGTCAACACGGAACTCCCCATGACCGCCGCCCGCTGCGAAGCGGCCATTCTGGCGCTGGTCCGGCGCTATCCCTTCCTGCGGACGGAGCAGCTGGGCGTCACCGCTTACGGCCGCCCCATCCTGACGCTGGTTCTGGGCCACGGGCCGCGGCGCGTGCTTTACACGGCGGCCCATCACGCCAACGAATGGATCACGACCCCCGTTCTGCTGCGCTTTGCGGAGGAATTTGCCGAAGCGCTGGAATCCGGCGGGGCGCTTTTCGGTGTGGACGCCGCCGAGCTGGACCGGACCGCCACGGTTTACATGGTGCCCATGGTCAACCCGGACGGGGTGGATCTGGTGACGGGGACGCTGGAGCCGGGCGGGATTCAGGCGGAAACGGCCCGGCTGCTGGCGGACAATTACCCGGCCATTCCCTTCCCCGACGGCTGGAAAGCCAACCTGCTGGGGGTGGACCTGAACCTGAACTATCCCGCCGGGTGGCTCCGGGCCAGAGAAATCAAGTTTTCCCAGGGCTACACCCGGCCCGGACCCCGGGACTATGTGGGCCGGGCGCCGCTGAATCAGGCGGAGACCCGGCTGCTGGCGGGGTACACCCAGGCGCTGGATCCGGCGCTGGTTCTGGCCTACCACAGTCAGGGCCGGGAAATTTACTGGCAGTTTGACGATCTGTTCATTCCCGGCGCCCGGGCGCTGGGGGAGGAGCTGGCCCGGGTCAGCGGCTACCGGCTGGCGGAGGTGGCGTATGCGTCGTCCTTCGCCGGGTACAAGGACTGGTTTTTGAAGGAATTCCGCCGCCCGGGCTACACCATTGAAGTCGGCGAAGGGGAAAATCCCCTGCCGCTGTCCCAGTTCCCGGAGATTTACCGGGACAACATCGGTATTCTCGTCACCGCCGCCCTTGGCCGCGGGACATCCGGGCCGGAACCCCCTCAATGATCGCCGTCCGGGCGGCGAAACGCCCGGCGGTAGTCCTCCGGCGTCCGGTGAAACGTCTTCCGGAAGGCGCTGTAGAACCCCGGCACGGAGGCATAGCCCACGGCGCAGGCAATGTCTCCCACGCTCTGCATGGTCTGCTCCAGAAGGCGCGCCGCATTCTCCATCCGCAGCGCGATCACATACTGCCGGAAGGAGCGCCCCGTCTGCGCCTGAATCAGGCGGTTGACCTGACTTTCGCTGAGGAACACCCCTTCGGCCACGCTTCGCAGCGACAGATGCGGGTCCGTCAGGTGGCCGCATAGATAGCTGTCCAAACGAAACCGCAGATCCTCCGCCGGTCCGACCTCCGTTTTCTGCTCCGCCGATTCCAGGCACGCCCGGAGATAATAAATCAGCTCACAGCTTCTGGCCCGGAACAGCTGCTCCCGGTCGGGATAACGGCCGAGGGCGTAGCGCCGCAGGCCAAGCAGAATTTCCGTCAGCACCTCGTCCGGCGGAAGCACCGTCCAGCGCCGGGCCGAAAACGTCGTCTCCAACACGGCAGCCAACGGACCGTTCGGATTGCCGCCCCGGAAGCGGAAGGCCAGCGCCATATACGCCGCGCTGACGCCCGTGAGGGTATGCGGCACGTTGGGCGCGACCAGCGCCGCGCAGTCCGGCGGAATCCGCACCGTCCCCTCCGGCGTAAACAGGCACATGGCCTCGCGGGGAGCGTAAAACAGCTCGTAATAGAAGTGGCTGTGCACCGTATTGCCCTGCCGGGGCGCTTCCTCGCCGAAAAAGTCGGCCGAAAGGATCAGCGTGTCCCCTTCCACCGGCACCGAAACCGTCATATCCGCCCCCTCCTTCCCTCCCGGAACGCTTTTCCCTTATTGTAAAGAACCCGGCGGCAAATGTCAAAACCCAATTGTGCAAACCGCGCACGGGGCGGAGGATTGTGCGCGGTTTTCTTCCTGTACCTTTTGGCCCAAACGTGCTATGATAGAGAAAAAATGGAAGGATGATTGTCATGACCACACTGCAAAGCGAACTGACCCTGGATCTCATCCCGTCCGCCCGGCACGGCCGCAGCAGCGAAGGCGCCTTTCTGCGGGGGCCGGACGGCGCGATTCTTTTCGCCTACAGCCGCTATCATTCCGGCTGTTCCGGCGACGACGACGCCTGCGATATCGCCATGCGTGTCTCCCGGGACGAAGGGGCCACCTGGGGGGATGCGTGCATCATCGCCCGGGCGGCGGATTTCGGCGTTTCCAATGTGATGAGTGTCTCCCAGCTGCGTCAGCGGGACGGGCGCTTCGGCTTCTATTTTCTGATCAAGGAAAACGACGGCACCTCCACCGTGGGCCGGACGCTGTCGGAGGACGGCGTTCACTTCACCCCCATGCGTTGCGACTGCCGCATTCCGAAGGCCTACTACGTCATCAACAACGACCGGCTGGAGCGTCTGGCCGACGGAACCCTGGCCGCCCCCGCCTCCACCGTGCCGGTCTGGATGGATGACGCCGGGCAAAAGCACTACGACTTCAATTTCACCACCGTTGTGCTGGTTTCCCGGGACGACGGTGCCAGCTTCACCCTGGCGCCGCCCCGGCTGACCCTCAACGACCGCGCCTCCGGCCGCTGTGCCACCGGCATGATGGAGCCGGGCCTTCTGCAAAAGCGGAACGGCACCCTGTGGCTGTGGGCCAGAACCGTCCTGGGCTATCAGTATGAAAGCTTCAGCCCGGACGGGATGCAGACCTTTACGCCGCCGGCGCCCTCCCCCTTCACCTCCCCGGATTCTCCCATGGAGGTGCTCCGCGGCCGGGACGGAACGCTGTACCTTGCCTACAACCCGATTCCCCGCTACAACGGCCGGGACTGCACCGCCAGCTGGGGGCGGACGCCGCTGGCGCTGCGGATCAGCCGCGACGACGGATGCAGCTGGAGTGACCTGTTTCTTCTGGAGGACGATCCCCAGCGGGGCTACTGCTACCCCGCCCTGTTTGAAACCGACGATCACGCGCTGCTGGCCGCCTTCTGCCGCGGCGGCCCCCGGGACGGCGACTGCCTGTGTCGGCTGGGCATCCGGAAAATTCCCCTGGACCAGCTGGAGAACGCGCCGTCTCCCGCCCTCTGACACTCCAAAAACTGCGATTGCGCTGCTTTAAACGTGCGGCGCAATCGTTTTTTTGATTTTTCCGGCGAATCAGCAGAATTTTTCGCATTTCACTCTTGACAGGCTGCCGGTGCGGGTGTATACTATGGTTAACAAATGAACGTTTGCTCATATGTCAATAAAAAAGGAGGGGCCACCATGACGCAAAAGGTATATATCATTGAAAATGTGGATTGTGCCAATTGTGCCGCCAAGATTGAAGCCAAAATTCAGGCCATGCAGGAGGTTTCCGAGGCCACGCTGACCTTCGCCACCAAGCAGCTGCGGGTCACCGCCGAGGATCCCGATGCGCTGGTTGCCCAAATGCAGGCCATCGCCCGCACCGTTGAGGACGAGGCGGAAATCTTCTCTCAGGAAGAGGCGGCGCACCGGTCCAAGGCGCACCACGAGCACCATGAACATCACCACCATCATGACGGCGACTGCTGCTGCGGCCACGACCATCATCACCATCATGACAGCGACTGCTGCTGCCACGACCATCATCACCATCATGACGACGAGGATGACGATGACG
>CAJLCS010000047.1 GCA_905205195.1 uncultured Eubacteriales bacterium
CACCTTGAACGGATGGGGGCGGAATGTATGGAACGGGTGGAGCTCGGAAAGTTTCAGATAGACCAGCTTTCCCTCCTCAACAGGGCGGGGCGGCGCAGTCGGCTCCGTCACACCCTGCTCCGGGGGAGCGGCCTCCTTTGCGGGCGTATCCTTTCCGGCATCCGGGGGAACAAGAGCTTCGGGAGCTTTCCCGCCACTTCGGGACAATTTGTCTCGTTGTGAGGGCTGGGCCTTGTCGGGGGCCGCCTTGTCAGCCTTAGAGGGGCGGCCCTTGCGGGGCCCGGCCTTTTTGGGCGCCTTTTCAGCCTCCGGCCCGGTGCGCTCCGTCTTATCAGACTTAGGGGGACGGCCCCGGCGCGGCTTTTCGGCTTTCTCGCTTTCAGCGGCAGGACGATCCGGCGCAGGAGCCCCGGCCTCCTGTTCACGGGATGCCTCTGCCTTTTCCACCTCGGCCCGGGCCGCCTGCCGCTTTTCTGCCATGAGCGCGTCAATCTGCTCCGCAGAGATTACCACATCTCCGGGCTCGGCAGGCCCGGCCTGTTCCGGCGGGTGTTCGGGAACGGGGGCCTCCCCGTGGGCCGGATCAGCCACAGCGGGCGCGGGGGCCTCTTCGATTTTCTGCACCTCGGGGCCCGTGTTCAGTTTTTCATCTGCCATTCACTAACCTCCTTTTCGTGAAAGTTGCACAATTTTCGAGCTTAAATTTCTGTAATTATTTTTCTACCTCCTTCCGGTCTATCCACGCAAAAAAGCCGCCCAAGATAGCACCTGGACGGCTTTCTGCGTAATGTGATAGATCAAATATTATTTTTTTCGGATTGCAGGCTCCGAAAAGCCTTGTATTTACAGCGTTCCTAATAAGAAACAATCATATCTGGACTACTACAACAACCGCAGGATCAAGGCAAAACTGAAGGGCTTGCCGCCTGCAATTCACAGACAGCAAGCCCTTTCGGTAGCTTGAACAATTTTTATTCTTATTTTTGTCTAACTTTTTGGGGTCACTTCAATAAGCAGCCGGGGGAGTTTCGGTTTCACACTATGAGAAAAGCCGCTCCGAAAACTCAGAGCGGCTTGACGCACGTTACGCAAGAGGGATATCAATAAAACTTTCTCTTGTTCTTACGAGCAGCTTCAGACTTCTGCTTACGCTTCAGGCTGGGGCTGACGTAATGCTCGCGCTTCTTCACTTCGGCGATCACGCCCTCCTTGGCGCAGCTCCGCTTAAAACGACGCAGGGCGCTTTCCAGAGATTCGTTCTCTTTGACGCGAATTTCAGACATTCTTATCCCTCCCTCCGATGGCATCCGGCTTGATCCAGGATGCGTTCAGGGCCATATCGGCTTTACTATTATAAGCAAAAAGTCGTCTCTTGTCAAGCTGATTTTTTCCGGATTCGACAAATTTCTGCTTACTTCACAATCAGATTGACCAGCTTGTTTTTCACCACGATGGTCTTGACGATCTTTCCGCCCTGCTTGTCCAGGAACCGGGCGATCTTCTCGTCGGCCGTCACAGCGGCTACCACATCCTCATTGGACAGGTCCGCCTCCATCAACACGGTGCCGCGCATCTTACCGTTGATCTGAACGGCGATGTTCACCACAGTATCCTTGCACTTTGCCTCGGAATAGGAAGGCCAGTCAGAAACGGAGCAAATCCCTTCAAAGCCCTTCTGCTCCCACAGCTCGTCGCAGATATGAGGGGCAAAGGGAGACAGGAGCTTCAGGAACGTCTTCAGCTCCGCCCGGTTGCAGCCCTTTTCGCCGAACTGATTCATCAGCGTCATCAGGGCCGCAATGGCCGTATTGGGCTTCAGATTGTCGATATCCTCGGAAACCTTCTTGATGGTCTTGTGCATGGCAGCCATATTGGCATGGCTGTACTCGGTTTCGCTGTCCGTCACGCCTTCCGCCATGGCCCACACCCGGTCCAGGAACCGCTTGCAGCCCTTCACGGCGTTGGGCGACCAGGTGGCGGCCTTCTCGAAATCGCCGATGAACATCACATACAGGCGCATGGTGTCGGCGCCGTAGGTCCGGATCACGTCGTCCGGATTGACCACGTTGCCCAGGCTCTTGGACATCTTCACGGCGGGGCGCAGCGCCTCGGAGCCATACTTGGCAATCATGGCGTCCTTTTCTTCCTGAGTGCTGAAATTGCCGACATAATGGGGATTTTCGCCCAGAATCATGCCGTGGCTGGTGCGCTTGGCATAAGGCTCCTTGGTCGGCACCACGCCGATGTCATACAGGAACTTGTGCCAGAACCGGGAGTACAGCAGATGCAGCGTGGTGTGCTCCATGCCGCCGTTGTACCAGTTCACCGGGGACCAGTAGTCCAGCGCCTCCTTGGAGGCCAGCGCCTGATCGTTGTGGGGATCCATGTAGCGCAGATAGTACCAGGAAGAACCGGCCCACTGGGGCATGGTATCCGTCTCCCGCTTGGCCGGACCGCCGCAGCAGGGGCAGGTGGTGTTGACCCAGTCGGTAATGGCGGACAGAGGGCTTTCGCCGTCGTCCGTCGGCTCATAGCTTTCCACATCCGGCAGCAGCAGCGGCAGCTCCGACTCCGGCAGCGGCACGGCGCCGCACTTGGGGCAGTGGACAATGGGAATCGGCTCGCCCCAGTAGCGCTGGCGGGAGAACACCCAGTCCCGGAGCTTGTAATTGGTCTTGGCATGGCCAATCCCCTGCTCCTCCAGCCACTTGGTAATGACAGGGATGGCCTGCTTGACGGTCAGGCCGTTGAGGAAGCCGGAATTCACCAGCACGCCGGTGTCGTCCTTCAGCGTAAAGGCCGCCTCCTGCACATTACCGCCGGCCACCACCTCGATGATTTCGCAGCCGAAGGCCTTGGCAAAGTCCCAGTCACGCTCGTCGTGAGCCGGCACGGCCATAATGGCGCCGGTGCCGTAGGTGGACAGAACGTAGTCGGAGATGAAGATGGGGATTTCCTTGCCGTTGACGGGGTTGATGCCCTTCACGCCCTCCAGCTTCACGCCGGTTTTCTCCTTGTTCAGCTCGGTGCGCTCCAGATCGGACTTGGCCGCGGCCGCCGCCTGATAGGCCTTCACCGCGTCGGCATTGGCCAGCTTGTCCATCCATTTGGCCACCAGCTCATGCTCCGGCGAGAGCACCATGTAGGTCGCGCCGAACAGCGTATCCGGCCGGGTGGTATAAATCAGGATATCGTCGCCCAGCGTGGATTTGAAGGTGACCTCCGCGCCGTGGGACCGGCCGATCCAGTTGATCTGCTGGGCCTTGACCCGGTCGATATAGTCCACGCTGTCCAGATCGTCAATGAGCCGGTCGGCGTATTGGGTAATGCGGAGCATCCACTGGCTCTTTTCCTTGCGGATGACCGGGGCGCCGCAGCGCTCGCAGACGCCCTCCACCACTTCCTCGTTTGCCAGCACGCACTTGCAGCTGGTGCACCAGTTGACGGGCATCGTGGTCTTGTAGGCCAGGCCGTGCTTGAACATCTGCAGGAAAATCCACTGGGTCCACTTGAAGTACTTGGGGTCCGTGGTGTTGATCTCCCGGTCCCAGTCGAAGCTGTAGCCCAGAGCCTTCAGCTGGCGGCGGAAATTCTTGATATTGTTCTCCGTCACAATCCGGGGATGGATGTGGTTTTTGATGGCGTAGTTCTCCGTGGGCAGGCCGAAGGCGTCATAGCCCATGGGGAACAGCACGTTCATGCCGCTCATCCGCTTTTTCCGGGCGATGATGTCCATGGCCGTGTAGGGCCGGGGATGGCCCACATGCAGGCCCGCGCCGGAAGGATACGGGAATTCCACAAGGGCGTAGAATTTCTCCTTTTCGCCGCCGTTTTCCGCCGCGTACAGCTTTTTCTCGTCCCAGATTTTCTGCCATTTGGCTTCAATTTGCGTAAAATCGTAATTCAAGACAAGCACCTCTCTTACACCGATTCTTCGGTGATAATCTCACTCAGATCCACCGGCTCCGCGTCGCGCCACAGCCGTTCCAGATCATAGAATTTCCGGGCATCCTCGGTAAACACATGGACCACCACGGCGCCGAAATCCAGCAGCTCCCAGGAGTTGCCGCGATGGCCTTCCCGGCTGAGCACCGTCTCCCCCGCCTGTTCCAGCGCATACTCCGCGTAATCGCAGAGGGTCTTCACATGGGTGTTGGAGGTGCCGGTGCAGATCAGAAAATAATCCGCAAGAGAGCTGATCCGGTCGATTTTCAGCAGCCGGAGGTCCACGCCCTTTTTGCTGTCGAGTGATTTTGCGGCGGTCAGGGCCGCTTCCTTTGCAGTTAACATTCTATCTTCCTCTCCGGGGTTTTCCCCGTTAAATAAGCAAGCGCTTCCGCCGATTCCGGCGAAGGCTGGCGATGCTGGCTCGTAAGCAGCGCCAGCGTCATGGTAAGCCCCAGCTTCAGCGCGCCGTCCAGATCAGAAAAGGCCAGCGCCCGCAGCCGCTCCACCCCGGGAAAGCTCCGGTTCGGCTCCATGTAATCGGCCACATACAGGATCTTTTCCAGCGTATTCATGGCAGGCTTGCCGGTGGTGTGGCACCGGATGGCACTGACCACCGCCGGATTCTCTCCGAAAATCCGCTCCGCTACCAGACTGCCCGTCAGCGCATGGAGGGTTTTGGGATTGCAGGCCGAAAAATTATCTAATATCGTACCATATTCCCGACACAATGTCAATTGCAGCGGACCGTCCAGCGCCTTGGTAATATCGTGCAGCAGCCCCGCCCGGGCGGCGTCGGTCCGGTCCGCGCCCCAGCGCCGGGCCAGCGCCACCGCCGTATCCCGGCAGCCCAGCACATGGGCCACCCGACTCGGCTTCAGCAGGCGGATAACCTCCGCCTCCAGCCGGTCCATCGGCAGGTTCCGGTCGTCCCGGTCGGTATCGTACAGGCCGTGGGCGGCAATGTAGTCCCCCACCCCGTCGGGCAGCAGCGGCGACGCACACCGGAAGGTCAGCATCCGCCGCAGATCCGTGGACGAAACCGGCACCACCGGGTTTTTGACCAGCTCCACCCGGACGCCCTGGGCCTCCAATGCGGCTTTTTCTGCGTCAATATCGGAAATTTCGCCGTCCTCCCCCCGGTAAAAGACACCGAGGTGGGCATAGCGCAGAATTTCCTCCGGATGGCGCCACTGGAGGAAGGTCAGGAACATATCCGTCCCCATCAGAAGCACCAGCTCGTCGTCCGGGTACAGGCGATGAAGGGCCTGCACCGTCTCATAGGTATAGCTGGGGCCTTCCCGGCGCAGCTCCAGATCGGAAACCTCCGTTTTCTCCAGAGACCGGGCCGCCAGACGCAGCATTTCCAGCCGCTGCTCCGGCGTGGGCGAGCCTTCCGGCAGCGCGTGCTTATGGGGCGCAATCCGGGCCGGAATCAGCAGCAGCCGATCCAGGCCCAGCGACGTCACCGCCGCCTTGGCCGCCTGTAAATGCCCCATATGGGGAGGATTAAAGGATCCGCCGTAGATACCGATTTTCATACTGGACGCTCCTTTCCCCGCCCGGATCAGTCGTCGTCGTGACGAAGCTGCTTTTCCCGGGAACGCTCGATGGCCTTCTCAATGGCCTGCTTGCGGAAGTACTCGTTGCGCTCCTCCCGCTGCTTTTTGGCCGCCATCCGGCGCTGCTTGGCGCCCTTGCGGACCGGGTCCGCCTTGCTGACCGGGGTAGGCTTCCGCTTGGCCCGGCCGGTCTGATTGCGCTCCTGCTGGCATTTCTCGCTGAAGCGATACAGCACGAATTTGGAGCCGACGCAGGCGATGCCCTCCGCGCCGGTAGCCTCGCACAGCGCATCCAGCGCCTCCCGGGCGGTCAGCAGCGATGCCTCCAGCACCCGTCCCTTGACCAGCTCCCGGGCGGTCAGCAGCGTGTCCGCCTCGGCGGCCACCGCCTCGGTGACGCCGCCCTTGCCCACGATCAGCGTGGTTTCCAGCGTATTGGCCTGGGCACGGTACTGCGCCCGTTCTTTACTTGTCAGCATAACCTGCCTCCTTCAGTTTTCGATCAAATTCCTGCAGCGCCACCGCCCGGTGGGAGACCCGGCTTTTCTCCTCAGCCGTCGTCTGGCCGAAGGTCTTCCCGAAGGGCGGATAATAGAAGATGGGATCATACCCGAAGCCGCCGCTGCCTTCCGGCGCCCGGGTCAGCTCCCCGTGTACCTCGCCCCGGGCCTGAATCACGGTTCCGTCCGGCATGGCAAGGGTAATGACGCAAACATATTGGGCCTGACGCTGCCCGTCGGGCACCTGCTCCATGTTTTTCAGCAGCAGCTGCAGGCGGCCCCAGTCGTCCAGCGTGGGGTCGAAGCCGTACCGGGCGGAATAAATCCCCGGCTCTCCGTGGAGCGCATCCACTGCAATGCCGGAATCGTCGGCCAGCGCAGGCAGCCCCGTGGCCTTCATGACGGTCGCGGCCTTCAGAAGGGAATTCTCCTCGAAAGTGGTGCCCGTTTCTTCCACGTCGATATCCACACCCAGCTCTGATTCGAGAATCAGTTCCATATCGAATCGGGCGGTGATTTTGCTGATTTCCTCCAGCTTATGCTTGTTTTTGCTGGCTAATACAACCTTCATGGCAACCTCCTTACAGCAGCGCGTCCACAAAGTCCCGGGCGGTGAAGGGCATGAGGTCGTCGGCTTTTTCGCCCACGCCCACGAATTTCACCGGGATCTGAAGCGTATCGGCCACGGCAATCACAATGCCGCCCTTGGCCGTGCCGTCCAGCTTGGTCAGGGCGATGGCCGTCACGCCCGCAATATCCTTGAACTGCTTGGCCTGAATCAGGCCGTTCTGGCCGGTGGTGCCGTCGAGAACCAGCAGCACCTCCTTGGCCGCATCCGGCAGCTCCCGGCCGATGATCCGGCTGATTTTGTTCAGTTCGTTCATCAGGTTTGCCTTGTTGTGGAGCCGTCCGGCGGTATCCACGATCATCACGTCCGCATTCCGGGCCTTGGCCGCCTGAATGCCGTCAAACACCACCGACGCCGGGTCGGCCCCCTCGTGCTGCCGGACAATATCTGCGCCGGAGCGCTGGGCCCAGATTTCCAGCTGATCCGCCGCCGCCGCCCGGAAGGTATCACCAGCCACCAGCAGAACCTTCTTGCCCTGCCGCACCAGCTGGGTGGCCAGCTTGCCGATGGTGGTGGTTTTGCCCACACCGTTGACGCCGATGACAAGAATCACCGACGGGGTGGTGGACAGATTCAGGTCCTGGTCGCCCACGTTCAGCATTTCCGTCAGAATATCCTTCAGCGCCGCCTTGGCGTCCTCGGCGGTTTTCAGATGCTGCTCCTTCACCCGGCGCCGCAGCTGCTGCACCGCCTTGCCGGAGGTTTCCACGCCCAGATCCGCCAGAATCAGGCATTCCTCCAGTTCGTCGTAAAAATCGTCGTCCAGCTCGCTGAAGCCGCTGAAAATGCCGCTGAGGGTGGAGCCAAGCGCATCCCGGGTTTTGGTCAGACCCGCCTTGATTTTATCAAAAAAGCCCATATTTCTTTCTCCTTTATTCCATAATGCCCAGATGCTCCTCCATCCGGTTCAGATCCAGCCGCAGGAGCTTGGAAACGCCCTGCTCCTGCATGGTCACGCCGTAGAGGACATCCGCCGCCTCCATGGTGCCCCGGCGGTGGGTGATGACGATAAACTGCGTTTTTTCGCTGAGGTTATGCAGATAAGAGGCAAACCGTTCCACGTTCCGGTCGTCCAGCGCCGCGTCGATTTCGTCCATCATACAGAACGGCGTGGGCCGCACCCGCAGAATGGAGAAGTACAGCGCGATGGCCACGAAGGCCTTTTCGCCGCCGGAGAGCAGTGTAATGGTTTTCACGGATTTTCCGGGCGGCTGCACCCGGATTTCGATGCCGCATTCCAGCGGTTCCTCGGGATTTTCCAGAATCAGCTGTCCCCTGCCGCCGCCGAACATTTCCTCGAAGGTCTGACCGAAATAGTGGTCGATTTTCTGGAATTCCGTTACGAAAATTGTGGTCATTTCTTTGGTGATATCCCGGATGACGCTTTCCAGCTCCCGCTTGGAGGTCAGAACGTCGTCCCGCTGGGAGGCAAGGTAGGTATAGCGCTCGTTGACCCGGGCGTATTCCTCAATGGCCCCCAGATTCGGCGTACCGAGACCGGCGATTTTCCGTTTCAGCTCCCCGATGCGCCGGTTTCCGGAAGCAACAGAATCAATCTCCGCCTTTTTTCCCGCCGCCGTGCCCGGCGTCAGGCCGTAGGAATCCCAGAGCTTGTCGGTAATCTGCCGCTCCTCCATAGCCGTGGTCACTTTTTTCTGTTCCAGCAGTGCGCAGGCCCGCTCCATATTCACGATGTCCTTGTTCTTTTCCTGTGCTTCCCGCTCGGACCGGGTTTTGGACGCTTCCGCCGCCGCCCGGGCCTCCAGAGCCTGCTGCAGGTGAGCCTTTTCCGTCTCGACCTGCGTATCGTTTTCACACTGCCGCTGATGCAGAGCTTCCAGCTCCTGCCGCAGCCGGGCGCTGTCCGCTTCAATGGAGTCCCGCAGCGCCAGCTTCTTCTCCCGGTCGCCTTCCATGGCGCTCCGCAGCGCGGACAGATCCTGCATATGGGTCGTCGCCGTGGATTTTTCCGCTTCCAGCGCTGCCTGGGCGGTTTTCAGTCGGGTCATCCGCTCGGAAAGCTCCTCCGTGGCCGCCGCCGTTTCCGACTGGCTGCCTTCCAGCGATTGCAGCGCCGCCTTGGTCTCGCCCAGCTGTTGACCGTAGACCTGAATTTTGGCCTTCTGGGCCGTCAGGCGCTCCCCGTCCGTGCGGCAGCGTTCCTTGAGTGCCGCTTCCTCCCGCCGGGCGGAGGATTCCGCCTCCGTAATGGACTGCAAAATAATCTCCCGCTGCTTTTCCACGCCCTGAAGCCGCAGGACCTGATCCTCCGCCTCCCGGAGCTGGTCCCGGGCCGCCGTCAACTGAAAGGCAACTTGCTCCGTCTGACGCTTGGCCTCCTGCCAGTCCGCTTCCGTGACGGCCTGCTTCTGTTCCAGCGTCTTCTCCTGCACGGTCAGCTTTTCCAGTTCGTTGGCCCGGGAGAGGATGCCGGATTCCTTATTGACGCTGCCGCCGGTCATGGATCCGCCGGGATTCAAAACCTGACCGTCCAGCGTGACGATTTTGAAGCGGCTGCGATACTTGCCTGCCATGGCAATGGCTGCATCCAGATCCTGAACGATCACGATCCGCCCCAGAAGATTCTCCACAATGCCCCGATAGCGGGGCTGGGCGGTAACCAGCTGCGACGCAATGCCCACGAAGCCCCGGCAGGACTCCAGTCCGCTTTCCTGCAGCGTCCGGCCCTGTACGGTAGACAGAGGCAGGAAGGTGGCCCGGCCGCCGCCGGTACGCTTGAGGAAGGCGATGGCCGCCTTGCCGTCCTGCTCGCTTTCCACCACGATCTGCTGCATCGCGCCGCCCAGAGCGATTTCCATCGCCACCGTGTAGGCATTCTCCGTCCGGATCAGCCGGGAAACCGGCCCGTGGACGTTTCGCAGGCCGCCACGCTGGGCCTCCTGCATGACCATCCGGACGGATTTCTGATAATTTTCGTAATCCCGCTCCATGGCCCGGAACACTCTGGCTCTGGCCCGGACGGAATCCAGATTGCCGGTCAGCTCCCGCAGCGTCTGAGCAAGCTCATCCTGCCGCTTCTGACGAGCCGTCTGTCGGAGGGTATAGCCGGAAATGGTGTTGGCGGCCGCCGTCGCCTTTTCCTGTGCTTTGGCAAGCTCCCTCCGGCATTGGTCCAGCTCCGTCTGGGCCTGATTTTTCCGGTCCGTGCCGGAGGACAAATCCTGCGTCAGCTGGCTCAGCCGGTCCTCGGACTGGGCCACGGACGCTTCCAATCCCCGGACATCCGCCTCCCGTCCGGCCAGATCCGCCGTCAGAGAGGTTTCCTTGGCCCGCAGTTCCAGAAACCGTTTGGTAATGCCCTGCGCGCTGGCCGTCATTTCCGTCAGGCGCCGGTCCAGCGTCTGCATTTCTCCGGCCTTTTCCGCCAGCGCCGTTTCAATCTCGGCAATCCGGACCCGCGTCTGATCCATCTGCTGGGTCAGGCCGCCGCTTCGGCTCTCCTGTCCCTTCATTTCCTCATTGATTCTGGAAACGTTGGCGGTGTTGTTGTCCAGATTTCCCCGCAGCACAGCCATCTGACCGTCCAGCTGCTGATGGGTCGCTTCCAGCATATTGACCTTAACCCGGACGGTTTCCAGATCGCCGTCCCGGGTATGCAGTTCCTGCCCATACTGCTCCGCCTGCTTATACAACCGGTTCAGATCGTCATGGGCCTGCTGCAAAATGAAGGCAGCTGACGTATAGTCCTCCTCCGCCTTCTTCGCCGCGGCGGACAGCCGCTCCAGAGACTCCAGCCACACCGCCACCTCGACGCCCTGAAGCTCATCCTTCAGCTCCAGATATCGTTTGGCCTTCTCTGACTGGACCCGCAGCGGTTCCAGCTGAAGTTCCAGCTCCGACACCTTGTCACCGATCCGCATCAGGTTGTCCTCGGTAGCCGCCAGCTTGCGCTCGGTTTCCTCCTTCCGGTGGCGGTACTTGGAAATTCCCGCCGCTTCCTCGAATACCTCCCGCCGGTCGCCGCTTTTCAGGGCCAGAATTTCATCGATCCGCCCCTGCCCGATATTGGAATAGCCCTCCCGGCCCAAACCGGTATCCATCAACAGCTCGTTGATGTCCCGCAGTCGGGCGGATTGGCGGTTAATGTAGTATTCACTGTCGCCGGACCGGTAATACCGGCGGGTGATCATCAGCTCGTCGGCATCGTAGGCAAGCCGCCGGTCCGTATTATCCAGCGTCAGCGTCGCCTCGGCAAAGCCGACGGCAGGACGCTTCAGGGTACCGCCGAAAATCACATCCTCCATCTTGGCGCCCCGGAGCGTTTTGGTGCTCTGCTCGCCCAGAACCCACACGATGGCGTCGGAAATATTGGATTTGCCGGAGCCGTTTGGTCCGACAATGGCGGTAATGTCGTCGCCGAACCGAATCAGGGTCTTGTCCGGGAAGGACTTGAACCCCTGCACTTCCAAACTTTTTAGATACACACTCTTACCTCGCGCTCAATCTGCAATGAATCATCTTATTATACCGGGAAAGACGGAAAAATGCAAGATTTTCTTTCCGCAGGCACAGATAAAGCGGGCGGCATTTCGCCGCCCGCCCGGGATCGTTATTCGGACCGGAGTGCCGTCACCGGATTGCACTTGGAGGCGCTCTTGGCCGGGATCCAGCCGCCGATGATGGTCAGCAGCGTGCTCAGCGCAATCAGCAGCAGTCCGGACAGCGGCGACAGCGACGCCGTCAGATCCGGCTGATTCAGCACATTGTGCAGCACCAGATTGCAGGGAACCAGCAGCAGCAGCGTCAGGCCGATGCCGATGACGCCGGCGCACAGGCCGATCATGAAGGTTTCGGCGTTGAACACCTCGGACACGTTGCGCTTGGACGCGCCGATGGCCCGGAGAATACCGATTTCCTTCCGGCGCTCCATGACGCTGATGTAGGTAATGACGCCGATCATAATAGACGACACCACCAGCGAAATGCCGACGAAGGCCACCAGCACATAGCTGATGATATCCACGATTTCCGTCACGGAGGACATCATGGTGCCCACCATATCCGTGTAGCGGACCACCTTCTCGTCCTCGCCCCGGGCCTTCATCCGGTCGTTGTAATCGTCCAGAATGGCCGTCACCGAGGCCTTGCTCTCAAAATCCTTGGGATAGACGGAAATGGCGCCGGGGCTGTCGGGGTCTGCATAGCCCAGCTTTTTCAGGTTGTTTTCATAGGAATTGCTCTCCCCTGTGAACACCGAGCGGAGCAGCTCCGTGATGTTGGCTTCGTCCATGTTGACGGAAATGGCCTTCTGAAACACCTCCGGGTCCACGGACAGGGCCTTGGACACGGTGTCCGGGGAAAGACTCCGGGACAGGGTGTTCTGCAGACTGTCCGCCAGCTGAAGCATCATCTGCCGCATCACGCCGCTCAGCTGCTGCTCCAGCACGCCGGAAATGTTGCCTGCCGCCTGACGCACATAGTCCTCCATGGCGTCGGACAGGGCCTTCTGCAGCTCGCCGGTATCCACCATTTTGGAAAGGGCGTTGGCCAGCAGCGTTTTCGTCTCCGGCTGGCCCAGGAAATCCGAAAGGGTCTGGCCCGCTTTGGACGGGTCCGCCAGACCGTTGGCTGCGGCGTAATCCTGATAGCCCTGATACATATCCGACGCCAACTCCCGGAGCTGCTCCGGCCGAACGATCAGATCACCGTCGATCTGCACGATTTTGGAAGCGCCCTCTTTGATCAGTGCCTTGGCCTCCGGGGTCCGGAGATAGTCCAGCAGATACTCCCCGTAGTGGGCCGGATCGGTCAGGCCGTTTTCCTCCAGATATGCCTGATACCCAGCCACCACCTGCTCGATCAGCTCCTGAAGGGCTTCCGGCGACACGGTAATGCTGCCGGTTTCCTTCAGGATCTTCCGGATTCCCTCGGAAAAGCGCTTCTGAGCCTCCTCCGTTTGCAGGTATTCGCACAGATATTCCGGAAGCCGGGAATAGTCCGCCTCGGGATGGGTCCCGGCATACTTCTGATAGGCATCCGAAAGGTCGGAAATCAGCGTCTTCAGGTCGTCCTCCTGAATCGTGAGCTTCACCTTGCTCAGAAGCTGGGCCAGGTCCAGCTCCGGCATTTCCGGCAGCGCCGCCGCCAGCGCATCCGGATCCAGTGCGCCGGACAGGTCGATGGCCCCGGGGTTCAGCGTCAGCGCCCCCGACAAATCCAGGTCCAGCGCACTCTCGTCAAATTGGAACGCCTCCTGGAGCGTTTTGGTGTCCACGGAGAACAGGCTGGACAGGTCCAGCTGCCGGGTGCTGCCGTCGGACTGGAACTTTTCGCCGTTCATCACATTGACGGTGGGGTCTTCCAGCTGCCGGCGGACGATTTTACTGTTTTGTGCCATGGCAATCACATGGTCCGTCAGCTCCGCCGGGTAGCCGATGCCGCTGCGGAGCATGGAGGCCTTGGCCCCCTCTGCAGGCTGGACCACGCCGACGACGGTCAGCG
>CAJLCS010000048.1 GCA_905205195.1 uncultured Eubacteriales bacterium
ATTTTCTGGATGGCGGCCACATGGTAGTCGTCGGTGGTGCGGATGAACCGGTCATAGGAAATGTTCATCAGCTTCCACAGATCCAGCACGCCGCCCTCGCCGGTGACGATATTGTCCACATACTGCTTGGGGGTCACACCGGCGGCCTTGGCCTTGTCCTCGATCTTCTGGCCGTGCTCATCGGTGCCGGTCAGGAACATGACGTCGTAGCCCTGAAGCCGCTTGAAGCGGGCCATGGCGTCGGTGGCGACGGTGCAGTAGCTGTGGCCGATGTGCAGCTTGGCCGAGGGATAGTAAATGGGGGTGGTGATGTAAAATTTCCCCTTGCTGCATTGTTCGCACATTAATTGCTTCCTCCTTACATGAAAAAGCGCCCCTGAGCAAGCTCAAGGGCGACAAAACAGACGCGGTACCATCTTGTTTCGCAGCGAAATCCGCTTCCCGGGGATCACGGACGCCGCCGGAAGCGCGCTGACCGGGCCTGCGCGGTGTACGCTTCTTTTCTTCGTTTTTTGGGATGATTTTCTTTATTATAGACCGGATTACACCGGTTTGTCAACTATGAATTCGGGGAATTGCCGCGTTTGCCAGGCCTTGTCAGCAAATGGGCCGCCGCGGCGGCGGTGATGCCGCCCACCAGCTTGCCGACGATCAGCGCCGGCAGCATTTCGGGGGCAAATCCCGCCGTGAAGCCCAGATGATCGCCAAAGACGAAGGCCGCCGAGACGGCAAAGGCGATGTTCATGGTCTTGCCCCGCCGGTCCATGTCCTTCACCATGCCGAAGGTGGCGATGGAGTTGGCCAGCGTGGCCAGAAAACCGGCAGCGGCGGTTTCGTTGATGCCGAAACGGCGTCCCATGGCCCCCAGCGGCTTTTGCAGCACCCGGGTCAGCACCGCCACCAGCGGGAAGGCCCCCGCCAGCACGATGGCGATGGAACCCACCGTCTCGAATCCGTCGGACAGAGGGGCCATGCCGGGAATGACCGTCACGCCCGTCAGCGCTTCCACGATGGCGGCGGCCAGTCCCACGGTAATCACGGCGGTGACCAGCCGGGCGAACAGCGAAAAGCCTCGGATCATGGCGCCCTCCGCCTTCCACAGGCCCAGCGCAATCAGCGCGGCCATCAGCACAATGGGAATCAGATTCCGCAGGACCATACCCGGGGAAAATCCGGCGGTCAGACCTCCGGCCAGAATCCCCAGCGGGACGGTAACCACGCCGCAGAGAATGCCCCGGGCAAACACCGGCCGGTCCTCCGGCCGGAGAATCCCCATGGCCACGGGAATGGTGAACACCACCGTGGCCCCCAGCATACTGCCGGTGAGCACGCCGCCCAGCAGCGCCGCCTGGGGGTCCGACGTCAGCGCGGCGGCCAGCGCGCCGCCGCCCATGTCGCAGGCCAGCAGCGTCCCGGCGAACATGGCCGGGTCCGCCCCCAGAAGCCGGTACACCGGCACGATCACCGGCTTGAGTACCCCGGCCAGTACCGGGGCCAGCGCGATGATGCCCAGCATGGCCATGGCCAGCGATCCCATGGAAAGGATGCCGTCCTCAAAGGGTTTTCCCAGCCCCAGCCGGTTCCCCAGAATCCGGTCCAGCCCGCCCAGTACGGCAAAGGCCGCCATCAGCCACAACACTGTCTTTTCAATGTCCATGCTGCCCCTCCGGGTCCAGAATGGCCACCACCGCCGCGTCCACGGGGGCGTCCATGCAGTATTTGGAGGCGACGGTGCCGGTGGCCAGCAGGACCCGGTCCCCCCGGCCTGCGCCGACCTGATCGGCGGCGACCAGCTCCTCCGTGCCGGTGTTCACCAGCAGAAAGGTCTGCCCCTGTAAGCATACCGCTTTGCGCGTGGCCCACACGGAGCCGGTAACTGTTCCGATTTTCAATGCAATCCCTCCAATAATTCCCGGGCCAGCGGCGTCAGCACCGCGCCGGGGCCGGGCTTCTGCCCGGTGCGGAGCATGGCCCGGGCCTCCTCCGCCGTGATGACCCGGCGGCGGCCGCCGTCGGTGAAGCGGACGCCCCAGCCTTTCAGTTCCCGCTGGGCGGCGGACAGGGCGGCGGACAGGCCCCGGCTTCCCGGCGCTTCCGGCAGTCCCGGGGTGTAGAGGTACACCGGCAGTCCCCGGGCCAGCGCCTCCAGCACCCGCTCGTCCCGGAAGCGCAGCAGCTGGCCCAGCGTCAGCGAGCCGATGACCACCGCGTCATAGGGCGGCTCCGTCACATAGGTATGGCCCAGCGCCGCCTCCGGCGCCCTGCCCAGCAGCAGCGCCCGGCTCATGGAACAATCCGCCCCCAGTCGCCGGGGCGGAACCCGCAGGCGTTGGCCTCGTCAAAGTCCAGATGGACCCGGGGGGCGAAGGCTGGGTCCACCCGGACGGTGACATCGTCAAACACCACCGGCCGGTCCGTGAAGGTTTCCAGCCGGACGGCCTGTCCGTGGCGGACGCCGAACCGGGCGGCGTCCTCCGGCGTGAGGTGGATATGCCGCCTGGCAATCAGCACGCCCCGGGGCAGGGTTACCCGGCCCCGGGGGCCGATCACCGTCATGCCGGGGGTACCTTCCGTGTCGCCGGACAGCCGCACCGGCACGCCGGAAAGCCCCAGCGTCCGGACGTCGGTGGCGGACAGCTCCACCTGCCCCTCCGGCCGGGCGGGGCCGAGGACGGCCACGCCGTCCAGACTGCCTTTCGGGCCTTCCAGCCGGATCCGCTCCTCCGCCAGATACTGGCCGGGCTGGGACAGGGGCCGGGCCGGGGTCAGGTCGTGGCCGAACAGGGTCCGGGCCTGGGCGTCGGTCAGGTGGACATGGCGGGCAGAGGCCTCCAGCTCCACAAACAGCCGCCGCAGAATCGATTCGGCAAGAGAATCGTCCATACAATCACTCCTTTTGTGCCGCTTTTTCCTGAATCATCAGCAGATAAAGCATACTGCTCAGCCGGTTCATGGCCCGCAGCAGGTCCTCCCGTTGGGGACGGCCGTCCCGGTCGGTGAAGGCCGCCGCCGCCGCCAGCTCCGCCGCCCGGGCGGCGCACCGGGCCCGGTTCAGCTGCAAAAGTGCCGGGGAATCGGTGACGGCGGGCATGAAATGGGGCTGTCCGTAGAATTCCTGGGGGAAATGGCTCCGGCGGCGCAGCTCCGCTTCGCTCAGGCCGCACAGCGTCCGGGCCGGTACCGGCTCGTCCAGCACTTCATGGCGCAGCAGAAGCCGGACCGCGTCCAGCACCTCCGCCACCTGGGCCCGGCGGGCCGGACCGCAGATGGGGCCGCACAGCAGCAGCTCCGCCTCCAGCGTATCCACGGCCCCCCGGAAGGCAATCCGGGGGTGGGTTTTGGGTACCAGCACGTCGCCGTTGAGATGGGTCAGATGCTCCGGCTTTTCCTCCGTGTAGCCGCCGGAAAGCAGCCGGTACCGCTCCGGCCGGGCGGCTTCGGCCGGGAGAATGGCAATGTTCTCCCGCTCCAGAAAGGCCCGGGCCGCGGCGGTCAGCCGGTCGCCGTTTCCCAGATAGAAAACCCGTTTTCCCTCCCGGTTCCGGACGGCGGCCCGGGCGGATTCCTCGGTGTAGAGCATGGATTATTGGGCGGAGGGCGGGGTCCGGCGGTCGTGGGGCAGAATCGCATCCACCTCGGAGTGGGGCCGGGCGATGACGTGGACGGAAATCAGCTCGCCCACCTTTTCCGCCGCCGCGGCACCGGCGTCGGTGGCGGCCTTGACGGCGCCCACGTCGCCCCGCACCATGACGGTGACCAGACCGCCGCCGATCTGCTCCTTGCCCACCAGCTGCACGTTGGCGGATTTGACCATGGCGTCCGCCGCTTCGATGGCGCCGACCAGACCCTTTGTTTCGATCATACCAAGAGAATTCGTGTCCATATTCGTAGCATCCTTTCAGAAATTGATTACGATTGGTGCAGCCGCTCCAGAATCTGGGCGGTGATGGTGTCTACCAGCGACCGATCCGCCGCCGGGGCGGGGCCGTCGGGCCGCTCCCCGGTGTCCCATGCCACCCGGCGGATGTTGATCAGGTCCATGGGACCGATGTTGTTGGAGGAGCTGCTGCCGCCGACGGCGCCGCAGCCCAGCGTCAGGGCGGGGAACAGCCCGGTGGTGGCGCCGATGCCGCCCAGCGCCGCCGGGGTGTTCACCAGAAACCGGGAGACGGGAATCCGGAGGGCAAACCGGCGCACCACGTCGGCGTCCTGGGCGTGAATCACGAAGGTGTGGCCGCTGCCCTCGTGGGTCAGCACCTCGATGGCCTTTTCCAGCACGGCCTCCTCGTTTTCCATGACAAAGAAGGCCAGCACGGGGCAGAGCTTTTCCATGGAGTAGGGCCGGGTGGGACCGGCCTCCTGCTCCCGGGCCACCAGAATCCGGGTGCCCTCCGGCACGGGGAAACCGGCCATGTCGGCCAGGACCTTGGCGGGCTTTCCCACAATGGCCGGATTCAGCGCCCCGCCGGGGCGGAACAGAAGCTTGGCCAGCCGCCCTGCCTCGTCGGCATTCATAAAGTAGAACCCCTGCCGCGCCCCTTCCTCCCGGACGGCCTGCTCCAGCGGCGCTTCCACAATGATGCTCTGCTCCGAGGCGCAGACGGTGCCGTAGTCGAAGGTCTTGGAGCGGGCGATGCAGGCCAGAGCCTGCTTCAGATCAGCCGACCGGTGGAGATAGGCCGGGCCGTTTCCGGCACCCACGCCGATGGCGGGCTTGCCGGAGGAATAGGCGGCCCGGACCATGCCGGGACCGCCGGTGGCCAGAATCAGCCGGACCTCCGGGGCGGCCATCAGCTCCTGGCAGCCGGCCAGTGTGCCGAAATGCAGGCAGCTCACGGCGCCCTCCGGCGCTCCGGCCGCCGCGGCGGCCCGGGCCACCACCTCCGCCGCCCGGAGAGTGCAGGTCAGGGCCTTGGGGTGGGGCGAAAAGACGATGGCGTTGCCGGATTTCAGCGCAATCAGCGCCTTGTAGCAAACCGTGGAGGTGGGGTTGGTGCTGGGGACGATGGCGGCGATAACGCCCACGGGTACGCCGATTTCCCACAGCTTTTTCGCCGGGTCCTCCCGGAGAATGCCCACGGTTTTCATGCCGCAGACGGCGTCGGCCACGGTTTCGGAGGCAAACCGGTTTTTGACGGTTTTGTCCTCCGGATTGCCGAAGCCCGTCTCCCGGACGGCCAGCTCCGCCAGCGTCCGGGCCTCTGCGGCGAAGGCGTCGGCCACCTGCCGGACGATGCGGTCCAGCGCCGCCTGATCCAGCCGCGCCAGCTGTTGCCGGGCCTGTTCCGCCTTGCGGCAGAGGGCACGGGCCTCCTGCCGGGCGGCTAAGTCCTGATCCAGATCCATAGGAATTCCTGCCTTTCTAGCGGGGATTGCCCGCAATTTCCGCCACGGCGTCCCGGAAGGCGCCGCAGGCTGCGTCACAGGCCGATTGGGTGCCGGTGAGCAGGGCGCCGCCGAAGTTGGTTTCCGTCGGGGGCGCATAGAGTTTACATAACGTGACATCCGCCGCCTTCAGTGCCCCGTCCAGCGCGTACATGGCCTCCAGCGGCGGCGCAATCAGATAGGCCAGCGCCTGCCCGGGGCGAACGCCCGCTTCGGCGGCCAGAAAGCTGCCGGTACTGCTGACGGTGCAGGCCAGCACCGGAATGCCGCCTACCTCGTCAAAACCCACCCGGCGCAGGGCGGCCATAGCCGCCTCCATGCCGCTTCGTACGGCGCCGGGGGTCGGCCCGGCCAGAATGCCGATGACCTCACCGGCGTAGGGGGTGGAGGCGTTGGCGGCACCGGCGTAGAAGCTGCGCCGGTAGGCCACGGTGACGTCGGCGGCCTTGGTGGCCTCGTCCAGCGCGATATAGGTGGCGTCGTCGCTGTCGGTGGTGAGCAGCCCCAGCGACGGACGGTCGGCGGGGATGTCCAGCCCGGCCAGCAGGGCGGGGGCGGCGTTGGCCAGATACCGCACCGCCAGAATCTTCACCGGGATCATCCTTCCGCCTCCCAGTGCAGCCCCACGCCGGAGACCTTTTTCCGGAGAATCGTCTCGATCAGCTCCGCCACATGAGCGCCTGCCTCCACTGCCGGGGTGCCCTGGGCGTGGATGTTGGAGACCACCGTCCGGCTGGATTCGGAAACGCCGGTGTGGGGGTGGTAGGTCAGATATACCGACATACTCTTGTCCGTCACCAGCCCCGGCCGCTCGCCCACCAGCATGCACACCAGCTCGCAGCCGGTCAGATCGCCGATGGCGTCTCCGGCGCCCACCCGGCAGTAGCGCACGAAAATGGCCTGGCCGGTTTCGATGTTCCGGGTCTGCAGCCCCTCCCGGATGGCCGCCAGACAGTCCATGGCGTTGGTTAAAATGGCCGCCGAGGACAGACCGTCGCCCACCACCAGCTGCACCCGGGGCGGCCTGGGGATGGCGCCTTTGATGACCTTCTGCATTTCCTCGCCGAAGCTGCGGCCCAGATCGGGCCGGGTCAGGTATTCGTCCTTGCTTTTGCACAGGGTCTGCACCGGCAGCAGGCCGTTTTCTTTGGCAAAATCCTCCGGTACCTGGGAAAATACCGCGTCCTGGGCGGCGGCGTGGTCCGCCCGGAACCGGAGCATGGTGAGGGTTTTGTACCGCGGCCCGGCCTTTCCGGCCCCCAGACGGGCGGGGGTTTTCTTCTTCATGGCCCGGAATCGCTCCGGGTCGGCGGGATGCTCCGTCAGATACAGCTCCCGCAGATTCATCGCCGTGATATCCGGCACCGCCTCCGTCTCCGGGGCCTGAGGAAGGGGCGCGGGGGCCGTGGCCTTGACGCCCGGCTCCATCTGCCCCAGAATTTCCGCCACCAGAGCGGTCAGTTCCTGCTTGTTCATGGTTTCCTCCTTGTCAGAATAACAGACTGGAGCCGTCGCCGGCCTTGGCGGTCAGGCGGCCGTTTTCCACGAAGCCCATGGCCTCCAGCCAGCGCTGGAATTCCGGAATGGCGGTTTTTCCGGTCAGCTCCCGGAGGGCGGCGGTGTCCCGGAAGCCGGTGGTCTGATAGTTGAGCATGATGTCGTCCCCGTGTGGAATGCCCATAAAGTAATTGCACCCGGCCATGGTCAGCAGCGCCGCCAGATTTTCGATGTCGTTCTGATCGGCCTTCATGTGGTTGGTGTAACAGCAGTCGCAGCCCATGGGGACACCGGAGAGCTTGCCCATGAAATGATCCTCCAGTCCCGCCCGGGTGACCTGCCGGGCGTCGTAGAGGTACTCCGGCCCGATGAAGCCCACCACCGTGTTGACGAGAAAGGGAGAAAAATGCCGGGCAAAGCCGTAGCATCGGGCCTCCATGGTCACCTGATCGGTGTCGAAATGGGCACCGCTGGACAGCTCCGACCCCTGCCCCGTCTCAAAGTACAGCACATTCGGCCCCTGGGCGGTGCCCTCCCGCAGCAGCAGGTCCCGGGCCTCCGCCATCAGGGCGGCGCCGAAACCAAAGGCGGCGTTGCCAGCCTCGCTTCCGGCGATGGACTGAAAAATCAGGTCCGCCGGCGCACCGGCCCGCACGGCCTTCATCTGGGCGGTCACATGGGCCAGCACGCAGATCTGGGTGGGGATGTGCCAGTGCTCCTTGATTTCCTGAAACCGGCGGAGGATCTTCCCGGTCTGCTCCGGGGAATCCGTCACCGGGTTCAGGCCGATGACCGCGTCCCCGGCGCCGAAGCTCAGCCCCTCCAGCACCGAGGCTGTGATGCCGTCGGGATCGTCGGTGGTGTGGTTGGGCTGCAGGCGGCAGGAAAGGGTGCCGGGCAGGCCGATGGTGGTGTTGCAGTGGGCGGTGACGGTGATTTTCCGGGCGGCGTAGATCAAGTCCAGATTGCTCATCAGCTTGGCGGCGGCGGCAATCATTTCCGAGGTCAGCCCCCGGCTGATCCGCCGGATATCCCCGCCGGAGGTGGTTTCGGCCAGAAGCCACTCCCGCAGGTCGGAAACGGTCCAGCCCCGGATTTCGTCGTAGACCCGTTCGTTGAGATCGTCCTGAATGATCCGGGTCACCTCGTCCTGCTCGTAGGGAACCGCCGGATTTTCCCGCAGGTCGGCCAGCGTCATCTCCGCCAGCACCACCTTGGCGGCCACCCGCTCCTGGGCGGAGGCGGCGGCCAGTCCCGCCAGCCGGTCGCCGGACTTTTCTTCGTTGGCCTTGGCCAGCACCTGTTTGACGTCCCGGAATTGATAGGTTTTTCCGGAAAGCGTTGTTTTAAGCTTCATAACATCCCTCTTCGTTCGACAAAATCAGGGTTTTCACCACAACCGGCAGGGCCGGGCCAACCGGCGCGCCCACGTCCAGATAGCTGCCCTCCGTCAGCCGGATCCGGTCCAGACAGAGGCAGGGGGCTTCCGGCGGGCGGCGCAGGGCCAGCGCCTGACCCAGCGCCTTGGCCATGTCCGCTTCCGTCACCACCAGCGCGGGCAGCGGGCCGAAGCCGGCGGCAAGGCCTTCCGCCAGTGCGGTAATCTGCCGGTAATCCGGTGCGTGCAGACCCGGCAGCGCCACAACGGCGGCCTGCTCCTGCCGGGAAAGCCGCTGCCGCACCAGCGCGGCCAGATCTTCCCGGGGCAGCGCCTGCTCCCGGCTGCTCAGCGGCACCGCTGCCAGATTTTTCAGGGGAAAGGTGACGCCCCGATGAAACACGGTGCTGCCGGACAGCTGGGCGCTGTGGCACCCGGCGCCGATGACCGTGGCGCGGATGGTTTCCTCGCCCAGCCGGTAGGGCCCGGCGCAGAGCTTCCCGGCCCGGATGGCCCGGCCCAGCCGGGGGCCGATGTCGCCGAACCGGTCCGGGGGCTGGACCGTGTCAATGCAGTCGGCCACGCCGCCGGAAAAGGAAATCACGGCGTCCGGCGGGACAAGTTCCCGGATGGAAACGGTGTTTTCCGTCAGAAGCTGCCGGTAGGCGTCGCTTTCCGGAGCACGGTTCGCCGCCGTCTCCAGAACCCGGGCCAGCAGGGCGCACAGCGCGTCCAGCCGGGCAGGGTCGGCGTCGTCGCCGGGGGCCAGCGGCGTCAGGCCGGTCAGCACCGGGGAAACATAGGTAATCCGGTCGTTTTGAATTTTGACCAGCCGCCCGCCTACGTCGAGACAGCCGGTGGCGGCGACGGTGCCGCCCTGAATCAGCGCCAGATTGCTGGTGCCGCCGCCGATGTCGAAATGCAGCACCGTCTGCCCCGTTTTTTCGGAATAGGCCACGGCCCCCGCCCCCCGGGCGGCCAGCAGACTTTCCAGATCCGGCCCGGCGGTGGCCACCACAAAGTCCCCCGCCAGATCGGACAGCGCCTCCAGCGCGGTGCGGGCGTTTTCCTTCCGGGCGGTTTCGCCGGTGATGATGACGGCGCCGGTGTCCACCCGGTCCCGGGTGATCCCGGCGGCTTCATATTCGGCGGCAATCAGCGCTTTGAGCGCCGGGCCGTCAATATGGTGGGTGTCCAGCAGCGGCGTGAACCGGACGGGACTGCGGTAAAGAATCCGCCGCCCGGCAATTTCCAGCTCCGGCACCGCAAAGGACGAGGCTCGGTTCTCCACCGTCAGCTCCGACAGGATCATCTGGGTGGAGGTGGTGCCCACGTCCAGCCCCACGCTGCGCAGAATCTCAGCCATGGCCCGCCACCGCCTCCAGAATCCGCCGCAACCCGGCGGCGTCCGGCGCCACGGGATTGGTGCCGCAGCAGGGGTCCGCCAGCGCCGCGGCGACGATGCCCTCGGCCTTTTCGTGCAGGTCCCGGGGCGACACACCGGCCTGGGCCAGCGTGTCGGGCAGCGCCAGCGTCCGCCGCAGGCGGATCAGACCGTTTTTCAGATTGTGGACGGCCACGGTGTCGGCGGTGGCCCCCAGCCCGGCGTGCCGGGCCAGCTCGGCGTACCGGTGCCCCACGGCAGCGGCGTTGCATTCCACCACCGCCGGGAGCAGAATGGCGTTGAGCCGCCCGTGGGGGACGTGAAACGCGCCGCCCAGCGCATGGGACAGAGCGTGGCAGATGCCAAGCCCCGCCTGGGTGAAGGCCATGCCCGCCATGGCGGAGGCCAGATGAATCCGCAGCCGGACCGCCGCATCTCCGGCAAAGGACGCCGGCAGCAGGGAAAACGCTGCGGCAAAGGCGTCCCGGGCCAGCGCGTCGGTGACGGCACCGGCGCCGGTGGCCACGCAGGCCTCCAGCGCGTGGCTCAGCACGTCAAAGCCGCAGTCGGCGATCAGGCCCGGCGGCAGCGCCGTCAGCAGGTCGCCGTCGAGAATGGCGATTTCCGGCCGCAGCCGGGGGTCCACCAGCGGATGTTTGTTCTGCTTATGGGTTAAAATGGCGAAATCCGTCACCTCCGACCCGGAGCCGGAGGTGGTGGGAACGGCCGCCAGACGGACGTCGCCGCCTGCGAAGAACACCATGGCCTTGGCGCAGTCCATGGCGCTGCCGCCACCCAGGGCCACCACCCAGTCCGGCCCGAAGGACCGCAGCCGGGCGGTGCCCGCCGCCGCCAGCTCCACCGAGGGGTCCGGGCGAACGCCGTCAAAGACCGCCGTTTCTGCTGCGCCTGCGGCGGCGAGAATCCGGTCGGCCGTGCCGTTTTTTGCAAAATAGGGGTCCGTCACCAGAAAAAGCTTCTTTGCGTGCAGCGTCCGCAGCGCCGAAACGGCGCCGGGACCGGCAATCAATCTGGTCGGACACTGAAACGTTTCCATTGCTCCACCGCCTTTTCACCGGTAGGTTGCCCGGCGGCAGGAAAATCATGTATGGAAAAACAAAAAAAGTGGTAGGAAAACAAGAACAAATGTGTTATCATAAACGGTAAGAGGTGATTGCCATGGAGGAAAAGGAAAATAGCGGCGAAACGCCCCGGGAAGAGGCCTATGTGCCCCGGCCCCGCTGGCAGGTCTGGGCGGCCCGGATCGGGCTGGCGGCGCTGCTGGTGTTTCTCGCGCTTTACTATCTGAACATCGCCCGGGGCGGCATCTGATGCGGATTCTGGGCATTGACCCGGGCTACGGGATTACCGGCTTCGGGATTGTGGAGGCGGAGCGCAACGCGTTCCGGCTCCTGCGCTACGGCGCCATTACCACGCCGCCGGGGACAGACTTTTCCGCCCGGCTGGAAATGATTTACGAGGATATGCGGGAGCTTCTGAAGGTGGCGTCGCCGGAGGCGGTGGCCATCGAGGAGCTTTTCTTCGGCCACAACGTCACCACCGGCATCGGCGTGGCCCAGAGCCGGGGCGTCATTCTGCTGGCGGTGCGGCAGGCCGGGGTGCCGGTGTTTGAGTACAAGCCCATGCAGGTCAAGCAGTCCGTGGTGGGCTACGGCGGCGCCACCAAGCATCAGGTGCAGGATATGACCCGGCGGCTGCTCCATCTGGAGAAGATTCCCAAGCCGGACGACGCCGCCGACGCCATCGCCATTGCCCTGTGCCATGCCCGGGCGTCCACGTCGCTGCTGGCCCGGCTTCCGCAGCAACCCTGACAGGAGGAAAAAACAGTGCTTTATTATGTTTCCGGCCCGGTGACCGTGCTGGAGCCGGGGCTGGCCGTGATCGACTGCGGCGGCGTGGGCTACGGCTGCCGCGTCACCGCCTATACCGCCGCCCAGCTGAAGCTGCAGCAGAGCGCCCGGCTGTACGTCACCGAATCCATCCGGGAGGACGCCTATGAGCTTTACGGCTTCTCCGGCCGGGAGGAGCAGAGGTGCTTTGAACTGCTGACCTCCGTCACCGGCGTTGGCCCCAAGGCGGCCATGGCCATTTTGTCCGCAGGCGGCCCCCAGAATTTCACGCTGGCCGTCATGACCGGTGACGAAAAAATGCTCACCGCCGCCCAGGGCGTAGGCAAAAAGCTGGCCCAGCGGATTATCATGGAGCTGAAGGATAAAATCGGCGGCGCCAGTGCGGTGGACTTCTCCGGCCCCACCGTTTCCGCCGCGCCCGCCGGCGACAACCGGGCGGCGCTGGCCAACGCCGCGCTGCAGGAGCTGGGCTATTCCCCGGCGGAAATCGCCGCGGCGCTGAAGGGCGTGGATGCGTCGGCTTCCACGGAGGAGATGGTCCGCTATGCCCTGCGGGCCATGGTAATGAAGGGATAAAAAATTATGAGTCTGGAATTTTCACAGGAACCGGCGGCGGAGCCGCTGATATCCCCGGTCTACGAGCCTCAGGACGCCGGGGAAATCGGCCTGCGGCCCAAGCTGCTGGCGGATTACACCGGTCAGGAGAAGGCAAAGAGCAATCTGGCCGTTTATATCGAGGCGGCCCGCCGCCGGGGGGAGCCGCTGGACCATACACTGCTCTATGGCCCGCCGGGTCTGGGCAAAACCACGCTGGCCGGGGTCATTGCCAACGAAATGGGCGTGAACATTCGGGTCACCTCCGGACCGGCCATCGAAAAGCCCGGGGATCTGGCGGCGCTGCTGACCAACCTGAACCCGGGGGACATTCTGTTTATCGACGAAATCCACCGGCTCAACCGGGTGGTGGAGGAGATTCTCTACCCGGCCATGGAGGACTTTGCCATCGATATCATTGTGGGCAAGGGGCCGTCGGCCAATTCCATCCGGCTGGACTTGCCCAAGTTCACGCTGGTGGGCGCCACCACCCGGGCCGGGCAGCTGTCCGCGCCGCTGCGGGACCGGTTCGGCGTCAGCCTGCGGCTGGAGCTGTATACGCCGGA
>CAJLCS010000049.1 GCA_905205195.1 uncultured Eubacteriales bacterium
CAATTATGCCCTACATCAGTGCTGACCTTGTAGGGATGATCGCAAAAAAGAAAAACATATCCGAAAATGACGCAATCACAAAGTTGTATAATTCAAAGTTGTATGCCACTCTTGAGCAGGAGGATACGAAAGTCTGGCAATACAGCACGGATATGCTATATCTGCTTTTTGAGCAGGAAGAAAAAACGGGAAAAATCGAATTTCCCGATGTGTAAGGAGGAACAACCATGAGCAAAGAAACTGCTTTTTCCGTGTTTTGCCTTGAAAGCTATAAGGTGCATAAATCTCTGACGGGTAAACAGACTGCAGAACTGTTTCGCCGTTACGGTGTGTTTGACTACTTGAACGAGTTTTACGATGTCCTTCATACAACCGGATATCAGTACATTAACAATGATATTGATATCTACCTAAAATCCCGAAACGCCGTGATTACAGCATGACAAAGCAAGGAAAATTCATGACATTGATCTCTATATCGCTGCACGAAAGCCTGCGATAGCTTAAACGGATGCGCATTTACATTCCGACTGCAAATCTTCAATTTCTGAAGTAAGAATGTAAATTGATTTGTGCTGAAAATGCCCTTTTCCGGCGAATGGATTGACTATTGCGAAGTTTTCTGTTATACGATTTATGTAAGTATCAAGTTTGGTTCTGATCCAAGCATAGTTTAACAGAGTTACCACAGTGTCATTTGCGTTATTGCAAATGGCACTTTTTTTGTAGAAAGAAAACCACCGGCAGTGCCGGTGGTTATGATTTTTATGCCGTGGGCGATTGCAGGAGCCGGGTTAAATCCTCCTCCGGCGTGGTAATGGGGGCGATGCCGAAGTGCTCCACCAGGTATTGCAGAACGCCGGGCGACAGGAACGCCGGCAGCGTGGGGCCAAGGCGGATATTCTTAATCCCCAGATGCAGCAGCGTCAGCAGGATGCACACCGCCTTCTGCTCATACCACGACAGGACCATGGAAAGCGGCAGATCGTTCACCCCGCAGCCGAAGGCGTCGGCCAGCGCAAGGGCAATCCGGATGGCGCTGTAGGCATCGTTGCACTGCCCCACGTCCATCAGCCGGGGCAGACCGGCCACGGTGCCAAGATCCAGGTCGTGGAAGCGGTATTTCCCACAGGCCAGCGTCAGCACCACGGTGTCGGCGGGGGTCTGCCTGACAAACTCCGTGTAGTAGCTGCGGCCGGGCCGGGCGCCGTCGCAGCCCGCCACCAGGAAGAAATGCCGGATGGCGCCGGATTTCACCGCATCTACAATCCGTTCGGCCGCACCCAGCACGGCATTCCGGGCAAAGCCGGTGGTCACCGCGGTGCCGCCGTTCAGGCCGGAAAACACCCGGTCCTCGTCATAGCCGCCCAGCGCCAGGGCCTTTTCAATCACCGGGGTGAAGTCCTTGTCCTCCCCGATGTGGGTCATGCCGGGGTAGGCCACCGCCGCCGTGGTAAAGACGCGGTCGGCATACCCGGCCTTCGGCGGCATCAGACAGTTGGTGGTGAACAGCACCGGCGCAGGCAGCGCCGCAAATTCCTTCTGCTGATTCTGCCACGCCGTGCCGAAATTTCCCTTCAGATGGGGATACTTTTTCAGCCCGGGATAGCCGTGGGCGGGGAGCATTTCGCCGTGGGTGTAGACGTTCACGCCCTTTCCGGCGGTCTGTGCCAGCAGCAGCTCCAGATCCCGGAGATCATGGCCGGAAATCACGATGAACGGCCCTTTTTCCACTGTCAGCGGCACGGTAACCGGCACGGGATGGCCGAAATGTTCCGTATTGGCCTGATCCAGCAGGGCCATGCAGCGGAGATTCTTCTCGCCCACCTCCATGACGACGGGCAGAAGTTCCTCCGTCTCCAGTTCCTCGCCCACGGTGAAGAGCGCCTTGGCCAGGAAGCGGTTCACTTCCTCATCGGTCTGCCCCAGCACCATGGCGTGGTAGGCATAGGCCGCCATGCCCCGGGCGCCGAAGAGAATCAGCGATTTCAGGCTGCGGATGTCCTCCTGGGCCTGCCAGAGCTGGGCCATGTCATAGTCAGCGGTCCGGCCGCAGGGCGCCGCGCAGACGGCGCAGTCCGGAACCAGCCGTTCCTTCTCCCCGTGTACCCGGCGGAGCAGGGCGTCGATGGCTTCTTCGTCAAAATTCACGTTGGTGAGGGTGGCAAACAGGCCCTCGATCATCAGCCGCCACGTTTCCGCGCTCACCGACGGGGACTGGTCCGTTGCTCTCGCCAGACCGATCAGCGCCCCGGTCAGCGCATCCTGAAGCATGGCCGTCCGGGCCGTCTTGCCGCAGACGCCGGCCTTCCCCGTACAGCCGCCGCAGCCCGCCGTCTGCTCGCACTGAAAGCAAAACATCGTATCATTCGTCTTCTGGTTCATCTCGGTACCTCCTTGGTTTTCGCCCTTATGATACCGGAATCAGACAAAAGAATCTGTTTGATTTTTAACAAAATCGGAAGATATTGCGGACGGTCCGTTATCCGGCGGCGCCAGGAAGCGGCGGCGGGCCGCCGACGGGGAAACGCCCCGGTATTTCCGGTAAATCTGGGAAAAGGCCAGCGGATCGGCGTACCCCACCGCTCCCGCCACCGCCCCGATCGGCAGCGCCGGGTCCCGGAGCAGTCGGTCCGCCTGCCGGAGCCGCCAGTCCGTCAGGTATTCCTTGGGAGACATCCCCGTCCGGCGGTGAAAAATCCGGCACAGATACTTGGCCGACAGCCCCACCGACGACGCCAGCGCCGCCACGGAAAAGGGCGCGTCATAATGGCGACGGATCAGCCCCAGCGCCTGGGCCACATAGGCCTCCTCCGTGGTGCGGCCCACCGGCGCCGGGACGCCGCATCGGGCCAGCATCCCGTAAAACGCCCCGTGGAGGGCCAACTCACCGGCAGGCTCCTCCCGGAACAGGCGCAGCAGTCCCCCTTCTCCCTCCTCCGGCATCCGGAACCGGAAGGGCGACGGCGTCGTCGGCAGCCCCGCCTCCGTCAGCAGCGCCGGAATGTCCGTCCCGGAAAAGCCCACCCAGAAATGGGAAAAGCCCTCCGGCCCGGCGCTGAAGCGTTGGACCTGCCCCGGGCAGAGCAGGTATCCCTCCCCGGCGTGGATCACCGTGTCGTTAAACCGGGCGCTGCCCGCCGTGAGAAAGTGCAACAGGTAGTCCTCCCGGAGCCGGGGGCCGACGATTTTCCCCGCAGGCGGGCGGCTGAAGCCGATTTCCCGCACCGAAAGCCCCCGGACCGGCTGTCCCGTGCCGGTCAGCAGGTGAAATTCATAAGGGTCCGTATGTTCAAAAGAATGCATGGCGTACCACCTCGTCTATGATTATAGCGAAAAAAGCGAGATTTTCAACGGTCTTGGCGAAGAAATCCCATCGTCTCGGCCGCCGGAGGCTGGTATACTGAAGAAAAAACGAAACCGGGAGGAATTTTTGATGGACAACTGGGCAGATCTTTCGCAGGAATGCTATTTTCCGCCGCTGCTGGGCAACGGCACCCTTTCCGCAGCGCTGGACAGCCGGGGCCTGCACCGGCCGGTCCGGGAAGGCGCTTCCGCCTGCGGTCCGGCGGTCTGGTGGTCGGGGCGGCGGTTCGGCTTTCCCTTCCAGCGGCCTCTGATCCCCTTCGGCACCATCCGGGAAACCGTCACCGGTGACGGCGGCGTCCCCCTTGCCCCGGCGCAGGAGCAGCAGCGGCTGGATCCCCGCCGGGCCGTCATGACCGGCCGGTGCCGGTATGACGACGGCACCGTGGAGGACACCGAAGCCCGGATTCACCACGACGCCGCCGCCCTGCTGCTGCGGAAGGAATTCAGCGCCCCCGTCACGCTGCACTGGACGCTGTCGTTGGAGACGACGCCGAAGCGCCCGGCCCCGGCCGTCCCCATGGTGCAGAGCGTCTCTCCCCGGACCGGCGGCCTGAGCGCCCGCTACGCCGTATCCGGCCAGCGGGACTATGCGGGAGAGCTGCGGCTGTGGGCGGACGTCCCCGCCGAAGCGGACCGGAGCGGCGATACCCTCCGGCTGACCGTCCATTGCAGGCCGGGCGTCCCGGTCCATCTGTTCGTCCTCTGGACCGACGACACGGAGCCGGAGGCTGCCGCCGGGGCGGAGGCCCTGCTGGCCGCCGGGTATGACGCAGCCGTCGCCCGCCACACCGCCGCTTGGGACGCCTACTTTGACGCCGCTCAGGTCCGGCTGCCCGACCCGAAGCTGCAGGCAGTATTCGACACCGCCCGCTACGCCCTGCGGCTGGCCGCCACGCCCTGGTCCGTGGCCGTGGGAATGTTCGACAGTGCGTGGGAAGGGAAATTCTTTGCCTTTGACGAGTACTACGGGCTGGACGGGCTGCTCCACATCGGTGCCGTGGACGAAGCCCGCCGGGCGGCGGATTTCCGGGCGGCGGAGCTGCCGCTGGCCATTTTCCGGGCCACCGGCGGCGTCGGCCAATCCGGAGAGGCCCGCTATCCCTGGGAAACCACCGAAACCTATGACGAAGCCGCCGTTCCCGGCCACTGGTACGAGCACGTCTTCCACATGGCCAACGTGGCGCTGGGGCAGGCCCGGCTGTTTGAGCGCACCGGCGACGAAGCCCGGCTCCGGGAAGCCGGTTACCCGGTGATGCGGGCCTGCGCCCGGTTTTTCGTCCGGCATATGATTTACGACACCCCGGACGGCCGCACCGTCATCGGTGCCTGCACCGATCTGGAGCGGCTGGGGCCGTCGGTCCGGAACCCCTTCATGACCACCTGCGCCGTCATCGACACGCTGCACACCGCCGCCCGGGTCGCCGCGCTGCTCCGGGAGGACGCCGGAGAGGCCGAAGCATGGGATGAACTTTCCCGCCGTCTCACCGCCGGACTGCCCGAGGAAAACGGCGAATATATCGCCGCGCCGGGGGTGCCGGACCGGAGCATCGCCGTCTTCTCCGGCTGCTATCCCTATCAGGTTTTCCGCCGGGCGGAGCCGAAACTGACCCGGGCCATTGACGGCTTCTGTGAAAACGAGCATCTTTTCGGCAATATGTACGCCATGGGCCGGGGCATTTCCCCCTGGTACGCCTCCTGGGAGGCCGTGGTCTTTGCCCGGCTGGGGCAGCCGGACCGGGCGTGGCAGTCGCTGCATCACGCCGCCGCCAGCGCAGGCTGCTTTGACGAGCTGTTTGAAATCAACGAGCCGGGGATTTGGAAGCAGCCCTGGTTTATGACCGCCGCCGGTATTTTCGTCACCGCCGTCACGGAATCGCTGCTGCAAACCGACGGCAACCGGGTCCGTCTGGGCTTCGGCCTGCCTGCGGACGCATCGTTTTCCTTCCGCCTGCCGGGCCTTGGCGGCCGGTGGATCAGCGCCGAGGTCCGGGAGGGCCGGGTGGTCCGTCTGGAGAGCAGCGACGGTGCGCCGCTGGAGGCGGTCCGGCCGGAATCCTGAAAAACGGGGAAATTTCTCCGGAAGGCTGGACATCGGGGCAGAAATTTGGTATAATGAAGAAAATTCTCATTTCTTCCGTTATTTCGTATGATTCTGGAAAGGAATTGCCATGCTGTCCGCCGAACAATCCCGCGCCTATGTCTCCATCCTCCGGGAGGAGCTGGTTCATGCCACCGGCTGCACCGAGCCGATCGCCATCGCTTACGCCGCCGCCCGGCTCCGGCAGCTTCTGGGGGCCAGACCCGAAGAAATCCGGGCCGACGTCTCCGGCAACATCATTAAAAACGTCAAAAGCGTGGTCGTCCCCAACACCGGCGGCCTGAAGGGCATTCCCGCCGCCGTCGCCGCCGGGATCGTGGCCGGGGATCCGGCGCTGGAGCTTCAGGTCATCGCCCACGTTCCGACGGCGCTGCATCCGGAAATCGCCGCCTATGCCGCCGAAACGCCCATGGAGATTCTCTGCGCCGAGACGCCCCGGCTGCTGGACATCCGTCTCACCGGCCGGGTGGACGGCCACACCGCCTCCGTCCGAATTGCCAACAACCACAGCAACGTCATCCGGGAGGAGCTGGACGGGAAGATTCTGCTGGACCGGCCCGCCACCGACTCGCCGGAGGACAATCTGACGGACAAAAGCGTGCTGAATGTGGCGGACATTCTGACCTTTGCCGACACCGCGGACCTGACGGAGGTAGCCCCGCTGCTGGAACAGCAGATTTCCTGCAATCTGGCCATTGCGGCGGAGGGCCTGGCCCACAACTGGGGCGCCAATATCGGCTCCGTGCTGTTGCGCCACTATCCAAGCGACATCAAAACCGAAGCCAAGGCCTGGGCCGCCGCCGGAAGCGACGCCCGGATGAGCGGCTGCGAGCTGCCGGTGGTGATTCTCTCCGGCTCCGGCAATCAGGGCATTACCGCCTCGGTGCCGGTGGTCCGCTACGCCATGCATCTGGGCGTCTCCCGGGAGAAGCTGTACCGGGCACTGCTGGTCAGCGACCTGATTACCATCCATCAGAAAAGCGGCATCGGCCGCCTGTCCGCCTACTGCGGCGCCGTCAGCGCCGGGGTAGGGGCCGGGGCCGGAATCGCCTACCTGCTGGACGGCAGCTACGAAGCCGTCGCCCACACGGTGGTCAACGCCGTGGCCATCATCAGCGGCACCATCTGCGACGGGGCCAAGCCCTCCTGCGCCGCCAAAATCGCCGCCAGCGTGGACGCCGGTCTTCTGGGCTACGCCATGTATCAGAGCCATCAGGAATTCAAGGGCGGCGACGGCATCGTCACCAAGGGCGTGGAAAATACCATCGCCAACATCGGCGTACTGGCCAAGGAAGGCATGCGTCAGACTGACCGGACCATTCTGTCCATCATGACCCGCTGAAGGGGGGGGCGCCCATGTTTCCTGACGAATTTGACCCCAGTCCCGACGCCGTCATCAACCCGGACATGGCCTATCCGCCCATCCCGGGCTTCCCGGAAACGGTGGTTTCCGTCTTTTCCCACGCCCTGTTCGACACTTTGGCGGCGCTGCTGGACGGCACACCTCTTGCACAGACCCACGACGTGGACGGCGTCTGGCCGGTATACCAGGTTTCCTATGGCGGAAAACGGCTGGCCTTCTGCAAGGCCCGGCTCGGTGCCCCCGCCTGCGTGGGAATGTTCGAGGAAATCATCGCCATGGGCGCCAAACGCATCCTATTGCTGGGCAACTGCGGCGTGCTGGACCGGTCCATCGAGGACTGCGGCATTCTGATTCCCACCCGGGCCATCCGGGACGAGGGAACCTCTTACCATTACGCCCCCGCCGCCCCCACCATCGAGGTCAACCGGCGGTATCTGCCCCAATTCCGGTCCCTTCTGGACCGGTTCGGCTACCCCTGGCGGGAGGTCACCACCTGGACCACCGACGCCTTTTACCGGGAAACCCGGCAGAAGGTCGCCGCCCGGAAGGCCATGGGCGTCGCCTGCGTGGAAATGGAGTGCGCCGCCATGCAGGCGCTGTGCGACTTCCGCAAGGTGGATTTTTTCCAGTTTTTCTACGCCGGGGACAATCTAGACCACCCGGTCTGGGAGCCGCGGAGCCTTGCCCATCACGTCCGGCTGGACGACAAGCAGAAAATCGCCCTGCTGGCCTTTGAGCTGGCCGCGGTCATCGACTGAAAAAATATCGGCTGTCTTCCTTTTGGGAAGGCAGCCGATTCTGTTTGGTTAGTCGCCCGATTGCGATGATTGCAGGTACTGCTCCCACACCGGCGCAGCCCCCTCCGGAAGCTCGAAGGTTTCCCGGATGGCACGGCACAGGCAGGCCAGCTTTTGCTGCATGGTTTCCGAGGCAAACAGGCCGTCGTTGAACGGCATCATGGCATACTCCATGATCCGCGCCCGGTCCTCGTGGGGGTAGGTCATGCTGTAGCTGTCGATAAAGGCCCGCTCGTCTCCGTTGAGGTACGGAGAATTCACATGATCGGTCTCGTTATAGGACGCATAGTTCAGATCGTAAGAGAAATCCGCCGGATTCAGGCTGTTCCAGTCGTCCAGCGCAGGCGTGGCGCTCAGGATGCAGGTGTCGAGAACATGCTCCATTTCGTGGTACAGGTTCTGATCCATGGTCGGCGTCGCCGCCAATGCAATGCACGGCCCGCCGCTCCAGTACTGCAGGCCGTCGGCGCTGGGCACAGTGTTACCGTCCTTGCCGTAAATGCCCCGCAGCAGCAGCACCGACAGATTGCCGCCGGAACGGTCCTTCACCTGCTGCAAAAAGCCGTCGGGATAGGCCTCCAGCGCCTGCTCCATGGCGCCCAGCTGGGCCATGATGGCGTCCGGCTGATACTCCGCCTCAAAGGTATAGTCCCACGGGGCCATATCTTCCGCCAGCTGGCCCATACAGACGGTCAGGCCGTACCGGTCTTCCAGCTTCCGCGCCGCTTCCCGGCACTCGGTCAGACCGTCGTCGTCCGGTGGGTCGTCGTGGGTGTAGTACCGGCTGAAACGGCTTTCCGTCTCGCCGGTCAGCGTCCGGTCCGGGTCCCAGCGGTACAGATCCGCGTGCCACTCGCGCGCCGTATCGGTGCCGAGGAACCAGACCGCACCGGTTTCGTCCGTCAGCACGCCGCCCACGCTGCCGACGCCCTCCAGCGTGACGGAGGAGGTCCGCCGGCCGCTTTCCAGGTCAAACAGGTCCAGTACGGTGGCGTTGTCTTCGGAGGTCTCCCGGATCACGCTGCCGTCGACCGGATACCAGATGCCGTCCTGTTCCCCGGCGCAGAGCAGCTGGGGCTTGCCGTCCTTCTCGCCGACCAGCCGCTGGGACGTCCAGCCGTCGCTCAGCACAGCAAAATACCGGCTGCCGTCGTCGGCAAAGGTGCCCAGATTGCCGCCGGTCCCCAGAATTTCGCCGGTCTGGGCCGACAGGAATTCCGCCATCGAGTTGCCGTCCCCGTACGAGACGGTCCGCAGCAGCACGGTACCGTCAAAGCAGGTCTGCCGCACATCCTGCCAGTCCACCGCCGTCTCCCGGCGCATCAGCCGGGAAATACCGGTCTCCACGTCCAGGCAGCGGATTTCGTTTCCGGCGCTGTAATAGGCCGATTTCCAGTCGTTCGTCAGGGCCATCGTGCCGTCCGTCGTCGTTTCCGGTAGGGTCACCCGGGTGTGCTCCCGCAGGTCCGGGTCCAGCAGCACCACGGCGTTGGCCGCCGCGTCAAAATAGCCCACACCCCGGTCGTTAACCTGCACCGACGCGTCGCCATAATAGAGTGCCGCGGTCAGCGTCACCGACGGTCCGTCCACCAGCGTCTCGCCGCCACTGCGGACCAGCGTGGTGGTTTCCCCGCTGCCGAAAAACAGCAGCAGGCCGTCGCCCATAGCCAGCAGGCCCTCCAGGCTGCCTTCTTGCTCGTCCACACGATAGCGCCGCACCGCGCCGTCGGTCTGCGTCTCGATGGCGCTGTCCGGCTCGTATCGGCCCGCCGCTTCCGGCGCCGTCGTTTCCGTGGCCGCCGTCGTCGGAACGGCAGTCGCGGCACCGGTGGTTCCGGCGGGCTGCGCCGGGCGGGCGCAGCCCGCCAGCAGCGCCAGCGCCAGAACGATCCATACCAGTCGTTTCATTTACTGTCTCCTTGCCAGGCTGTAATCGTCGCCTTGTCGATAATAGGGGCAGCGGATTTGTCGGGCGGCAAAAATCCGCGCAAATTCGTCCTCGTCCAGCTCCATCAAGCAGTAATATTCGTCGTTTTCCTCGTCGTAATCGTAGTTCCAGCAGGTTTCGCACTCCGCCAGGTCCATGGCTCAGTCCTCCCAGGTCCGGAAGGTAAACGTGCCGTCCTCGTAGAGCAGGTAGCTGTGGCTGCCGTCCTTGGGGATGGACACGCTGCCGGGATTCAGGCACCGGATGCCGCCGATGACCTCGTCCCGCTTCACATGGGTGTGGCCCGACAGGAACACGCTGCCTGCCGTCAACGGCGGCAGATTCTCCGGGTTGGCGTGGTGGCCGTGGGTCAGGTAGAAGGTCACCCCGTCCACCAGCAGCACGGCGTAGTCCGCCATGCAGGGGAAGGGCAGGACCATCTGGTCCACTTCCGCCTCGCAGTTGCCCCGCACCGCCAGGATCCGATCCTTTTCGCTGCTGAGCATGGGAATCACCTGCTTGGGGGCGTAGTCCCGGGGCAGATCATTCCGGGGTCCGTGGTACAGCAGGTCACCCAGCAGAATCAGCTTGTCCGGCCGCTCCTGCGCCACTGCCTTCATCAGGCGGCGGCACCAGTAGGCCGAGCCGTGAATGTCCGACGCAATCAGTAATTTCATGGTCATTTCTCCTTCTTGAACGTCTGTAAGTACCCGGTGATGTCAAAGTGCTTCAGCTTCTCGTCCTTCCGCAGGTACAGCGGATGATGGGGATGGCCCTTTTTCGTCACGGCACCGGCGCAGTACCACCGGGCGCCGCATTCGCACCCCGCCGCCGCCATATCCGCCACGCACCGGACCAGATAATCCCGTTTTTCGATGATCGCCCCCCAGGCCGCCCACACCGCCGGTTCCGGCGACAGGGACAGGGCATACCGGAAGGCCTCCAGATTCTCCCGATGGAGCATGGGGTTGCAGTGCCGCTCCATGGCGTCCGGATCCGTGGCCCGCTGGGCGTAGACGTTGAACATGAGGAAGCTGTCGTAGCCGTTGCCCAGCGCAATCCGCTCCACGGATTTGAGGGTGTTGTCCAAATGGTCCGGCTCCGCCGTCGAGGGGTTAATCCCCACACAGATCAGGGGCTTTTTCCCCCGGGTTCCCAGCAGATACCGGTATTCCGAGTAAAAATTAGGGGCATAAATCCATTTCTGAATGTCGTAATCCGGCGACGGCGTATTGGCCGCCTCCAGCGCCTGCCGGAAGGTCAGCAGCTCCAGCAGGTCCGTCGGTCCCTTGGGAATATGCATCACGCTTCCCCCACCGGCGGGAACCAGCAACTGTTGTCCGGGTCGTGGAAGGGGCAGTCCGCCGGATCAATCCCCTTCTGGCGGCACCAGCCGGCAAAGGCCGTATCCAGGAAGGGATACACCCCGGTCATGGCCGCCTGCAGGCCCACGCTGCGGCCGTCGTCCAGCTCCAGCTCAATGAGAATGTTGCTGCTGGCATTATACAGCTGCTGGGACGTAATATTCCGGAACTGATAGGTCTTGCTCTTCCGGCCGAAGGTGGTCAGAATGAAGCTGTCGTCGTCATAGTAGACGCCGAAGGTCATATAGTACACAATCATGCCGATGCCCGCCGCCAGCACCACGGCGCCGCCCACGATGAGCACGGTGTTTTTCCCGGAAATGCCGGAAAAAATCGCCGCCACGCCCAACGCGAACAAAATCAGGCCAAAGGCGCCGTAGCGCCGGTTCACCCGGACGGAAAGGCCGGTTTTATGCTGCTTTTTTCCCCGGAAAATCTTCGTAAATCCCTTGTCCACCAGAAAACAGGCGCCGAACACCAGCGCCATCAGCAGAAGGTACGCCACATATTGCATTTTTCTGTCTCTTCCTTTCTACGCCCACAGAACCAGGTCCACGGGCACGTCGAACGATTCCACTTCCAGCCGGTCCATCAGCTGGAAGGCATAGCACAGCGCCACCGTGGGGTGGTGCGGCTCCCGGGCCAGGAAACGGTCGTAAAAGCCGCCGCCGTAGCCGATCCGATGGCCCGCCCGGTCAAAGGCCAGCCCCGGCATCAGCACCAGCGCCGTAGGGTCCGCCGCCACCGGGCCGTCGTCCACCGGCTCCGGAATTCCGGCGTAGCCCTTGGCCACCCGGGTCAGGTCCGTCAGCTCGATGAACTTCATGTCGTCGCCGTATACCTTCGGCACCGCCACCCGTTTGCCGTCCGCCAGCGCCTGGGCCAGCATGGGCACCGTCCGGACCTCCTGATTATACGGCAGGTAGCCATACAGCGTTTTCGCCTGCCGGTACTCCTCCGTCTGCCGCAGCAGCCGCCCCAGCTCCCGGCTGGCCGACTCGATCTGCTCGGGCGTCATGGCCCGCTTGGCGGCCCGGATTTCGGCCCGCAGTGCCTTTTTATCCGTCATTTTCCTTCTCTCCCTTCGGCAGGAACATCCGGAACCAGAGAAACACCGCAATCTGCCCCGGAATGCCCAGCAGCAGCACCTTCCAGATGTTCAGCCGGGCCAGCACCAGCAGCGACACATACAGGCTCACCAGCACACCCCAGACAATCACGGAAATCAGCAGCCGGTTCTGCCGGAAATCCCGCCACGCCGACCGGAGGCTCAGCAGCACGATGGCGTTTACCGGCACGGCGTACAGAAACGCCAGCCAGCTCCGGTTCAGGCCCACGGAGGACATCACCACAAACACCAGCAGCGCAATGAACCACACCAGCACCGACGACAGCTTCAGAATAATCCCCTTATCTGCCTTCCGCCGCAGCGTTTTCTCCACAATCTGCTCCATGGCCTGCTGGACGGCGCCGGTTTTCTCCGGCAGCTTGTCGGGGTCCGCCAGAAGATCGTTCACCGTAATTTCAAACAGCTCCGCCAGCTGCACCAGCGTCACCACATCCGGAACGGACTCCCCCCGCTCCCAC
>CAJLCS010000050.1 GCA_905205195.1 uncultured Eubacteriales bacterium
GCGGTATCTCTCTGTTGCACTTGTCCTGGGGTCACCCCCGGCGGGCGTTACCCGTTATCCTTGCCCTGCGAAGCCCGGACTTTCCTCACCCGGATCCTTTCGGATTCCGGCCGCGGCTGTCCGGCCCGGTCGTGAGAACGATTATACCGCAGGATGGCGAAATTGTCAAATCTCTTGCAAATTCTTTTCGGAGCGGCTATACTAAAAGCAAATCGGGCGGCGTCTGCCGCCGAAAAGGAGTGCTTTTCATGCAATCTGCATTTGAATCGTATTTTCGCAGCCTGACCGGCAAAACCGTGGCGGTGCTGGGCCTGGGCGTCAGCAACCGGCCGCTGGTGCGGCTGCTGCTGCAATTCGGCTGCCGGGTGATCGGCTGCGACAGGACGCCCCGGGAGAAGCTGGACCCGGAAGTGCTGGCGCTGGAGCAGGCGGGGTGCCGCCTGCAGCTGGGGGAGACCTATCTGGAGAACGTGCAGGCCGATCTGGTATTCCGGACGCCGGGCATGCACCCGGCCAACCCGGCGCTGGAGGCCCTGCGCCAAAAAGGGGCCAAGGTGACCAGCGAAATGGAAGTGTTCTTTGAGCTGTGCCCCTGCCGGATTCTGGGCGTCACCGGCTCCGACGGGAAAACCACCACCACCACGATGATTTCCGAGTTTCTGAAGGCCGCAGGCAAAACGGTCTGGCTGGGCGGCAACATCGGTACGCCGCTGCTGTCCCGGATCCCGGAGATGCACGGGGAGGATTTCGCGGTGGTGGAGCTCAGCTCCTTCCAGCTGATGGACATGAAGCGCAGCCCCGGCATTGCGGTGGTGACCAATCTGGCGCCGAACCATCTGGACGTCCACAAGGACATGGCGGAGTACATCGATGCCAAGAAGAACATTTTCCGCCATCAGGGGCCGGAGGATCTGCTGATTCTCAACGCCGACAATGCCATTACCCGGGAATTCCGGGGGAACGGCCGGACGGAATTTTTCTCCCGCCGGGCGGAAACCAACGGCGCCTGGGCGGATGAGGACTGGATTTATCGCCACGGGCAGCGGCTGATTGCCAAAAAGGACATTCTGCTGCCCGGCGAGCACAACGTGGAAAATTATATGGCCGCCATTCTGGCGGTGGAGGGACTGGTGCCGGACGACGCCATCCGGAAGGTCATGACCGCCTTCGGCGGCGTGGAGCACCGGATTGAGCTGGTGCGGGTGAAGGACGGGGTGTCCTACTACAACGATTCCATCGCCTCGTCCCCCAGCCGGACCATTGTGGGGCTGAAGCGGTTTTCCCGGAAGGTGCTGCTGATTGCCGGCGGCTACGACAAGCACATCCCCTTCGACGTGCTGGGGCCGGAGGTCTGCGCCCATGTGAAAACGCTGTTTCTGAACGGCGCGACGGCGGCGAAAATCCGCGCGGCGGTGGAGCAGGCGCCGGAATACCGGCCGGGATACCCGGAAATCGTGGGCTGCGGCGATTTTACGGCGGCGGTTCAGGCGGCGGCCGCCGCCGCAAAGCCCGGGGACATCGTGCTGATGAGTCCGGCCTGTGCGGCCTTTGACCAGTTCAAGAATTTCGCCGTCCGGGGCGCGTATTTCAAAAAGCTGATTGCGGAGCTGTGACCATGGACGGAAAGAAACTTGCCGATGCGGTGCGCCGGGCCTTGCCGCCCCGGTATTGCAGCGCGGTAATTGTGGCGGCGGGCAGCGCCACCCGGATGGGCGGCATCGATAAGGTCATGGCGGAGCTGGGCGGCGAGCCGATGATCGTCCGGACGGTCCGGGCTTTTCAGCAGTGCGCTGCCATCCGGGAAATCGTCATTGTGACCCGGGAGGACCTGATCCGGCGGATTACCGGCCTGTGCGGCGGCTTTGACAAGGTCCGGGCTGTCATCGCCGGGGGCGACAGCCGGGCGGCGTCGGTGCGCCGGGGGCTGAACGCCCTGTCCGAGGAGACGGAGCTGGCGGCGGTCCACGACGGCGCCCGGCCGCTGGTGACGCCGGAACTGATTGACCGGGTGGTCCGGGCCGCGGACCATTACGGCGCGGCCATTCCGGTGATTCCGGTGAAGGACACCATCAAGGCGGCGCCCAAGGGACTGGTGCTGGCCACGCCGGACCGGTCCAAGCTGGTGGTGGCCCAGACGCCGCAGATCTTTGATTTTGACCTGCTGCGGGGCGCTATGCAGAAGGCGGAGGAAACCGGCGCGGCGGTTACCGACGAAAGCTCGGCGGTGGAGCTGCTGGATATGACCGTGAAAACCGTGGAGGGCGACGAGCGGAACCTGAAGGTGACCACGCCGCTGGACCTGCGGATTGCCAAATTGCTGCTGGAGGAGGAACCATGAGAATCGGACACGGATACGACGTACACCGGCTGGTGCCCGGCCGGAAGCTGATCCTGGGCGGTGTGGAAATTCCCTATGACCTGGGGCTGGAGGGCCATTCCGACGCCGACGTGCTGACCCACGCGGTGATGGATGCGCTGCTGGGCGCGGCGGCGCTGGGGGATATCGGCCGCCATTTCCCGGATACGGATCCGGCCTATCTGGGGGCGGATTCCCTGAAGCTGCTGGCGGCCGTCCGGGAGAAAATCCGGGCGGCGGGGTACCGGCTGGGCAATCTGGACGTGACCATGATCGCCCAGAAGCCCAAGCTCAAGGATTTCCTGCCGGAAATGGAGCGGAAGCTGGCCGCCGTGCTGGGCGTGGCGGAGGACCGCATCAACATCAAGGCCACCACGGAAGAGCATCTCGGCTTTACCGGCGACGGCAGCGGCATGGCCTGCCATGCGGTGTGCCTGCTGGAATCGGCGCAGTAACACGAAAATTCGCACCCTTTCGACCTCCCGGGCATAGGTTAGCCCGGGAGGTTTTGCGTATGGACTGGGATTATATCACCTTTCGCTCGGTGACACTGGCCCAGCGGGGGGAGCGGGTCCTGAAGCAGGGCGGCGTGGGCTGTGTGCTGCTGCGGACGCCCCGCCGGATGGAGGCAAAGGGCTGCGGCTATTGCCTGCGGCTGCGGCGGCGGGATATGGAAGTGGGACTTTCTCTGCTGGAAGCGCAGAGGGTGCCCTATTCCGGACTTTACGCCGCGAACGCCGACGGCAGCGTGGAGGAGGTGCGGCGTGATTTATTTGGATAACGGCGCCACGTCGTTCCACAAACCGCCGGAGGTGGCCCGGGCGGTGGCGTCGGCCATGGCCCGCTGCGCCAATCCGGGCCGGGGCGGCTACGGGGCGGCCATGGCGGCGGCGGAGACGGTTTACCGCTGCCGGGAGACGGCGGGGGCCATGTTCGACTGCCCGCCGGAGCGGGTGGTCATGACTTCCAGCTGCACCCACGGCCTGAATCTGGCCATCCGGTCGCTGATTTCTCCGGGGGGCCGGGTGATTATTTCCGGCTTTGAGCACAATGCCGTCACCCGGACGCTGCACAGCCTCCGTGCGGAGATCCGGGTAGCGGGTACCCGGCTGTTTGACTGGGCGGAGACGCTGGAGGCCTGGGAAAAGGCCCTGCGGGAGGGCGCTGACGGGGCGGTGTTTACCCACGTCTCCAATGTGTTCGGCTACCGACTCCCGGCGGAGGAGCTGGCGACGCTGTGCCGCTGGTACGGGGTGCCCTTCATCGTGGACGCGGCCCAGTCCGCCGGGACGCTGCCGATTTCCCTGGAGGGCTGGGGGGCGGCCTATATCGCCATGCCGGGGCACAAGGGCCTGCTCGGCCCCCAGGGGACGGGACTGCTGCTGTGCGGGGAGGACGGCGTGCCGCTGCTCACCGGCGGGACGGGAAATCAGTCCCTGTTACAGGAAATGCCGGCGGAGCTGCCGGAGCGGCTGGAGGCGGGAACGCTGAACGTGCCGGGCATTGCCGGTCTGACGGCGGGGATGCAGTGGCTGCGCCGGACGGGGACGGACCTGTTGGCCCGCCGGGAGGCGGAGGAGGCCCACCGCTGTGCGCTGGCGCTGGAAAAGCTGGGGCTGCGGGTGTTTTACGGCCCCCATCAGGGCGGCACGGTTTCCTTCGTGCCGGAGGGGGACTGCGAGGAGACGGCCCGGCTTCTGGCGGACCGGGGCATTGCCGTCCGGGCCGGGCTGCACTGCGCGCCGCTGGCCCACCGCAGCGCCGGAACGCTGGAGACGGGCACGGTCCGGGTCAGCTACGGAATCGACGCAAATCAGGCACAAACCGACGGGTTAATCCGGGCGCTGACTAAAAAAACCGGGGGTTGACGTAAAAATTTTTATAGAATGTCTATTGCTATCCCCGGTGCAATCCGCTATAATAAAACAAATAATAGGCTTTATATGGGAAGCTGTCGGCCGACGGAAGATCCGGGCCTTCAGGAAGGGGTGCACGCAGGAAAATGGAACAGATTTCATCGTTTTTTCAACAGCTGACCAGAATGCAATGGTCGGATTATCTGGATATTCTTCTGGTAGCCTATCTGATTTATCGGATCCTTCCGCTGATCCGGTCCACCAGCGTCATCCGGGTGGCCAAGGTGATCGTGGCGGTGCTGGCGATTACCTGGCTGACCGGCGTGCTGGGGCTGCATACCCTCAATTATCTGCTCAGCCAGCTGATTGCCGTGGGGCTGATTGCGCTGGTGATTCTCTTCCAGCCGGAGCTGCGGCGGATGCTGGATCATCTGGGAAATGTGAAATTTTCCAAGCTCATCGGCGCCGGGGAGCAGAAGCCGGAAATGGACCCGGTGATTTCGCAGACCGTGGCGGCCTGCGAGGTGATGAGCCGCCAGAAAATCGGCGCACTGATCGTCTTTGCCCGGGAGCACCCGCTGGAGGAATACTTCAAAACCGGCACCGTCATTGACGGCAGGGTGTCCGAGCAGCTGATCCGGAATATTTTCTTCCCGAAGGCCGCCCTCCACGACGGCGCCATGATTATCTGTAACGGCCGGGTGGCGGCGGCAGGCTGCGTGCTGCCCCTGTCCGAAAGCGACCGGCTCAGCGCCGATCTGGGCACCCGCCATCGGGCGGGCGTGGGCATGAGTGAAGCCACCGATGCGGTGGTGGTCATCGTCTCTGAGGAAACCGGCACCATTTCCGTGGCGGTGGGCGGAATGCTCAAGCGGCATCTGGCACCCCAGACACTGGAAAAGCTGCTGCACAACGAGCTGTGTCCCGATCAGGGGGAACAGAAGCAAAGCCCCATGATGCGGCTGCGTCAGAAGTTCCGCAAAAAGCAGAAAGGGGAGAGCGGCGATGAGGAATAAACTGCTGGCGGCGCTGCTGTCGCTGGTGGTGGCGTTTGCCCTGTGGGCCTACGTCATTACCGATGTCAGCCCCGGCGCCGAGGAGCGCTTTTCCAACATTCCCGTGGTGATGAACGGGGAATCCTATCTGGAAGATCATGAACTGATGGTCACGTCGTCGCTGGATAAGACGGTGACGCTCCGGCTGGCGGGCAACCGCAGCGACCTCAATAAGCTCAACGCATCCAACATCAAGGTTTCCGTGGATCTGACCAAAATCTACAGCGCAGGCGAGTATAAGCTCTCGTACGAGATTGCCTACCCCGGCGACGTTGCCTCCAATGCGGTGACGGTGCAGAACCGGGATCCGTCGGAGCTTACCGTCACCGTGGAAAACCGGAAAAGCAGCAGAGTCCCCGTGACCATCGTGTATGAAGGTACCGTGCCGGACGGCTATATCACCGACAAGGATAACGCCGTGCTGGACAACGACAAAATTATGGTTACCGGACCGGAGTCGGTCATCAACCAGATCACCATGGCGAAAATCAACGTCAGCCTGGAGGGCCGCACCGAATCCCTCAGCGAAAGCTACAAGATCACCCTCTGCGATTCCAGCGGAAACCCGGTGGACGTCCATCTGGTGACCACCAACGTGACGGAGGTCCACCTGGACCTGAAGATTCAGCGGGTCAAGGAGGTGGAGCTGGCGCTCCATGTCATCAGCGGCGGCGGCGCCACCCAGGAAAACAGCAGCATCGTCATTGAACCGGCAACCATCCGGGTGGCGGGCAGTGAAGCGGCGCTGAATCAGTTGGAGAAGCTGGAAATCGGCGAGATCAATCTGGGTGACTTCACCTCCGACGGCGAAAAGACCTTTGCCATCGACACGCTGCTGCCTGTTGGACTGACCAATCTGACCGGCGTGAAGGAAGCGACGGTGAAAATCAGTTTCCCAAAGCTGAAAACCAAGGAATTCAGCGTTAAAAATATCACGGCGCTGAATGTACCCGCCAATCTGGACGTGACGCTTCTGACCGAGGCCCTGACGGTGAAAATCCGGGGCGCCATCGCGCTGGTGGACGCCATCAAGGCGGAGGATCTGGCGGTGGTGGTGGACTTCACCGATGCCCAGGTGGGCACCGCCTCCGTGAAGGCGAAAATCGTGATTCCCACGGTTTACGCCGGTGTCGGCGAGCTGGGAACCTACAGTGTGTACGCCGAAGTGAAGGAAAAAGACAAGACGTAACCGTGCAGCGGCGGCTGCGCAGACGGAAAAGGGGAGATTTGTGTTGGTGAAAAGTATGACCGGCTATGGCCGCGCCGTGGAAACGGTGAACGGCAGGGAGTTTACGGTGGAGGTCCGCTCGGTGAACAACCGGTATCTGGATTGCACCGTGAAGCTGCCGCGGACCGTGTCCTTTGCGGAGGATGCCGTCAAGCAGGCGGTAAAGGTCTCGCTTTCCCGGGGTAAGGTGGACGTTTTTGTGTCTCTCCGGGCGGAGCAGGAGGAGGCGGCCCAGGTCAGCCTGAACCGGAAGGTTCTGGAGGGCTATCTGGGGGCAATGCGGCAGATGGTGACGGATTATGGTGTCCGGGACGATATCAGCGCCGCCGCCCTGTCCCGGCTGCCGGAGGTGTTTACGGTGGAAAAGCCGGATGTGGACGAAGCACAGCTGCAGGCAGATCTGCTGACGGTGCTGGACCACGCGCTGACCCAGTATGACGCTATGCGTTCGACGGAGGGCCGGGCGTTGGAGGCTGACCTGCGGGGCCGGGGCGAGACCATCCTGACACTGGTTTCTCAGGTGGAGCAGGGCAGCGGCCGGACGGTGACGGACTACCGTACCAGACTGGAAGCAAAAATGCGGGAGGTTCTGGAGAATACCGCCATTGATGAGGCCAGAATCCTGACCGAAGCGGCGATTTTCGCCGATAAGGTGGCAGTGGACGAGGAAACTGTCCGTCTGCGGAGCCATCTGGACCAGATGAACACCATGCTGACCGCCGGCGGCCCGGTGGGCCGGAAGCTGGACTTTCTGCTGCAGGAGATGAACCGGGAGGCCAACACCATCGGCTCCAAATGCTCCGACGTACAGCTGACGCGGATCGTGGTGGATATCAAGGCGGAACTGGAGAAGATCCGGGAGCAGACCCAGAATCTGGAGTGATGCCATGAAGCTGATCAACATCGGATTCGGCAGCATGATTATGGACGAGCGTCTGCTGGCGGTACTGGAACCGGATTCCGCCCCCATCAAGCGGGTGATTCAGGAGGCCCGGGACCGGGCCATGCTGATCGACGCGTCCTACGGCCGGAAGACCAAATCCGTGCTGCTGATGGATACGGACCATGTGATCCTGTCGGCCATGACACCGGACGTGATCTACGCCCGGTGGACGGAAAAGCAGGGTGTGGTCCGTGAGGAGGAAGAATCGTAATGGAGGGGAAACTGTTCGTGATTTCCGGCGCCTCCGGTGTCGGAAAAAGCACGGTACTCGGCAAGGTGATGGCGGCACGGAAGGACCTGTGTTTCTCCGTTTCGGCCACCACCCGTCCGCCCCGGCCCGGAGAGCGGGACGGCGTGGACTACTACTTCATCACCGAAGAGAAATTCGGGGAGATGGTCCGGCAGGGCGCCTTTGTGGAGTATGACTGCCATGCCAAGGCCTGCTACGGCACGCCGGAGCAGCAGCTGAAGGAAAAAATGGAGCGCAGCCATGTGCTGCTGGACATTGAGCCAAACGGGGCCTTCGCCGTCCGGGCCAAGCGACCCGACGCCACGCTGATTTTCATTATGCCGCCGTCGGCGGAAATTCTGGAGCAGCGCCTGCGGAGCCGGGGCGACACGTCGGAGGATCAGATCCGGCTGCGTCTGGAGCGGGCCAAATGGGAAATGGAACAGCGGTTCCGGTACGACTATGTGGTGACCAACGACCGGGCGGATGCCTGTGCCGATCAAATTTTGAATATTATTGCCCGGATTGCGGGCAACGAGGAATCGGAGGAATAATTGTATGCTTTACCCCCCTGTTGCAGAACTGCTTAAACATGTGGACAGCCGTTACCTGCTGGTGAATCTGGTAGCCCATCGGGCCCGGCAGATTGCCATGGAGGCCCAGGAATTCGGCGAGGAGCTGCCGGACAAGCCGGTGACCATGGCCATCCGGGAAGTGGCGGACGGCGAACTGACCGCCACGCTAAAGGACGAGTATATGAAATAAACGGAGGAATGGGGTATGATTGCAAAAATCGCAGTTTCGGCCGCGAATTATGCCATCGATAAGCCCTATTCCTACCGCGTTCCCGCGGCGCTGACGCCCCAGCCGGGAATGCGGGTCATGGTTCCCTTCGGCAGGGGCAACCGCCCCACGGAGGGGGTGGTGCTGTCCGTGGAGGACGGCAGCGGCGACGATCTCAAGGCGGTGGAAAGCTGCCTGGACGAGACGCCCGTGCTGTCCATGACCATGCTGCGGCTGGCGGCCTTTCTGCGGGAGCGGTACTTCTGCACGTTTTACGATGCCATCCGGGCCATGCTCCCGGCGGGGCTGTGGTTCGACACCCGGCAGACGGTGTCGCTGACCGACGACCGGAGCTGGCAGACGGCCGCCATGCGGCAGGAAACGGCCCAGCGGCTGCTGACCGTGCTGCTGGATGCCGGCGGCAGCGTCCGGGAATCGACGCTGCGGCAGACGGTGGAGGACCCGGAGAACTACGAAAAAGCGCTGCGCTATCTCCTGCGGAAAAAATGGGTGGCGACCCAGACGGACTTCCTGCGTAGAACCGGCGATCAGGCGGAGCAGATTGCGTCCCTTGCCGTTTCTGCAGAGGAAGCCATGGCCTACGGGGCGGAGCGCCCGAAATCGGCGCGGATGCAGTCCGCGGTGCTGGCGCTGCTGAGCAGCGTGGGCAGCGCCGCCGTGAAGGAAATCTGCTATTTCACCGGCGCCAAACCGGCCACCGTCCGGCGGCTGGCGGAGCTGGGATTGGTGACGCTGGAAAAGCGGCCGGTGCTTCGCTGCCGGGAGATCCGGCCCACGCCCCAGGACGGTCCGCTGGTACTCAATGAGGAGCAGCAGGCGACCTTTGCGGGGCTGTCCGCGCAGATGGACCGGGAAAAGCCGGGGGTTGCCCTGCTGTACGGCGTGACCGGCTCCGGCAAGACCTCCGTCTATCTGAAATTGATTCAAACCTGCCTGGACCGGGGCAAAAGCGCATTGCTTCTGGTGCCGGAAATCGGCCTGACGCCCCAGCTTCTGGGGCTGCTGGCGGCGTTTTTCGGCGATACGGTGGCGGTGCTGCACAGCAGCCTTCCGGCAGGCGAACGATATGACCAGTGGAAACGGGTCCGGGCCGGACGGGCCCGGGTGGTGGTGGGCACCCGCTCGGCGGTGTTTGCCCCCTGCCCCAATCCCGGGCTTCTGATTCTGGACGAGGAGCAGGAGCATTCCTATAAATCCGAAAACGCTCCCCGGTATTCCGCCAAAGAGGTGGCCATCTGGCGGGGGGACCGGGAGGGCTGCCTGGTGCTGCTTGGCTCGGCTACGCCCTCCGTGGAAACCATGTACCGGGCAAGATCCGGCGACTACGACCTCTATACGCTGCGGGCCAGGTTCAACGGCCGGGCGCTGCCGTCGGTGGAGCTGGTGGACCTGCGGGAGGAAATCAAGGCGGGCAACGACCTGTCCGTCAGCGCGCCTTTGATGGAAGCCCTGCGGGACACGGCGGCGGCCGGAAAGCAGACCATTCTGTTTCTCAACCGGCGGGGCAACAGCCGGGCACTGGTGTGCGTGGACTGCGGCAGTGCGCCGGAATGTCCCCGATGCAGCGCCAGACTGACCTACCACAGCGCCAACGAGCGGCTCATGTGCCATTACTGCGGCTATTCCCAGCCGGTGCCCAAGCGGTGCCCCGGCTGCGGCGGACCGCTCAAGCGGGTGGGGACCGGCACCCAGAAGGTGCAGGAGGAGCTGGCCCGGCTGTGTCCGGATCTGGAAATCGACCGGATGGACGCCGACACCGTCAGTGCGTCCAATCCCCACGAGAAAATTCTGAAGCATTTCAAGGACGACCACGTTCCGGTGCTGATCGGCACCCAGATGGTGGCCAAGGGCCTGAACCTGCCGGATGTGACGCTGGTGGGCGTGCTGGATGCGGACCTGAGCCTTTATTCCGGCAGCTTCCGGGCGTCGGAAACCACCTTCGATATGCTGACGCAGGTGGTGGGACGGGCCGGACGGGGCGACAGTCCCGGCCGGGCGCTGATCCAGACCATGGTGCCGGAGCATGAGGTGCTGCGTCTGGCGGCGCGGCAGGATTACGACGGGTTTTACGCGCTGGAAATCCGGCTGCGGCAGCTTCAGCACCTGCCCCCCTTCGGGGATCTGGCTTCCGTCACCTTCTCGGGCGAGGAGGAAGCGGCGGTGCTGCGATGCGCCGTCCGGTTCCGGACCCGGCTGGAGGCGCTGCTGGGACCGGAAGCGGCACGGTTCACGCTGCTTGGCCCGGCGCCCTGTCCGGTGCCGAGGATCAACTATCGGTTCCGCTACCGGCTGAGCCTACGGGGCACGATGGACCGGCCCATGCGCCGCCTTCTGGGGCAGGCGCTGCGGGAATTCGGCCTGAACCGGGAAAACCGGGGCGTCTCGGCTTTCGCGGATGTGAACGGATTTGACGAATAAAGGAAGGATACAGACAAATGGGACTTCGCAAGATTTTGACGGTTTCCGATCCGGCGCTGCACAAGGTGTGCAAGCCGGTGACGGCCTTTGACAGAAAGCTGCACAAGCTGCTCGACGACATGAAGGAAACGCTGGCCGACGCCAACGGCGTGGGGCTGGCGGCGCCGCAGGTCGGCATTCTGCGGCGGGTCGTGGTGGTCGATGTGGGCGACGACGTGCTGGAGCTGGTGAACCCGGAGCTGTTGGAAACCGAGGGCGAACAGGAAGGCCCCGAGGGCTGCCTGAGCGTGCCGGGGAAGTACGGCCTGGTGAAGCGGCCCTACAAGGCGAAGGTCCGCGCCCAGGACCGGAACGGGGACTGGTTCGAGGTGGAAGGCGAGGAGCTGATTGCCCGCTGCTTCTGCCATGAACTGGACCATCTGGACGGCATTGTGTATACCGAAGTCATGGAGCGGTTCCTGACGGACGAGGAAATGGAAGAAGAATAATCGCTTTCGGAACGGGGGATGGGACATGAGAGTTGTGTTTATGGGCACGCCGGACATTGCGGCGACCTGCCTGAAGCAGGTCCTGCGGGACGGCTTTGACGTGGCTGGCGTTTACACCCAGCCGGACCGGCCGAAGAACCGGGGCATGAAGCTGGCGTTTTCGCCGGTGAAGGAAGTGGCGCTGGCGGCGGGGCTGCCGGTGTACCAGCCTGAGAATTTCCGTGCACCGGAGACAGTGGAGCAGCTGCGGCAGCTCCGGCCGGACGTGATCGCGGTGGTGGCCTACGGCCGGCTCCTGCCCCAGTCGGTGCTGGACATTCCGCCCAAGGGCTGCATCAACATTCACGCCAGCCTGCTGCCGGCCTACCGCGGTTCGGCCCCCTATCAGTGGGCGGTGCTGGACGGCGCGGCGGAAACCGGCGTGACGGCCATGTACCTGATCCGGGAAATGGACGCCGGTGACATCATCGACACGGTCCGGACCCCGATCGATCCGGATGAGACGGCGGGGCAGCTGCTGGACCGGCTGGCCGAGCTGGGGGCGCCGCTGCTGAGCCGGACGTTGACGGCCATCGAAAACGGAACCGTCACCCGGATGCCCCAGTCGACGGAGGGCGTGAGCTTTGCACCCATGCTGGACAAATCCATGTGCCCCATTGACTGGACGAAATCCGCCCGGATGGTGCACAATCAGGTGCGGGGCCTGAACCCGTGGCCGGTGGCCACGGCGGAGCTGAACGGCACCCGCTTCAAAATTTATGAAACCGCCGTGACGGAAGGAAAGCCCGGCGCGGTGCCGGGGACGGTCCTCGGCCTGACCAAAACCGGCCTGCGGATTGCCTGCGGCGACGGCGCCGTGGAAATCCGGGTGCT
>CAJLCS010000051.1 GCA_905205195.1 uncultured Eubacteriales bacterium
ATCACCGAAGCCAACAAGCTGACCGGCGAGCCGGAGGCCGACCGGATGCTGCTGATTCCCGTTTCCTGAAAAAAGGACCGCCGTTCCGTGGGAGAGCCGGGACGGCGGTCCGGCGGTTGTCGCATGGGGATTTTCTGCCGCCTGTTTATAGAGTAGTCCGGCAAAACGGTCGGAATCAAGGGAATTTCGTCGAAAGAGATTTGAAAATTGACTTGTCATTTTTCGCCGTTGGTGGTATACTGATAGTATCTTGATTTTGATACGGAAGGTGTATTTCCATGACGAAAATTGATGTATACTCCGGTTTTCTCGGCGCCGGAAAAACGACGCTGATCAAGAAGCTGGTCAAAGAGGCCTATAAGGGCCAGAAGCTTGTGATTATCGAAAACGAATTCGGCGAAATCGGCATCGACGGCGGATTTTTGCAGGATTCCGGCATTCAGATTACCGAAATGAACTCCGGCTGCATCTGCTGCAGTCTGGTGGGCGACTTTGGCCGGGCGCTGAAGCAGGTGATCGGGGACTACCATCCCGACCGGATCATCATCGAGCCGTCCGGCGTGGGCAAGCTGTCCGACGTCATCGGCGCCGTCAACAAGGTGACCGGCGACGAGGTCACGCTGGGCTATACCGTGGCGGTTGTCGATGCCGGTAAGGTCAAGGTCTATATGAAGAATTTCGGCGAATTCTACAACAACCAGATCGAAACCGCCTCCACCATCGTCCTGTCCCGGACCGATTCCGTCCCCCAGGACAAGCTGGATGCGGCCGTGGCCATGCTGCGGGAGCATAACCAGGTGGCGACCATCGTCACGACGCCCTGGTCCGAGCTGACCGGCGAGCAGCTGATCGAAGCCATGGAGGGCAAGGCGTCCCTGGCGGCGGAGCTGGCCAAGATGGAGCAGGAGCACCTTGCCGAGGAAGAGGACAAGGACGACAACCATTGCTGCCATCATCACCATCACGACGACGATGACGATGACGATGATGACGATCACGATCATCACTGCTGCCATCATCACCACGATGACGACGAGGATGAGGAGCACGAGCATCACCATCATCATCACCACCACGACGATGATGATGACCACGATCATATCTGCTGCCACCATCATCATGATGACGATGAGGACGAGGACCACGAGCACGAGCATCATCATCACCACCATCATCATGCCGACGAGGTGTTCACCTCCTGGGGCGTGGAAACGGCGAAAAAGTTCACCCATGAGGAAATTTCTCACGCGCTGGAGGAAATGGACTCCGGCAAGTACGGCATGATCCTGCGGGCCAAGGGCATTGTGCCCTGCACCGACGGCAGCTGGATTCACTTTGACCATGTACCCGGCGAAAAGGACCTGCGGACCGGCTCTGCGGCGGTGACGGGCAAGCTGTGCGTCATCGGCTCCAAGCTGGACGAAGCCGGCGTGGCTGCGCTGTTCGGCGTGTAAGGAAGCGGGTATCATGCAGCAAATACCGGTTTATGTGTTTACCGGATTCCTGGATTCCGGCAAAACGAAATTCATTCAGGAAACGCTGGAGGATCCCCGGTTCAACGCCGGCGAGCGGACGCTGCTGCTGGTGTTTGAGGAAGGGGAGGAGGAGTACGACTTTTCTTCCTATCCCAAGCAGAACGTTTACAAGGAAGTGCTGGATCAGGAAACCGTCACCACCAAGGAGCTTCAGGCTCTGGCGAAAAAGTACCGGGTCGAGCGGGTGGTGGCCGAGCTGAACGGAATGCAGCTGGTGGGCGACCTGTACGCCCGGTTCCCGGAGGACTGGGCCGTGGCGCAGGAGGTCATGTTCGCCGATTCCACCACGTTTATGGCTTACAACGCCAATATGCGGAATCTGGTGATGGACAAGCTCACCGGCGCCCAGATGATCGTCTTCAACCGGCTGAAGCCGGGGGCCGACACCATGCCTCTGCACAAGCTGGCCCGGGCGGCCAATCGGCGGATCGACATTCTTTACGATTACACCGACGGCACCACGGCCTACGACGACGTGCAGGACCCGCTGCCCTTCGACATCAACGCCCCCATTATTGAAATCAAGGACGAGGATTTCGCCCTGTGGTACCGGGATCTGAACGAGGAAACCGCCAAATACGACGGAAAAACCGTCCGCTTCAAGGGGCAGGTGGCCATGCTCCGCCGGGATAAGAACAGTATGTTCGCCCCGGGCCGGTTTGTGATGACCTGCTGCGTGGAGGACATTCAGTTCTGCGGCATTCCCTGCCGCTACGAAAACGCCAAGAACCTGAAGCCCCGGGGCTGGGTGACGGTGCTGGCAAAGATTTCGGCGGAAAAACACCCGCTTTACAAGGGCGAGACCGGCCCGATGCTGACGGCGGTTCGTGTGGAAGACGCCCAGCCCGCCGAGCCGGATGTGGCAACCTTCTGATCTAAAAATCCCTTCTCCGCTGCGGAGAAGGGATTTTTGAACGAATTTTCGGATATTTGCAGAATTCATGGTGCATTTTTCCGGAATCTGTGGTATACTGAAGCAAACGCATTGCAAAGGAGGGATCCTCCCATGTATCAGCCGCTGGCCGACCTGCTGCGGCCACAGACGCTGGACGAGGTCTACGGGCAGGAGCATATTCTGGGAAAAGGCGCCATTCTTCGCCGTCTGGTGGATTCCGGCAAGGTGCCGAACATGATTTTCTACGGCCCCAGCGGCACCGGGAAGACCACCGTGGCCAATATCATCGCCAAGCAGACCAACCGGACCCTGTATAAGCTCAACGCCACCACCGCTTCCACGGCGGACATCAAGGAAATTGTGGCCCAGCTGGATACCTTCATGGCCCCCAACGGCGTACTGCTGTATCTGGACGAGATTCAGTCCTTCAACAAAAAGCAGCAGCAGTCGCTGCTGGAATACATCGAAAACGGAAAAATTACCCTGATTGCCTCCACCACGGAGAATCCCTATTTCTATGTATTCAATGCCATTCTCAGTCGGAGTACGATTTTTGAATTCAAGCAGATTTCTGCAGAGGCGTCTCTGAAAGCGATCCACCGGGCTGTGGCATTTCTGGAGCAGCGGACCGGCCTGACGGCCAGACCGGAGGAAGGGGCGCTGGAGTACATCGCCGGTTCCTGCGGCGGTGATCTGCGGAAGGCCCTCAACGCGGTGGAGGTTCTTTTCTCCGCCGGAAAGCCGGAAGGCACCGAGCTGGTGCTGACGCTGGAGGACGCCAAGGCCGTTTCCCAGAAAAGCGCCCTCCGGGCCGACCGGGAAGGGGACAACTACTACGATCTGCTGTCGGCGCTGCAAAAGTCCATCCGCGGCTCCGATCCCGACGCGGCAGTCCACTATCTGGCCCGGCTTCTGGAGGCCGGACAGATGCAGTCGGCCTGCCGCCGGTTGATGGTCATCGCCTGCGAGGACGTGGGGCTGGCCTATCCCCAGATCATTCCCACGGTCAAGGCGGCGGTGGATGCCGCGCTGATGTTGGGAATGCCGGAGGCCCGGATCCCGCTGGCCGACGCGGCGGTGCTGATGGCCACGTCCCCCAAATCCAATTCGGCCTACCTGGCCTACGATGCGGCGATGGCCGATATCCGCAAGGGAAAAGGCGGCGATTTTCCCCGGCATCTGCAAAACGTCCACGCCGACAGCTACACCATGGAGCGGGAGCAGGGATACCGGTATCCCCACGACTACCCCAACCACTGGGTGGCCCAGCAGTACCTGCCGGATGATCTGGTGGGAACCCATTATTACGAATACGGACCCAATAAGCTGGAGCAGGCAGCACGGCAGTACTGGGACCAGGTGAAGAAGTGAGGCAGCCATGGATATTCGATTAGGCGACATTCTCGTGATGAAAAAGCCCCATCCCTGCGGGGAAAAGCGCTGGCTGGTGCTGCGGACCGGGGCGGATTTCCGGCTCCGCTGCCAGGGCTGCGGCCATGAGGTCATGGTCACCCGGCAGAAGGCGGAAAAAAATATCCGGTCCGTGGAGCGGACGGAATAAGGCTCGACCCAATCCGGCGGCTGCTGAGAAAATCAGCGGCCGCTTTTTTGCGCCTTGCCGCCGCCCGGCCCGAATCCGGCAGAGCCAGGGGAAATCCCGCCGCGGGGCGGCGTGCAGGATGCGACCGGCTTTTTTGTGTCCTTCCGGTATACTGGATATCGGAAGGGAGGAAGGGCCGTGATGGTCTATCTGGATCTGGTGGTGCTGCTGAATTTTCTGGTGGACTGGCTGCTGCTGATGGGCGCCAACCGGCTGTCCGGCTATCCGCCGGGGTGGGGAAGGACGGCCCTGGCCGCCGGGCTGGGCGGCGTGTACGGCGGCGCGTGCCTGGTGCCGCCGCTGGCCTTTCTGGGCGGAATCCTCTGGCGGATCGTTTTCCTGGCGCTGATGGCGGTGCTGGCCTTCGGCTTCTCCCAAAGCGCCCTGCGGCGGGGGGTGCTGTTCGCCTTTCTCAGCTTTGCCCTGGGGGGCGCCGCCGCAGGTCTTGGAAGGGGAAGCTTCGGCGGCCTGTGCGCCGGAGCGGCGCTGGTGGGGCTGATGGGGGTGTTTTCCCTGCGGTCCGGCCGGCTGCGTTCCGCCGTCCCCGTCACGCTGCAATGGGGCGGCAGGACGGTGCATCTGACGGCGCTCCACGACTCGGGCAACCTGCTGCGTGATCCCGTCTCCGGAGAACGGGTGCTGGTTGCGGATGCGTCCGTGGCAGGGCGGCTGCTGAGCCTGACGGAGGACCAGCTGCGCCATCCGGCGGAGACGCTGACCCGGCAGGCCGCGCCGGGGCTGCGGCTGATTCCCTATCACGCCGTTGGAAAAGAGGGGGCCATGCTTCTGGCGGTCCGGTGTGACCGGTCGGTGGTCGGCCATGAAAAGGGAAGGATATTGGTGGCCTTCGCACCGGAACGGCTGAGCCGGTCGGGGGCGTATCAGGCGTTGATCGGAGGGACGTTATGAAGGAAAAATGGCAGACATTTCTCGTCTGGATCGGCATTCTGCCGGAAAACAACGTGTATTATGTGGGCAGCAGCGATATTCTGCCCCCGCCGCTGAAGGGCGCGGCGGAGCAGGCGGCGCTGGACGGACTGGAACGGGGCGAGGAGGACGCCAAGCAGCTGCTCATCGAGCACAACCTCCGTCTGGTGGTCTATCTGGCCCGACGGTTTGAAAACACCGGGGTGAATCTGGAGGACCTGATCTCCATCGGGGCCATCGGGCTGATCAAGGCGGTCAGCACCTATCGCCGGGAGAAGAACATCAAGCTGGCCACCTATGCCTCCCGCTGCATTGAAAACGAAATTCTGATGTACATCCGGAAAATCGCCGGGCAGAAGGCGGAAATCTCGCTGGAAGAGCCGATCAACATGGATTACGACGGCAACGAGCTGCTGCTGGCGGACATTCTCGGCACGGACGAGGACATGATCCAGCGGCCGCTGGAGGACGACGTGGATCTGCAGCTGCTGCGGCAGGCGCTGGAGGATCTGCCGCCCCGGGAGCTGGAAATCGTCCGGATGCGCTTTGGCCTGAACGGCCGGAAGGAGCTGACACAGAAGGAAGTGGCGCAGAAGCTGGGCATTTCCCAATCCTACATTTCCCGGCTGGAAAAGCGAATTATGCAGCGGCTCCGCCGGGAGATGCTCCGGCAGACAAGCTGCGTCTGAAGGAAAAAACATTTGCCAAACCGGCGGAATTATGATATAATCGATAAAAATTAGTATCGATACAGACATATCAAATGACGCAGGAGGATTCTTCATGGAGCGAAAAGAAATATCCAAATCCGTTCTCAAGCGGCTGCCGGGGTACCTGTCCTATCTGAAGGGGCTGCCGGAGAACGCCCCGCCCTATATTTCGGCAACCTCCCTCGCCGGCGCCCTCGGCATGGGAGAGGTGCAGGTCCGGAAGGATCTGGCCATGGTGTCCGACGGCGGGCGGCCCAAGCTGGGCTATCTCCGGACCGGGCTGGTGGACGACATCGAGCAGTTCCTCGGCTACGACAACACCACCGACGCCGTCCTCATCGGCGCAGGCAAGCTGGGGCAGGCGCTGATGGACTATGTTGGCTTTGACGCCTACGGACTGAACATTCTGGCGGCCTTTGACATTTGCCCGCCGGAGGATCAAAGCGGCATCCGCAAGCCGATTTACCCCATTACCCAGCTGGAGGGCTTCTGCAAGTCTCACAAGGTGCTGATGGGCATTATCACCGTTCCCCAGAAAAGCGCCCAGGAGGTCTGCAACCTGCTGATTGCCAACGGCATCAAGGCCATCTGGAATTTCGCGCCGGTGCATCTGGAGGTGCCGGAGCATATTCTGGTCCAGTACGAGAATATGGCTACTTCTCTGGCGGTGCTGTCCATGCATCTGCAGGCCCAGATGAAGGGGAAAGAGGACCGGTAATCTCACAAATTTCCCTTGACTTTTGAGTCGGATATGCTACAATATGCCCAAAAGGAGGCGTATCCGATGATTCAGTTAATCAAAAGCAGAATTGATCCCGCCGGGCTGGAGGTCCTCTACGACCGCCCGTTTACCCCGGCATCGCTGGAGGAAGACTTTGAAATCAAAGGCGGACGCTGGCAGGTGGACCCGGAGGGGTGGCTCATCGGCGAAAACCGTGAGAACAGTGCTGCCATGGTCATGAGCAAGGCGGACTATTTCGGCGACGTGCTGGTGGAGTTTGACGCGGCCACCGTCCTTCCCGCCACCCGGGATATCAACGTGACGTGGCACGGAAGCTGGGACGAGGAACGCAACTGCCGCGGCACCGCCTATGTGGCCGGAATTCAGGGCTGGTGGGAAGGCATGGTGGGCTTTGAAAAGTCCCCCAAATACGACCTGCTGGTGCAGACCAAGCTGTTCCCCTTTGTCCCCGGGCAGATCTACCATATGACCGTGGGCAACATCGGAAACGACCTGTTTGTGGCCATCGACGGCGTGCTGGCGCTGGAAATTCACGATCCCGACCCCATCGATTTTTCCCGCTTCGGCCGGGTGGGCTTTGAGGCCTATTGCACCCGGGTGAAATACCGGAACCTGCAAATCAAACGGGCGGTAGCCGTCAGCACGGCAAAGCCCTACGATCCCGAATTTTAAGACAATAGACCGGCAGACGGATTGTTCCGTCTGCCGGTCATTTTATGGCAGCTGCTTCTGGTACTGGCTGGGCGTGGTGCCGGTCAGCCGGGAGAAAATGCGGCCGAAATACTCCGGGTCCGAAAAGCCGCACAGCGCCGACGTTTCGCCTACGGAATGGCTGCACAGCAGATTCCTGGCCACGCCCACCCGATAGCGGTTTAAGTACTCCGAAAACCGGCAGGAAAAGCAGGCGTAAAACCGGCGGCAGGCGTAGCTCTGGTCATAGGAAAACAGCGCCGCCAGGTCCGCCGACGTGATCGGCTCCCGATAATGCTCCGCCACAAAGGCAGAGGCCCGCTTCATAAACTGCGTCGCCCGGCTTGGCGTATGCCCACTCAGCTCGCCGTCCAGATAGGAAAAGAACAGCATCAGATATGCCTTCACCCGGGCCTGCCACCCCGGCGCCGCCTGCCAATAGGCATCAAAGCTGCCGCAGATGCAGTCCAGATGGGCGTTTCCGGCAGGGGAGCAGGGCGTGTAGGCCAAGCTTCCCTCCAGCAGCTCCCGGGCGTGAGCCAGCTCCGGCAGGGAGACGTCGAAATCCACACAGCGATAGTCAAAATCCGGGCTGGTGGTCCGGCCGTCGTGGGCCTGATAGGGACTGATGAGCACCACATCCCCGGCGCCCACGTCCCAGACGGTGCCGTCAATGCGGAGCCGGGCCGTGCCGTTCAGAATGGCCAGAATTTCCATGTCGCCGTGAAGATGAGGCTCCATCAGCCTGGTATTCGGCTGATTGCGGAAGGTGTCGGAATAGACAGCAAAGCAGATGCCCTTCCGCTGCACCTGATAGCTGTCGTCAAATGTCAGATTCATGGGATCATCCTAGCGCATTTTGGCAAAGAAGTCAATAGCGTCCGGATATTTCGTCAATGGCGTCCTTGTACGCAGCGTCAAAAACCAATATAATAGAGGAAAGGAGTTGATGTACCCATGAAACCGTGGTATCTGTCCGATAACGGCCACGAAAAAGCCGCCGCCATGCTGCGCCGGGGCATGGCCCGGTATCCCATTGACCCGGATGCCTTCTGCGGGACGCCGGAGGGCTGCAATCCGCTGACGCTGGCGGTGGATCCTGCTCTGAAGGGCTACCGGATTTTCGTCAGTCCCTATGACGCGGACGCCGACCGACAGGAAATCCGCCTGACCGCCCGGGATGACGTCACGCTTCTCTACGCCGCCGCCGATTTCTGCAACTACTACCTGCCCTTTGCCCGGGACGCCGTGGAGCATTGCCCCACCTACTATCTGCTGCCGCTGTTCACAGCGCCGATGAAGCCCTGCGACTATCTGTCCGCCTGCCGTGTGCGGAAGCGGGGCATCTGGACCTGGGGCCATGTGATTTGCGATTACAAGCGCCTGATTCAGAACATGGCGGAGCTGAAGCTGAATCTGCTGACCGTCTGGGACGACTATCCCCCCGCCAATATCCGGGACGTCATCGATTATGCCCACGATTACGGCATCGCCGTCTATCTGGGCTATCCCTGGGGCTGGGATGTGCAGTGCAGCACGGCGGACCTGTCCGACCTGAACGCCATGAGCGACGGCATTGTGGAGGTCTACAACCGCCAGTACCGGGGTATCGGCTTTGACGGCATCTATTTCCAGTCCTTCACGGAGCTGAAGGCGGATCGGATCGGCGGGATGCTGGTGGCCGAGAAGGTGGTGGAGCTGGTCAACCGGACGGCGGGCATCCTGCTGGCGCAGGAACCGGCGCTGCAGCTCCAGTTCGGCCTCCATGCCGATTCGGTGAAAACCCATCTGGACATCATCGCCGGAACGGACCGCCGCGTAGAAATCGTCTGGGAGGATGTGGGGGCCTTCCCGTATCAGTACATGCCTCAGAATACGGCGGGCTTCAACGAGACGCTGGCGCTGCATCAGACACTTCGGACGCTCCGTCCGGGCGGCGGCTTCGGCGCCGTGTTCAAGGGCGTCATCTGCCTGGACTGGAGCACATTCCGCCATCAGACCGGCCCGATTACCATCCCCACCGGTGAAACCGCCCCGGTAATCCCGGCCTTCAAGCGAGAAATTCTCCGGATCATGCAGGCGTACTGGATGAAAAACTGCGGCTGCGCCCAGCGGATGCTTCAGGCCTGCGGACCGGAGGACAGCATTTCCTGTCTGGTGGAGGACGGCTATCTGGAATCTGCCGTCAATTTTCCCACGGCGTTGTATGCCCAGATGCTCTGGGACGGCACGGCGGAAACTGGGGACATTCTGGCGGCCGTCGCCCAGCGGCCGGACGTCACCTTCTTCTGAAGCACAAAGCGGAACAGCTCCTCGGAGCCGTTCCGTTTTTTTGTAGAAAGAAAACCACCGGCAGTGCCGGTGGTTCTGATTGACGATTGTCGGTTAAAGATCCAGAGCCGGGTTGCAGAAATAGACGTTTTTCTGATTCAGCTTCTCCCGCAGCAGCTGCACCGCTTCACCGAATCGCTGGAAATGGACGATTTCCCGTTCCCGCAGGAACCGGATGGCGTCGTTGACGTCCGGGTCGTCGCTGAGCCGCAGAATGTTGTCGTAGGTGGTCCGGGCCTTCTGCTCGGCGGCCATGTCCTCCGTCAGGTCCGTCATAGGATCGCCCTTCACCGCCAGCGACGCCGCCGTAAAGGGGAATCCGGAGGCCGAGGCCGGATAGACCCCCAGGGCATGATCCACAAAATACGGCGCAAAGGCTGATTCCCGCAGCTGTTCCTCCTTCACGTTCCGGGTCAGCTGATGCACAATGGCGCCGATCATCTCAAGATGGCCCAGCTCTTCCGTCCCGATATCCGTCAGCAGCCCCTTCAGCTCGTCAAAGGGCATGGCATAGCGCTGGCTGAGATAGCGCAGGGAAGCGCCAAGCTCGCCGTCCGGACCGCCGTACTGGGTCAGAATGATCTGGGCCAGCGCCGGATTGGGCCGGTCGATTTTCACAGGGTATTGCAGCTTTTTACTGTAACTGAACATCGCTTATCCCTCCTGACGGTTGGCGGCATACTCCCAGGGCCATGGATCGTCCAGCCACTGATAGGTGTCGCCGGTGCCGGTCTGATGGTTCAGCGGGCCGACCGTTTCGGTGTACGCTTCCGCACCGGCCCGGTAAAGCTGCTGGTATTCCCGGTAGAGTTTCAGGGCCTCTTCGTCGGTCCGGTGGGTGTCCAGATACAGCGCCAGCTCCGCAATGGCAAAGCCGAGGGCCTGAAGCTGGCTCAGCTGGGTATCCGGCTTTTCCGTTTCGTTGACCATGCCCCGGAAGGGCAGGTCCAGCCCCGGAAACAGGGTGCCGCGGATCAGTGCCTTCCGGGCCTCATATTTGGGCGGCTGCTCCAGCTGAAAGGGGACATAGGGATTGGCCAGCGGTGCCATGGCGGGCAGTCTGCCCTCCGCACCGGGCCGGGATGTTTGCGTTCGCTCCAATGGGGATTCCTCCGATCATTTTAGGATGAGAACTGTCGTTCCGGGTCAGTCTATGCAACATCCGCGAGGGATGTTCTGAACCGGCCGGGGCGTGCATAGGGATAGGAGGAAAGGGGAGAGGGCCATGAAGGAAAAGCTGCCGCGGCTGGCGGCGATTTATTTACTTGTGTTTTCCCTGCTTCCGGCGCTGATTCTGGGCGGCAGTCGGCTGGCCGCCGTCCTCGGCCCCGCCGCTGCGGAATCTCCCACCGTGGTGATCGACGCCGGTCACGGCGGCATCGACGGCGGCGCCACCTCCTGCACCGGCGCGGCGGAAAGCGCCATCAATCTGGAAATCGCCCTGCGGCTGGAGGCGCTGCTGCGGCTGCTGGGGATCCGGACCCGGATGGTCCGCACAACCGACGTCTCCGTCGCCACGGAGGGCGCCACCATCGCCGCCCAGAAAAGCTCCGATCTGAAAGAGCGTGTCCGCATCGCCAACGAAGCGTCCTCCGGGCTGCTGGTGAGCATTCACCAGAACCGCTTTTCCGACGGCCGCTATTCCGGCGCTCAGGTCTTCTACGCTTCGACGCCGGGCAGTCAGGCCCTGGCGGAGCAGCTTCAGGCTATGCTGGTATCCACCCTGAATCCGGGCAGCCGCCGCAAGGCGAAAAAGGCCTCCGGCGTCTACCTGATGGAGCACCTGAAGGGAACCGGCATTCTGGTGGAATGCGGCTTTCTGTCCAATCCCGACGAGGAGGCCCGGCTGCGGACGGCGGACTATCAGAAGCGGCTGTGCTGCGTTTTTGCCGCCGCCGTCGGCAATTTTCTGGCGAACACTTGACCGGTTATCCCGCCGCTGTTATAATAGGGAAAAACACACCGGAGGGATCCGATTATGGCCAAAGCAAAAACCGTTTTCTACTGCACCGCCTGCGGCAACGAGACGCCCAAATGGCAGGGCCGCTGCCCGTCCTGCGGCGCGTGGAACACCATCACGGAACATATCGAAAAGCCCGTTGCCGCCGGAAAAGCAAAATCGGCTCCCGTGGGCATGAGCCGGGAGCCGAAACGGCTGCGTGATGTGGACGGCGACAGTGAACTGCGGTTTTCCACCGGTATCGGAGAGCTGAACCGGGTGCTGGGGGGCGGCGCCGTGGCCGGGTCGCTGGTTCTGGTGGGCGGTGCGCCGGGCATCGGCAAATCCACGCTGCTGCTCCAGATCTGCAATCAGCTCTGCCTGGAGCGCCGGGTGCTGTATATCTCCGGCGAAGAAAGTGAGCGCCAGCTTCGCCTGCGGGCGCAGCGGCTCCACGTTGACCCGGAGGAACTGTTTGTCCTGTCGGAAACCCGACTGTCGGACATTCTGGAAACCACCGAGGCCATGAAGCCGGACATTCTGATTGTGGACTCCATCCAGACGCTCTATAACGAGGAAAACGACTCGTCCCCCGGCAGCATCTCCCAGGTGAAGGACTGCACCATGGCGCTGATGCAGCTGAGCAAAAGCGAGGGAAACACCGTTTTTGTCTTCGGCCATAACAATAAGGACGGCGGCATCGCCGGGCCCAAGGTGCTGGAGCATATGGTGGACTGCGTCCTATATTTTGAAGGCGACCCCAATTCAACCTATCGTCTCCTGC
>CAJLCS010000052.1 GCA_905205195.1 uncultured Eubacteriales bacterium
GGACAGCTTTGATATAATACCAGATCATCCACCGTTTGTCAAGGGCTTTTTGCAATTTTCTTTTTCTTTCTTTACAGCCGTTCCAGTATCCTCTCCACAACAAACACCGTGGCCGCACCCGCCACCGAAACGGTAATCAGGCTCTTCCCCTGGAAGGCCAGAACCACCGTCACCGCCAGGGCTGCCAGGGCACTGTACTCCGAATTGGTGGCATAGAGAATGGCCGGGAATGTCATGGCCGCCAGACAGGCATAGGGCACATAATGTAAAAACGACCGCAGAAACCGGCTCCGGATCGGCTTGTGCCAGAGCGTCAGCGGGACGGCCCGCAGCAGATAAGTCGTCACCGCCATGACGGCAATATAAGCATAGATCATACTTCTTCCTCCTTCACCGGGAACAGCAGAGCACTTGCCCCCGCCGCAGCCACCGTGCAGATCACAATTCCCATCCCCGCCGACACGGATTTCAGCGCAGGAATCCATTTCAGGCAGCAGCTGAGCACTACTGCCACCCCCATGGTCAGGGCCGCCCGCTTATCCGCCTTGGCCTGGGGAATCAGGATGGCAACGAACATTCCGTAGAGCATGACGCTCAGCGCCGTCCGCACGGAGGTCGGCAGAATCGTCCCCGCCAATGCGCCGAGGAGCGTTCCGCTGACCCAGCCCAGAAAGGCCACGGTCCCGGCGCCCAGCATATAAGAAGTAGTCAGCGGCACCCTGCGCCGCATCGCCAGTGCAAACAGCTCGTCCGTGTTGAAAAACGCGATGACGCACCGGCCGAAAAAGCCTGTCCCCGACGCCAGATGCTGTCCCAGTGCCAGGCTCATCAGACTGTAGCGGCTGTTGACAACCAAAAGCGTCAGCACCGTCTCCAGAAGGGTGGCCGCCGCGACAATCAGCGTGACACCTGCAAACTGTCCCGCTCCGGCCAGCGTGGTGGCCGAAATCAGCGCCGCCTCCCAGACACGGATCCCCTCCGTCACAGCGACGGCACCGAAGCCGAAGCTGACGGAAAAGTATCCCATGCAGACTGGCATGCCTTCCCTTACTCCTGTTAAAAAGTCTCTGTTTTTCATGTACAAAAACGTTTTCCTTTCTGTAGCGCGGAAAGAAAGCACGGCAGACAGTCGCCAAACTGCCTGCCTGTGCTTTTCCGGTTTCTTTATTCGTATTCAGATTGCTTCGTCGTCCGGCTCTTCCTCCGGCATTTCGGCGTGGTTTGCCTTCCATACCTTCACCGCAGGAATCCAGCACAGCGCCGCCATGACAAGGCGCACGCCCTGCACCGCCAGCGGTGCCAGATTGGTAGCCGTCATGCCTTCGGCCACCCATTCAAAGACCAGCCGCATTCCCGCCGTCGCGCCGACCAGCTTCCAGCCGATTTTCCGCTCCTTGCAGCCGAACCACATCACGGCGGAAAGCGCCATATGCACCGCCATGGTGGCAATCGGCTCCAGCGCCAGCGACCACAGTTCGCCCACCGGCTTGTCGGCAATCTCCCGGAAGGCCTCCTGTGCCCGGACCAGCGCGTCGCCGGAGAGATTCTCCAGCCAGATTTCCGCCCGGCCCTGATACATGGACACGGCGATGGGATAGTTGCCGGACATTCCGATGCCCACCACGACCAGCGTCAGCAGACCGATCTGCCCGGCAGCATAGACAAAGGCGTTATAATCGTTTTCCCGGGTATTTTTCAGGTTCAGGCGGAACACCCACAGCCGGGCGCCCTCCTCCACCAGGACCGTCAGCACCGCAATGCACAGGCCGTACAACCAGGGCGTGGCCTGGATGGTCTCCGCGCCGGGAATCACCTCCAGGCAGTTGCGGAGAATCTGCATCAACAGAAACGACCCGGCAAAGGCCGCCAGCCAGCCGGCAAAATACAGCTTCAGATCCCCCCGGAATTTGCGCCACAGCACCAGCAGGGAGGCAATGGGCAGGCCGAAGCCCACCAGAGAAATGGCTCCGATGGCGATCACGGACATCAGTCGGATTTCATACATTCTGTTTTTCCTCATGCTTTCCCACGGCCGCGCCGTGAATACTGCTATTATAACGGATTGTCCGCCGTTTCGCAACAGGAAATCCGCTTTTTACGGCGCGGCGTTTTCCCGGCGGTAGACCAGCGGTGTCATGCCCACCGTCCGCTTGAAATACCGGCAGAAATAGCTTGTATTCTGAAATCCGGACAGCGCCGCCACCGTTTCGACGGGGCAGCCGCTCTGCGCCAGCAATTCCTTGGCCCGGTCCAGCTTCAGGCGGTTCAGGTAGGCCACGGGGGAAACGCCGTAGCACGCGCCGAACAGCCGCCGGAAGTACGCTTCGCTGATGCGGCACCGTGCCGCCAGCTCCGGGACGGAAAGCTCCGTTTCCGTGTAGGATTGATGGATGTATTCCAGCGCCGGTGCAATCAGCTGCTTCTGCCTGCCGGAAAGATAGGACTGCCGGTTCTCGTCGGCCACGGTCAGCAGAATCTCGTACACAATCCCCCGGCAGCGCATCCGATACCCCGGCTGCTTGCCGCCGTAGGCCTTTTCCGCCCCGTTGAATAATCCCCGGAGCTTCGCCGCGTTTTTGATATGGCAGGCAAAGGGTGGCAGGTGTATCGATTCCGTCACTTTGAAATTGATGGCCCAGCAATCGCCGGGGGTGTTGATCTCCACGTCGTAATCGGAACCCTCCGGCAGGAAAATCAGATCGTTGACGCCGGTTGTCAGCACCGTTCCGTCGGAAAAACGGTAGGTTTTCAGCCCTTCCGTATGAAAGGCCACGCCGTGGGACGGCCGGTTTCTGTGAATCGTCCGGACGTTCTCCGGCGGAACGCGGCAGGAAAACACAATGTCGGTGACGTTAAAATCATAGCTCAGCATATCCATGTCCTGGTCCCCTCCCGATTTCAGTATAAGAAATTGTATCGAAAAAGTCAATCAGAATCGGATACTTCCTTGACGCCTTCCCGGCCGGCCGTTATGATAGCGCTATCAAGCGAAAGGAGGCTTCTTCCATGTTTCAGCAGGACAGAGCCTGGATCGAAAACAAATACCACCTGACCGACGCCCCCTTTGACCCCTACCGCCGTATGGCCTATCACGGCACGCCCTTTGATCCGTCCACCGGTCTGGACGACGATGCCATCTGCCGCGGACTGGACGAGCTGGCGCCGGAGCTGCGCCGTCTTCCCCATCCCGTCGCCAAAGCCCGGGCCGTTGCCTATGTGATGGCCCGCACCCGGCTGTGCGTCAGCGAGCACGACTGGTTCGTAGGCCTGTGGAGTCTCAACCGCCTGGCAGGCCGCGTCACCGCGGAGCCATGGGGCCGGGAGCTGTTCCGGGACATTCTCCCCGGGCTGCGGGAGCCGATGGAGGATCTGAACGCCTCCGGGGCCTGCGCCATCTGGATGGACTTTGACCATGTGGTCCCGGACTGGGACGCCATTCTGCGCCTCGGATTTCCGGGACTTCTGCGCCGGATCCGGGAAGCCCGGGCGGCGCAGCCGTCGCTGACGCCCGAACAGACCGCCTTTTTCGACGGCATGGAGCTGGAATATGAGGCGGTGCTTGAGCTCCTCGATCGGCTCTGCCGGTATGCGCGTACGCTGCACCATGAAAAAGCCGACGCCATCGCCGCCTGCCTGCTGCAGCTGCGGGACGGCGCCCCCCGCACGCTGTATGAAGCAATGCAGCTGATTTATCTGTATTTCATTCTGTCCGAGTGCTTTGATTCCTATCAGGTCCGGTCCCTCGGAAACGGACTGGACGCATCGCTGTACCGGTTCTATCAGAGCGATCTTCGGCAGGGCATCTGCACGGAGACGGAAATCCGGGAATATTTCCGGTATTTTCTCATGCAGTGGGCCGCCATCGGCAACTACTGGGGCCAGCCCTTCTACCTGGGCGGCACCCGGCCGGACGGGGAAAGCAGCTATACGGAACTGTCGTATCTGATTCTGGATGTCTACGACGAGCTTGGCATTTACAATCCCAAAATTCAGCTGAAAATTAACGAAAACACGCCGGATCGGCTCCTTTATAAGGTGTTCGACATGATCCGCCGGGGCCACAGCAGTCTGGTATTCTGCTGCGAGCCGGGCATGATCCGGGCCGTCATGAGCTACGGCGCCACCTACGAGGAAGCGCTGACCATGGATATCCGCGGCTGCTACGAAACCGGCATCCGTGCCAAGGAGGTCAGCACCGGCACCGGCTACGTCAACGCCGCCAAGGCCGTGGAATACGTCTTTACCTGCGGATGGGACCGGTGCATCAAGAAGCAGGTCGGCCTGCGGACCGCCCCGCCACAGACGCTGACCCGATTCGAGGACTTCTACCACGCGGTGCTCCGGCAATGGGGTCACCTGATCGAGCAGGCCATCGCCGTCTCGCTGCAATACGAGCCTTATCTGTCCTTCGTCAACCCGTCCAACCTCTATTCCGCCACCGTTTCCTCCGCGCTGGTTCAGGGAAGGGACGCTTACCAGAGCGGCGTCAAATTCAACAATACCAGCATCCTCTGCTGCGGCTTTGCCACGCTGGTCGATGCGGTTATGGCCGTCAAGGAGTTTGTGTACGACCGGAACATCGTCACACCGGCGCAGCTTGGCGACGCGCTGGCGCAAAACTGGGCGGGCTTTGAAGCGCTGCACACGCAGATTCTGAAAAGCCCCCACAAGTACGGCAACGACGACCCGGAAACGGACCGCTATGCCGAAGCGCTGTCGTCCTTCTACGTCACCGCCGTCAACAACCGGCCCAATGCCCGTGGCGGCGTTTACAAGGCCTCCATTCACTCCGCCATGGAATTTGTCTGGGAGGGGGAAAAGACCGGCGCCACGCCGGACGGCCGCTTTGCCGGGGAGGAGCTGTCCAAAAACGCCTCCGCCTCCGTGGGAATGGACCGAAACGGCATCACCGCCCTGCTTCATTCGGCGCTGCATACCCATCCGGACCGCTACTGCGAAAGCCACTGTCTGGATGTGATGCTCCACCCCTCCGCCGTCTCCGGTCCGGAGGGGCTGCAAATCATGAAGGCGGTGCTGATGACGTACCTGAAGGGCGGCGGCATGAGCATTCAGTTTAACGTGGTCAGCGCCGAAACGCTGAGAGACGCCCAGAAGCATCCGGAAACGTACAAAAATCTGCAGGTGCGAGTCTGCGGCTGGAACGTGCTGTGGAATAACCTCAGCGCTGCCGAACAGAACGCCTACATCCGCCGGGCCGAAAACCTGGCGTAGCCGGAGGTACGCCATGGAGGTCCGAATCACCGGCATCAAGCCCTTTGCCGTCCATGACGGCGACGGAATCCGCACCACCGTCTTTTTCAAGGGCTGCCCCCTGCGCTGCCGCTGGTGCCACAACCCGGAAACCTTTTCTCCCCGGCCTCAGCTTGCCTTTTATCCCCACAAATGCCTGCGCTGCGGCGCCTGCGCCCGGGTTTGCCCCTGCCACAGCATGAGAGACGGCGAGCATCTGTTCCGCCGCGACGAATGCCGCGCCTGCGGCCGCTGCGCCGATGTCTGCCCCGGCGAGGCGCTGGAGCTTCTGGGCCAGGAAACCACCACCCGGGCGCTTTGCGCCGCGCTGCTGAAGGATCGGGATTTCTACGCGGAAAGCGGCGGCGGCATCACCCTCTCCGGCGGAGAATGCCTGATGCAAAGCGCCGCCTGCCGGGAAATCCTGAAAACCATGAAGGAAAACGGGATTCACACCGCCGTTGACACCTGCGGCTTTGTCCCCCGGCAGGCCATTGACGCGGTGCTGCCCTACACCGATCTGTTTCTGTACGATCTGAAGGCCTTGGACGAGAACGTCCACCTTCGCTGCACCGGGCAACCCAACCGGCTGATTCTGGACAATCTCCGCTACCTCGATCAGGCCGGTGCGGCAGTGGAAATCCGGATTCCCTTTGTGCCGGGGGAAAATGACGACCAGATTCCGGCCATCGCCCGGTATCTGTCCGGTCTTTCCTGCGTTACCGCCGTCCGCGTGCTGCCCTATCACAACGACATTGCCTCCAAATATCAGGCCATCGGCCTGGACCCGGTTCTCCCCCCGCGCCTTCCCACCGCCGCCGAACTTGCGGAGGCCAACCGCATTCTGACTGCCTGCGATCTGCGCTGCAAATAAGCACAATGCCCCGCCTGCCTTACGGCAAGCGGGGCCCTTATGATTGATAGTAGGATTACTCGGTGACCTTCAGCAGGTCGGCGAAGGTAGACAGGTTATAGGTCGCCTTGCCGCACTGGGTGGCCGGGCCGATGGCGGCGCTGTCAAAGCCGCCGGAGACGGCCGCCTGAATGCCCGCTTCGGCATCCTCCACCACCAGGCAGCAGTCGGGCTTCAGGCCCAGCATCTCCGCCGCCATCAGGAACACCTGAGGATCCGGCTTGGACCGGGTGATGTTGTTGCCGTCGGACACGGCGTCAAAGAACTTGCCCAGGCCGATCCGCTCCAGAATCAGCGGCGTGTTCTTGCTGGAAGAGCCGATTGCCAGCTTCAGCCCCTTGGCCCGCAGGCCGTTGAGGGTGTCCCGGACCTCGTCGGACAGATCCGCCGTGGTCATAGTCATCAGGTAGCTGCGGTACAGGTCGTTCTTCTTGGTGGCCATGGCCACCTTCTGCTCCTGGGTGAAGGCCGGGCCGTGATAGCCCTCCAGCACGATTTCCAGGCTCTCCATCCGGGAGACGCCACGGATCCGGTCGCCGTTGCTCTCGTCGAACTTGGCGCCGATTTCGTCGGCCAGCGCCTTCCACGCCAGATAGTGATAGTGATCGGTAAAGCAGATCACGCCGTCCAGATCAAAAATAACTGCATCGTATTTCATTGGTTTATACCTCCGCTGGTGTAATGGTCCCCTGCTCGGGGGTCAGTTCCGCATGATACCAGCGTCCGCCGCAGCAGACGTTGAAGGCCACCCGCTTCCAGCCGCTGGGCAGGTTGGGGGTCACCCTGGGCACGCCGTTTTCCGTCTCCAGACCGGCAAAGCCCTCGGCCAGCACCTTCCACGCGCCGCCCTCGGAGGCGGGATGGGTGCCGCCGATGTACACAAGGCCAGCCCACTGCTTGCCGCCGCCGTTCCAGTCCGCCTTGGCCGACTTCATGAAGAAGGGATAGGCCCGGTCCGGCTGGGCGCACCGGCAGGCAACCAGCGCATACATGCAGGCGCTGAGGGAGGAGCCGTGCTCAGTCCGCGGCTCGTAGAAGTCCCAGTTTTTCTGCATCAGTTCCCGGCTGTAGTCGTTGTGGAACATCTCCAGCATGGTGATGACGTCGGCCTGCTTGAGCACCTGCGTATGGGCCGCCACGCCGTTGGCGCCGCCCCAGTACTCTCTCGGATCCAGCAGCCGGGACCGGACGTCGGCAATGGAGCAGTCCTCCAGATCGAAATAGCCGTCAAACTGCTCGATGATGCCGTCGCCGTTGGGCTGGGGAATGTAGAGTTTGTCCGCCGCGTCGGTAAACTTGGCCAGCAGCTCCTCCGCGCCGGTCTCCCGGCACAGCGTTTCGCAGGCCTCCGGATCGGTCCGGCGGAGCATCCCAACCGCCTCCACCGCCCAGCGGATGGTGGCCTGGGCCATCCGGTTGGTGTAGCCGTTGTTGTTCACCCGCTCGTGATACTCGTCGGGACCGATGACGTCGTGGATTTCCCAGATGTCCCGGGTCGCCCGCCGCAGCAGCAGGGAGTAGTAGAATCTGGCGCATTCCAGCACGGTTCTGGCGCCGCCCTCCGCCAGCAGGCGGTTGTCGCCGGTTACCTTGACGTAGAGCATGATGGCCCGGGCCACGGCGGCGGAAATGTGGACCTGCTTGTCCCGGAAATAGGTCCGCTGGGGCCGTCCGGTGAACACATCGGTCACATTGTAGTCGGTGCAGGCGTCATAGCCGCCCTCCTGGCTCTCCCAGGCGTAGAACGCGCCGTCCCAGCCATAATGTCTGGCCTTGTCCAGCGCACCGGGCAGCGTCTCGATGCGGTACTTCACCATGGAACGGGCCACCTCCGGCTGGGTATACAGGAAGTAGTCCAGCATGAAGATTTCGCTGTCCCAGAAGATGGCGCCCTTGTAGGTCTGACCGGACAGGCCCCGGGCCGCAATGGACAGATCGTCCCGGTGCCGGGGGGCGATGGCATTGAGATGATACAGGGAGTAGTTCACGGCCAGGCAGGCGTCGTCGTCGCCTTCGATGACGGCTTCACCGGCCTTCCAGATCCGGTCCCAGGCCGCCTTGTGGGTTTTCAGGCCGTCGTCATAGCCTGCGGGAGCCTCCAGCGCCTGCTTCACGTCCTCCAGCGGTGCCTTGTCGTCGGCGGTGGTGAAGATGGCGCTGACGGAGTCCACCGTCACCGTCTCCCCGGCCGCCAGCCGGACCCGGTAAGTAAAGGCCTCCGCCCCGGCCAGCACGGAAACGTTCCCGCCGGTGACGGTGCAGCGGCGGCCCACCGCCACCTGATCCTTGCCGTTCTGCACGAAGGCATGGCACAGCAGCGTGTCGCCCTCGGCGGCGCTGTCCAGCCGGTTATAGTGGGGGCCGTAGATTTCCCAGATGTCCCGGGCGATACCGGCGGTGATTTCCACCTCCGCCGCCTGGGCCGCGGTGACCTGATACCGGCTATACAGCAGATGATGCTCCGCCATGTGGGCAAACCGGCTGCTGCGGACGGTTACGGTGTTCTCCCCCACCGTCCACGCCGTTTCCCGGGTGAAAATGCCATAGCGGAAGTCCAGTTGCTGATGATGGCGCACCGGCGCCGTTTCCGGCAGCGTCAGGACCTTGCCGTCCACCGCCGTCACGGTATAAAGCGGGTTAGGCGCGTTCAGCGGCTCCCGCCAGCCGGTGCCGACCCGGTCGTAAATGCCCGCCAGGTTCACCGCCGCCAGTTCCTCCTTGCCATGCTCATCCAGCGTGCCCCGGATGCCCATGTAGCCGTTGCCGATCAGGAATCGATTGCCGTTGTCACCGGCCGCTTCTTTGGAATAGTCCTGATTCTCGATGATAAATTCCATTATGTTTCCTCCTTCGTATACACGCAAGGCGCGGTGCCCACGGTCATATCACGGCCGTACAGGCGCAGCGCTGCGGATTTTCCGTTAATGCTGCAAACGGTGGTCCGGTTCTGCTCCACACTGACCTTTACCACAGCCTCGCCCAGCCGCAGCGTAAAGCTGTACTTGTCCCAGCTGGCCGGAATCTTGGGTGCCAGCGCAGGCACGTCGCCGTCGCTGTTCAGGCCGCCGAAGCCGTAGACGATGTTCATCCATGCACCGGCGATGGAGGTGGTATGCAGACCTTCCCGGGTATTGCGGTTATAGTCGTCCAGATCCATCCGGGTGGCAAAGCCGAAGAACTGCTCCGCCAGCGCCGCCCGATCCAGACGGCAGGCCAGAATCGAGTGGATGGAGGGTGACAGACTGCTCTCGTGGATGCACCGGGGCTCGTAGTAGTCAAAGTTCGCCGCCAGCTGCTCTTTGGTGAATTCGGAGCCGTAGAGCATCATGAACATCAGTACATCCGGCTGCTTGAGCATATCGTTGCGGTAAATCCGGTCGTAGGACCAGTGGCCGTACAGGGGGAAATCCGTCACGGGAATGGCGTTGATGTCGATGTGCGGCAGGTGGAAGAAGCCCTCGTGCTGCTCGAACAGCTTGGTCTTTTCGTCATACAGGATGGCCATATGGTCGGCCTTGTCCTTCCAGTCCGCTTTCTCCTCCTCGGTCACCGCCAGCTCCGCGTACCGGGCCGGATCGTCCTTTTCCAGCGCTTCCAGCGTTTCCAGCGTGAAATACAGCGTTTTGCGGCCCATAAAGTTGGTGTAGGTGTTGTTGTTGACCATCATCTGGAACTCGTCGGGACCCATGACGCAGTAGTAGCCGTATTTCCCGGTGACCGGGTCATAGCCGCCCCGAGACGCCAGCATCCGGCTCAGCTCCACCAGAATCTCCGCGCCCTGATGATACAGGAAGTCCTTGTCCCCGGTCTGGTGGACGTAGTTCCACAGGCCGTAGGCCACGCCCGTGGAGGCCTGCAGCTGCAGACTGGCGTGCTGCCAGAGGTCGCAGCATTCCCGGCCGCTGATGGTGGCGATGGGATAGAAGGCGCCCTTGCAGTCCAGCGCCGCCGCCCGCTCCCGGGCCTGGGGCAGCGTGTCGTAGCGGTACTGGAGAATGCTCTTGGCCGCTTCCGGATTGTTGAACAGGTAGAACGGCAGGCAGTACACCTCGCTGTCCCAGAAGGTGTTGCCGTTGTAGGCCTCGCCGGTCAGGCCCTTGGCCCCGAACACGGCGCCGTACTTGGCCGTATGCAGCGTCTGATGGAGCTGGAAGATGCAGAAGCGGATGCCCTGCTGGTTGTCCGCGTCGCCGTCGATTTCGATGTCGGACACCTGCCACTGGGCCGCCCACCAGGCGGCGGAGGCTGCCTTCATGGTCTCGTAATCGCAGGCTTGCAGATGCTCCGCCGCGGCGCGGCAGCGATCGTCAAAATCCGCCCGCTCCCGGTCGTTTCTCGCGCAGATCAGCGCCACGACACGCTCCAGCGCGGCGGTTTCACCGGTCCGGAGGGTCTTGCGGAACCGGACCGCCGACACGGCCGTGTCCGTTTCCTCCGCGGTTCCCGTCATGCCCCGGAAGGCCGCCGCCGCATACAGGCTCTGGCGGGTCCGGTTGGTGGTAGCCAGAATGTCGCAGCCGCTTTCACCGGCGCTTTTCCGGTCCATGGTGAACATGGACTTGCCCTGCATCACATGGGGCCGGGTAAAGTCCAGACCCGCCAGCACGGACAGCTCCGCTGTGCCGGAGAGGACCTGCACCGTCAGCTTCTGGCCGCCGTACTGCTCCTCCTCCATGGAGGTAAAGCGCTCGAAGGTCAGCGCCAGCTCCGTCGTCACGTCCGGCTTCCAGCGGAAGGACCGGACCAGCACGCCGTCCCGGAAATCAAGGCTCCGCACAAAGTCGGAAACCGCACACTTGGCCAGATCCAGCGTCCGGCCGTTGCAGCAGATCCGGGTGTACACCCAATCCACCGTGTTGACCATGAAATCCGTCCCGGTCAGCATACCCTTATACGCCGAGGGATTGACGTCCCGGCTTTCATAAAGGCCGTTCATGTAGCAGCCCTGCAGGCTGGGGCCGGAATAGCCCTCGTCGAAATAGCCACGCAGACCGGTGTACTCGTTGCCCAGCGAGAACACGGACTCCGCCACTTCGCCGTGGCCCGGGTCAAAGCCCCGCTCGACAATCCGCCAGGGGTCCACCTCAAAATAACGATCCGCAATTTTACCCATAACTGAACCTCCCGAATTTGGTCGTTCGTTTAACGTCCAACTCTATGATAGCAGATAACTTCCCGTTTGTAAATTGGCAGAACCGACAGAATCCGGCCCCTACTTTTTGGCACATTGCCCTTATGTCAGCGGCTGCGGACGCTGTCGCGGACCACCAGCGACACCGGCAGGGTAATCCGCCGCTGGGAAACCTCTTCCCCGGCCAGCAGCCGCAGCATCAGCTCCGCCGCCAGGCGGCCCTTTTGCTCGGCATCCTGCCGGACCGTGGTCAGCCGGGGCCGGGTCATCCGGCACCAGGCAATGTCGTCAAAGCCCACCACCGACAGCGTCTCCGGCACCGGCCGCCCCGCCTGGACGGCCCCCGCCGTCAGTCCCGCAGCCAGCAGGTCCGCCGTTGCAAATACGCCGGTAACCTCCGGCATCCCCGCCAGCCGGGCGCCGAGCCGGAGCATGGCGTCGGTGTCGAATTCGCAGGCAAAGACCCGGTCGGGCCGGAAGGGCAGCCCGTGGTCCTCCAGCGCCTGCCGGAAGCCCAGCAGCCGCTGCTCCAGCACGCCGCCCGGGCGGA
>CAJLCS010000053.1 GCA_905205195.1 uncultured Eubacteriales bacterium
AGAGGAAGGTGACACCCAGAACCTGTACCGCGAGCTGACCTCCGTCATCCAGGCCATCATGACCGATCCGAACGGCTCTGATGTGCAGGCTCTGATGGATACCTGCCAGCAGAACGTGCAGCAGCTGCTGGACGACTTTGGCAACACCTGATTTCACCCGTTCCAGCTTTCTTAAATGCAAAGGGGCTGCCGCGCAAACGGCAGCCTTTTTGCGCCATCATGTGCAGAGGTTTTACTTGCTGAGAAATTCCACCTGATTCCGGATGAGCGTCTCTGTCGGAAATTCGTCTAATCACTTTGCACAAAACGACAGGGCAATAAATTGTATAAATTGCGGATATTTACAAACAGAATCCACTGTGCTATGATGAAAAAGAACAAAGACTGGCTTCCAATCGGGCCGGGATTTGTATCTATTGCAGAAAGCGGGATCGAAACAATGAAGAAGCTGAAACTCTTAAGCGTTCTCCTGGCAATTGCCATGCTGGCGGGCCTGATTGCAGGCTGCGGCGGCGACAAGGGCAACAACAAGAATTCCGACTCCGGCAATTACAAATACGGGACGGTTCACGGTGTGAGCTGGACCAACGGCGGACAGGCCGACCGGGCCGACGAAACGGCCGTGAAGCGGGAAAACGATCGCAACGCCGAATACCTGGCGGATACCGGCAACACCCGGGTCTGCGAAGCCTTTACCTATGACTACCGTGCCGTGGGCGCCATGTTCGAGGGCGGCCAGATCCCTACGGTCATTAACATCGCAGCCACCGAGCCTACCAAACTGATCTCCAACGGCTGGGGCCGGGACATCACCGAGCAGGTCAAGGCCGTCGGCATCGACCTGACGAAGTTCAATCAGGACATTCTCAACACCTATAAGGACAAGGACGGCAAGATCTACGGCCTGCCCAACTCCGCTTACGCCCTGTCCATTTTCTGTAACGGTCAGGTCTTTATCGACGCGGGCCTGGTCAACGACGACGGCACCCCCAAGCTGCCCACCACCTGGCAGGAAGTGCTGGATTACTCCAAGATCATCAAGGACAAGACCGGCAAGGGCGGCCTGACCCTGACGGCCTGTGACAATAACGGCGGCTGGCAGTTCACCAACGTGGCGTGGAACTTCGGCGCCGACCTGGTGGTCCCCAATGACGACGGCACCTTCACCGCCCACGTCAACTCTCCCGAGGCCGTGGCGGCCATGAGCTACTACCGGGATCTGGCTCTGTCCGGCACCATCTTCGGCGACCCCGTCGTGGACAAATTCGACGTGACCCAGAACAACGTGAAGGCCGGCAACGCGGCCATGGCGTTCTCCCACTCCGGATGCTTCGCCGGCGTGTCCCGGACCGATAAGGACGGCATGGATCCCAAGGCCGTGTACGAAATCTCCATTCCCGCCGGCCCCGACGGCACCAAGATTAACCTGACCGGCGGCGACGGCTACTGGTTCGCCCCCAACGCCACCGATGATCAGGTTATCGCCGTGCTGGAGTACTTCATGCACTACGGCACCTGGACCAACGAAGTGACCTCCGACATGGACACCTCCTGGCGGAACGATTTCAAGGACCAGCTGGACATGAACGGCCTCAACCTGCCCGACTTCCCCGTGTACGACTCCGCCGCCCGGGAGAAGAAGAACGAGATCATGAAGGAATACCAGACCAACATCGATTTCGACAAGCAGTTCGGCAAATTCTATGAAGACGTGCAGCAGGCAGGCGCCCTTCAGGTCGAAGAAGAGGGCGACACCCAGAACCTCTACCGGGAGCTGGCCGCCGTCATTCAGCAGATCATGGGCGACCCCGAAAACGCGGACGTCCAGGCGCTGATGGATACGGCCCAGGCCAACGTACAGCAGCTGCTGGATGACTTCGTGAAATAAATAAACAACACAAGGGCGCTGCCGGAATCCGGCAGCGCCCATTTTCGCTTTTGTCTGTCTGTCACAGGGCCAGCAGCACCACGGCGGCGGCGCCCAGGGCCAGCCCGACGTACTGGGCCGGTTTCAGCCGGTCCTTGAACAGCAGAATGCCCGTCAGGGAGATCAGCGTGGTGGAACCGGCGCTCTGCACCGGGAAAAAGACCGACACGTCGAACAGCTGCATGACGTACAGGTACAGCGGCAGGTAAATGCACAGCACCACGCCCACCGACAGCATGGACAGGATATATTTCGGCGCGGTGGGGACGGTCTGCGGCTCCTTCCGCCGGTGAGTCAGCCAGATGGCCAGCAGCATCAGCCCGCCGACCAGATAGGCAACGGCCATGTAGGCGTTGTTGCCGCTGTGGCCGGGGGCGTCGCCGTGGAGCTTAGTGATGACTCCGGTAAGCCCGTTGCACACCATGGCGCCGACGGACAACAGCAGCCATTTGCCGGAAAACCGGCTGCGGCGGGCCTCCCGCAGGTTCACGGACAGCAGCAGCGAGGCCGCCAGACAGATAAGTCCCAGAATGCCGGTGACGGCAAGATGCTCATGGTAGTGAAACAGCCCGAAAATTGTGGTGATGCCTACGGACAGGCTGGTAATCAGCACCGTCACGGACACCGGTCCGGCCTTCAGAGCCATGGTGTAGAGAATCTGGAATCCGGCGCCGAACAGGCCGAAGAAAACGGCGTATCCGACTGTCACCCAGGAGGGAAAACCGGGCAGCGTGGCGACCAGATACACGGCACCGATCAGGAAAAACACCAGCATATTGTAAAAAATCATGTCCGTGGTGTTTTTCAGAAAGGTACGGGTCAGGGTACCCTGAATGGTGACCTTCAAACAGGCCAGCACCAGGGTAACCAACATCAGCAGGTAAGGCAGCATTGCTCTTTTTCCTCTTTTCGTGTAAAATGGGGCGTTATACGGTGCCGGAGACGGTCAGTGTCGTCGTGCCGGGGGTGACGGCCCAGGTGCCGTCGGCGCGTTGGGCGTACGCGGCGGCGGGAACGGTGATTTGCCCCGGAACCGTGGCGAAGGCGCCGGTGGCAGGCTGATAGGTGTAGCCGGTTCCTTCGGCCAGGACGGTGCCGTTCAGGGTGACGGTGATGGCGCTGAGCCGGGGGTTGAACAGATCGGTCAGCGTGATGGCATCCTCCGCGTCGGCGGGGAGACTGCCGGTGTTTTCGATGACGAAGGTGTAGGTCAGGCGGCCGGTTTCCGTGATGACGGCGGGGCACAGTGCCTTGCTGATGCGAAGCAGAACCTGCGGCTCCATCTCCACCGTTGCGGTGGCCGTAACCGGGGCGGTCAGCGCGCCGCCAGTGACGGTGGCGGTGTTGGTGATCACGGCTTCCGTACCCAGGGGCGCGTAGTCGGTCACCGCCGCTTCATAGAGCAGCATGGCGCTGCCGCCTGCGGGAACGGTGATGCCGGAAATCCGCAGCGGCGGCCCGGCGGTGACATCGGGGGCCGGCTGGACGGCACCGTTGACATAATACCGAACCGTTCCGGCCAGATAGTTCAGCGGCGCCTGATTGGCGGTCCCTGTCGCGGTGACGCCCAGATCATCGGTGACGGTGAGACCGGTCAGCGGCGCGGCGCCGTCGTTGGCGAGGGCGAGGGCATAGGTAACCCGGCCGCCGGGACGGTAGCTGCCGCTGACGGCCTGCTTGGTGAAGGTGAGAATGTCCAGCAGCTCGCCGGTGACGGTGTTGGAATCGGTGGCGCCGCCGGAATAGGTCAGCGTGGCGTAGTTGGTGAATCTTGCCATTGCATACAACTCCTTGATGAGAGATTCGGGAGGCCTCCCATCCCAATGCAGTGTATGCGCGGCACGTCGAATTTGCGTGCCCTTTGGCGAAAAAGGTCACTGGCTTCCGGCGAATCCGGCCTGACGGCGCTGCCATCCACAGTCCTCATAGGACAGGGGCAGCCCGAACTGGACCGCCCGGTTCAGCGCCGCCAGCTCGGCCAGCGGGGCGGACCGGTGGAACCAGGGCGGCAGCGTGACGCCGAAGGCCTCCGCGAACTGGACCACGGACAGCAGCCGGGTGTCCAGCGTGTGCCAGGTGGTGACGAGGATGCCGGAAAGCCCAGGTGTGTCCAGATAGGCCCGGCAAAGCTCGTCCCCGTAGTGCCAGGGGCAGCCCAGCACCTCCAGCCCGTCCCGGGCCAGATCCAGGGCGGTGACCAGCGGTCCCTGCCGGACGCTGTATTGCCAGTCGGCGGCCACGGTGCCCGCCACCAGGGATTTCCGGAGCTGCCGGGCTTCGTCGGCGGTGGGAGCGGCGCAATAGTAGCTGTCGTCGGCGCCGCAGGCGCTGCCGCACAGCAGCGTATCCGCCCAGACGATGGGCTGGCGGCCCTCCGCCCGGACCTCCTCCGTCAGGCGGCGGAGATACTCCGGCACGGCGGCCCGGTAGGCCGGGTCCGTCTGGTACGGCTCGTCGCAGCCCAGATGGAAATAGTCGCCGGGGCCGAACAGGCCGTAAAGCTCCTGGCGGACCTGCCGCAGCAGCGCCGGTACCGCCGGATTTTCGATGTTCCAGGCCCAGCCGTCGGGGGTGAACAGGTCCACCCGCTCCGGGAACCGGTCCGGCACGACGTGCTTGCCGCCGCAGACCCGGCAGGCGCTGGCGTGGCCCAGCATATTGAACATGGGCACCGGCTGGCAGCCCAGCGCCCGACATTCCTCCAGCAGCGGCCGGATCTCCGCCTTGTCGAAGGCCTGGGGCCAGGAAAGGGCGGGGTCCGCGTCATAGCGGAGCATGCCCCAGAATTCCACCACGACGTGGGTGTATTGCAGCACCGCCGCCAGCCGCAGCAGCCGATGCAGCGCGGTTACCGTGGTTTCCGGAAAGACGCACAGGTGGAGCATCCGACGGGAAACCCGGTATCCGTCCTGCCAGGCCTCCGCGGGAATCCGGAGGCTGCCGTCCGGGGCCCGGACGATGCGGCAGCAAAGGGTCATCATGGCCCGCATCAGGTCCTCCCGGGTGGCGGCGGTCATCGAAATGCCGGTTTCCGTGACGCAGGCGGCAAACCGGCGGCCCTCCGGCAGGGAAATCGGCGCGGCATCCGGGGTCAGAACGGAAAAATCCGCCCGGGGCAGGACGTTCAGCCGCCCCTGTCCGGCGGTAAATCCGGCCCAGAGGGCCTGCATTCCGGGACAGTCCAGAAAAGCCGGCGCGGAAACGGTGAGCACGGGGGAAAGCGGAAAAAAGGCGCTTGTCATGGGGATCCCTCCTTGTCGGTTCCAGTATAGTCGTTTTCCGGCGGTTTACCAGAGAAGATTCAACGCCGAGTGGAAAATTCAACGCGTTGACAGCCACTTTTTTTCGTGCTATACTGCCCGCAGGAGGGGAACTGTATGGGATTTCAGTGGGAGATTGTGCCGGGCAGCGTGTCGGTAGGGCGGCTGCAATGGAACCGGGCGGCGGTGAAGGTGCTGCCCCGGGGCTTTTCGGCCCTGACCTACCGGGTGCAGGGCGGCGGCACGCTGTTGGCGGGGCCGAAGCGTTATGGCCTGCCCACGGGGAGCGTGGTGTACCTTCCGGCGGGGACGGCCTACGAAACCCGGTGCGACGATACGGATCTGTACCGGATTCATTTCCGGGAGCGGTCCCCGGGGCCGATTCGGGTGTATGCGTCGGCGCCCGGCGCCCGGCGGCTGTTTGAGGCCATCCTGCAAAGCGGGCAGGGCCGCCGGGCCAGCGACGAATACCGGACGCTGGGGCTGACCTATCAGCTTCTGGCGCTGCTCAGCGAGCTGGACGGCGTCGGCGGCGACAGCCCGGCCTTCGAGCAGGCGCTGGCGCTGCTGGAATCCGGCTTCCGCCGGGCGGACCTGCGGATCGGGGAGGTCTGCCTGGAGGCGGGGCTGTGCGAGACCACCTTCCGGAAGCTGTTTCACCGCCGGTTCGGCAAAACCCCGGTGGAATATCTGACGGAGCTGCGGCTGGAGCAGGCGCGGACGCTGCTGCTGCGGCGGTCGGTGTCCGTGGAGCAGGCGGCCACGGAGTGCGGCTTTTCCGACGCCAAATATCTGGCCCGCACAGTGAAGAAATACTACGGCTGCACGCCCACCCAGCTGCGAAGCGGCCACGATTGAATGGTTTTTTTCGACTGCGCTCCGCGCGGGTACTGAATCGTTTCCCATTACCTTCCTCGGCGCGTTTTCCTGTCTGATTGTACAGTGTTTTGGTGCGGTGGCTAGGTTTTGGCATTTACGTCGTTTTGGGGCGGCGGCGATAGCCGCCCTTGGCTCCCCCTTTGGGGGAGCTGGCGCCGCAGGTGACTGAGAGGGGCTTACGATGAAAGAAACAAAAACCGGCACAGCGGAAATTTCCGCTGTGCCGGTTTTCAATTGCGGGATACGTCTATTCGGCGGGGAGGGCGGACAGCTCGGTCCGGTACACCCGGCGGAAATAGAGAATTTCAAAGGCCGCCGTCATGATCCAGGAGAAGGGATAGAGGATATACAGCGACAAAATGGTGTGATAGTGGGCAAATACCGTGTAAACCCAGAAAATGCGGAACACGCAGGAGCCGAGAATCACCACAATTGTGGGAATGACCGTTTTGCCGAGGCCCCGGGAGGCGGCGATGGTGCAGTCCATAAAGGCCGACACACAGTAGGAGAAGGCCATGATCCGCAGCCGCTTCATACCGGCGTCCACCACGGCGGCGTCGGTGGTGAAAAGCGACAGGAACTGCCGCCCGAACAGCAGCAGCAGCACACCGGCCACGGCCGCGGCGGCAAAGGCGTAGGCGATGCACAGCAGGTAGCTTTTTAGCACCCGCTTGCGCTTCCCGGCGCCGTAGTTCTGGCCTATGAAGGTGGTGCAGGCCACATAGATGGCGGCCATCATGTCGTACACCAGCGCATCGGCGTTGGCGGCGGCGGAATTGCCCTCCACCATCACCGTGTCGAAGGAATTGACGGCGGACTGAATGAACAGATTGGCCAGGGCGAAAATGGCGTTTTGGAATCCGGCGGGAATACCCAGCATCAGCACGGTTCTGGACTCGGCGCCGTGGAGCCGCAGCTCCTTCAGGCGGAGCCGGTAGTCCGGCTCGCACCGGAACATCCGCAGCAGAATCAGCCCGGCGGAAAGATACTGGGAAATCACGCTGGCCAGCGCCACGCCCAGCACGCTGAGATGGAAGCAGATGACGAAAATCAGATTCAGAATGATATTGACCACACCGGCGGCGGCCAGATAATACAGGGGCCGCTTGGAGTCGCCCTCGGCGCTGAGGACGCCGTTGCCGTAGTTGTACAGTGCCAGCGCGGGCATTCCGAGCAGGTAAACCTTCATGTACAGGGCCGCGCCGTCCAGCAGCTCGGGCTTGGTGCCCAGAATGCCCAGCATCCAGTCGGTAATCAGCAGCCCCAGCCCGGTGAGCAGGACGCCGTAAATCAGGGAAATCAGCAGGGAAGTGTGGATCACCCGCCGCATCCGTCCGGTGTCCCGGGCGCCGATGCACTGGGCGGTGATGGCGTTGATGCCGCTGCCCATGCCGATGAGCTGCCCCGTAAACAACGTGACGAAAATGGTGCAGGACCCCACGGATCCCAGCGCATGGGACCCGGCCCAGCGGCCCACCACCGCAATGTCGGACATATTGAACAGAACCTGAAGGATGTTGGAAAAAACAAGCGGAATACTGAACCGGATAATGTTCTTGCTCAGGGATCCGCTGGTCATGGAGATGGTTTTGCTTTGCATGGGATCGCTCCTGTCCGTAAAAAATGACGGCCGCGCCGCGTAATCTTTAAAATACCGCAAATTCCGAAAAAAATCAAGTACTGCCGCAGAAAGAAACGGAAAAATGTCGGCATAAGAAAAGTTCCGGCGTTTCGCCGGAACTTTTCAGAGAAATTATTGATAGTCAGGCTCGCCGTCCAGCGGCACCACAGCCACATAGCTCTTGCCTACGCCCAACGACAGCAGGGTGCCGTCGGTTTTGGTGTAGACGAAGGGCTCGTCAACGCTGCCCCGGCTCCAGTGGATGGGGATGAGCTTGCCGCCGCAGGCAAAGTAGCCGTCGCCAGAGGTGTCGGTCATTTCCACGAACTGCCGATAGCCCTCGGAATCGGTGTAGCTGTAGGCCTTCATAATCAGCACATTGCGGAAGCTGAGGGTGTCGTTGGTATTGCCGTCAATCAGCGCGTCGCCGTACTGGGCGGCCTTGTAGGTGCCGCTGGCCTCGTCGTAGGTCAGGGTGGTGGTTTTGCCGTTTTCGTGGAAATTCACCACGATTTCCCGGGCGTCCGCACCGTCGGACGGAGTGCCGTCCTCCACAAAGCGCCAGCCGAAGTTCTCGCCCTCGGGCCGTTCCTGGGTGTAGCCTTGATCGATGGCGGCCTGGACCAGATCCTCGCCCTCGGCAAAGGAGGTGTGCTCCAGATCATAACCGGCGCTGAGCCGGTAGGAGTCCCGGTAGTAGGCGGAGCCGCCCTTGCTCCGGAGGGGGCACAGATCGTCCACGTCCAGATTCTGCAGCTCGGCCAGCGCGTACTCGCTGAAGCCGTGGTGGATGTAAATGGCGTCCACGCCCAGGGCCAGATCGATGAGATAGGTCCGGGCGCTGCGGATGGAGCCGATGTGCTCCACCTTGCTCAGGTCGTCGAAAATGGCCAGACACCGGGTGATGCCGCCCTCGGCCAGAATCTCATAGAGAATGTCGGCTTGGGAGGTGCCGCACTGGGGCATGGCGTACACGATATTATTGATGGTCACCGCATAGGGCCGGGCGGTGAACCGGTGATCCATCGGCTCGCCGGTGAGGGGGTTGCGGTAAACCACAGCCGGCTCCAGGGCCTGATCTTCCGTGGGAGGCACCGTCGTCGGGGCGACGGTTTCCGTGGGGGCAGTCGTTTCGGTGGGGGCTGTGGTGGTTTCCGGCTGCTTTTTGCCGCAGGCCGTCAGGCCGAACAGCAGGCATCCCGCCAGAAGAAGAGAAAGCAATCGTTTCATCATGATTCGTCCTTTCCGTAGGTCTCTTCGAACATGGGAACTTACTGCCTCATTATATCAAAGAGTGACAAAAAGCGCAACCGTTAATTTTCGGGTTCTGTGGAGACTGCCGAATCCTCCGGCATATCCACCGTCAGCGCCTCGGCAAGGGACCGGCCGGTGGAGTAGTAGAACAGGTTGTCCCGGGCGGGGGAGAGCTGATTCAGCAGGCCCCGGGTGGCGTAAACGGCATAGTTGCAGAACAGAATCGGGCACAGCCGCCCGTCGTCCATGACGGCCTGATGGAGGGTGTAGTAGTTGCCGCTGTTGGCGAGGGATTCCAGGCAGGCGCTGTAAAGGGCTGCGTCGTCCATGCCGCCGTAGTTCAGATTGCCCCAGTTTTCGAAGAAGGGGGACAGATCCATGTTGGGCGACAGCTTGGTCTGGCCCAGATACAGGTCGTAGGTCCGGTAGAGCAGGGCTTCCTTGTACTGGGCGGTGGACAGGGCCTTCAGCTCCACGGTCAGGCCGCCGTTCTGGAGCATCTGCCGGATATCCCGGGCCACCCGGACCCGCAGGCCGTCGTCCTTGTTGACCAGCAGCACCACGGAAGCGCCCTTTTTCCCGGCGGCGGTGACCGCCCGGGCAAATTTTGCGGAATCGTAGGTGTATTTGGCGGCCAGCGCGTCGCTGTAGTAGGGCGACTGGGGCGACGCGGGCAGGGAAGCGGCCTGAGCGAAGCCATGGTAGTAGCTGCCGGCCAGTGTTTCCCGGTCGATGGCGAAGGGCAGGGCGCTGCGGACCGTGGCGTCGGAAAAGACCTCGCTTTCCTGATTGGTGGCAAGGTACAAAAACATTCCGTTTTCGCAGTCCCACAGCTCGTAGTCGCAGCGGAAGCTGGCGTAGCTGTCGGAGGCGGGGGTGGCGCAGACCAGATCCACGCCGCCGAACTCAAACTGGTCCCGGACCTCGGAGGCGGCCCCCGCCGTCTGAAGCGTCACCGTCGGCACGTCCAGCGGCAGCGCCGCCTTGCACCACCAGCCGCTGCGGCGGCGCAGCAGGCCGCCAGTGCCGGATTCCTCCAGCGTGTAGGGGCCGGTGCCGATGGGGCGGGTGCTGTCGGTCTGACCGGCCTTGAGAATGGGCACGTCCAGCAGCAGCGGCAGATTTTCGTAGGGGGTGTCCAGCGTCACCGTGACGCCGTCGCCGTTCTGGCTGATGTCGGAGACATGGCTGAACCGGCCTCCGTAGTAGTCGCTTTCCCGGGCGGCCTGTAAGGTGGCCGCCACGTCGGCGGCGGTGACGGCGCTGCCGTCGGAGAAGGTGGCCTGGGTGACGTAAAAGGTGTAGACGGTGTTGTCCGGCGACACGGTGTACCGGTCGCAGAGCAGCGGCTCCACCCGGTAGGTTCGGTCCACGCTGAACAGCCCCTGATACAGCAGGGAAAACAGCGCCCGGTTGGCGGCGTCGGTGCAGGCCAGGGGATTCATGGTCAGATCGGGGTGATAGGTCATGGTCACAGTGTCGGCAGTCGTCTGCTCGGTGGGCTGGGCGGCAATGGTGCTGTCGTCCTCCATCACCAGCGCGTTGCCGGTGGGGGTATGACCGCCGCTCTTGGCGGCGCAGCCGGAAAGCAGGCTCAGCGCCAGCAGAATCGGCACAAACTTGCGGAGCTTCAAGCAGGCTCCTCCTTTCTGCATACAATCACGGCGCCCTGGGCGCCCCGGGCGGCTCCCACCCGGCGGTGGGACCAGAACCGGTCCGGCCGGCAGGCAGTGCAGTCGGTGCTGATGTCGATATGACGGACACCGGCCTGCTCCAGAATCAGCCGGTTGACGGACTTCAGGTCCACGTCGAATTTTCCGCCGGGCCGGACGCGGATCCACGGCTTTGCCGCCGGGCCGACAGAGGCTAAAATCGCCTCGGGCACGTCGGCGTCGGTTTCAAAGCAGCAGGGGCCGATGTTGGGGCCGATGGCGGCCCGGAGATGCTCCGGCCGGGTGCCGAAGGCGTCGGTCATGGCCCGGACGGCCTTGGCGGCGATCCGATTGGCGGTGCCCCGCCAACCGGCGTGGACGGCGCCTACGGCACCGGTTTCCGGGTCCCACAGCAAAACCGGCGTGCAGTCGGCGGCGAAGGCCACCAGACCGATGCCGGGCTCGTCGGTGATCAGACCGTCGCAGCCCTCCAGATCGGGCCGGAACAGCCCGGCCCCGGCTTCGGCCCGGCCCACCCGGCGGACAATGTCGGAGTGAATCTGCCGGGTCAGCACCAGATTTTCCGGCGCAAAGCCGATGGCCCGGCCGAGAATGCGGTAATTTTCCAGCACCCGGGCCGGGTCGTCCCCCCGGCGGGTGCCCAGATTCAGGGAAGCCAGCATCCCTTCGCTGACGCCGCCCAGCCGGGTGGTAAACCCGTGGGGCACGGCGATGCAGTCGGCGGTCAGGTATTCCAGCGCGCCCCGGCGTATCGTGTTCAGTGCCATCGGTCCGTTATTCCCGGTTCAGACCGGCGGCAATGTCCTTGTCCCGGCAGCACTTCTTGTATTTCTTGCCGCTGCCGCAGGGGCAGGGATCGTTGGGGCCGACCTTCTGGGCCTTGTTGCGGATCGGCTGCTTTTTCACGGATTCGGCGGAGGCGGTGCCGGTGGCGCCGGTTTCCTTGGCCACCTTTTCCCGCTTGACCTCCTGGGCCGGACGCAGCTGTACCAGGAACATCCGCCGGACGGTTTCCTCCCGGATGGCGTTGATCATGGCCTGGAACATTTCGTAGCCTTCCTCTTTGTAGGCCACCACCGGGTCGTGCTGGCCGTAGGCTCGCAGTCCGATGCCCTGCTTCAGGTCATCCATGGCGTCGATGTGGTCCATCCAGTAT